>JAOPYL010000042.1 GCA_025964625.1 Actinoallomurus sp. | reverse complement strand
CCGGCCGGAGCGCCGGGAGCCGGGGTGCCGCTCGCCGTGGCGCCCTGAGCCGGCGTGCCGGCGGCCTGGGCGGTGGAGACCAGCTGGGCCGGCGGCAGGTCGAGGGAGCCGCCAGTGATCTCGACCGACTGCGCCACACCGGGGGCGTCGACCGCCACCAGCCTGTCCGGAGAGGAACCGTGGTTCACGAACCACGCGTAGAGCGGCGCGGAGCCGCCGGCGGCCAGACGCTGGCCGGGGTCGGGACCGAGTATGAAGACGTTGCGGATGTCGACCTGGTGCACGGAGGCGTTGACGCCCTCGGCGAGCTGGGTCGGCAGCGCACTTTGCGGATTCCTGCCGGCACCACAGGCGGACACCATCGGGGCGACGGCGAAGACGCCGGCGACGGTGATGGCGACGGCCCGGCGGCGTGTGCGGCTCACGGCGTCGTTCTCTCCTTGGGCGGGGTGGACATTCCAAAGGCGTGCGAAACGCCACAGGGAAGCGTAGCGAGGTGCCCCGCCGGACGACACGCGGGGGCCCGAAGAGCCCGGAGTTCAGCTCGGAGTCTGCAACGGCTGCAGGTCGGGAGTGAAGTTCTGGCCGGACCGAACGCCTCTCAGGACCTTGCGGACGACCTTGTCGGTCGTGACGAGCACCGCGGTCGGCCCGGCGGCCTTGTACGCCGACGAGAGCAGCCGGTCCGGGTCGTCGGCGACACGCGCGAAGCCGTGCGTGGCGGCGCCGGCCAGGCGGCCCACGTCATCGGCGGCCTTTCCGGTACGCGCGTCCGCGACCAGCCAGACCTGAAGCCGCTGATAACCGGCCTGCTGCGCGAGATTCTCCACGGCGGAGTCGCAGTGGCAGTCGCGGGGCACAATGAGGATGACACCCGCGACGTTGACGAAGTCGGTCAGCGGGGTGCGTTTGCCGGCGACGATGACATCGCCGGTGGGAAGCGGGCCGCCGATGTCGCCGGGGCGAAGGCGCGTCGGCCCGGTCGGCGGCACCTGAATGGTCCGTGGACTCGGCCTGGGGGAGACGACGGTCATCAGAACCCCGCTGATCAGGGCGATGAGCACGGCGCTCGCGATGAACGGTGCGGCGATGCCGTAACGGGTGAAGGGACGGGCAAGCCGCTGCCAGTGCTCGCGGCGGCGGAGCTGCCGCAGTTCGCGCCGGTATGCGATCACGTCGCGATCGAGCTCCCGCGCGTCATCCGGCACGACGACGTCGACCTTGGGCAGCCCATAGTCGTCAGGGTCGCCGTGAAGCCCCACGCCACACCTACCTTCTCGGACGGCTACGGCCCCACCCGGGTTCCGGCGCCCCCACGGAGCCTCACTCAGGGAGTATCAGAACCGTGTCGGCCCGTCCACCTCCAGTATGAGCCGCTTCCGCCGCTGTGTGCGCGGTGCGGCCCAATCGGGTCCGCGAGCGTGTGTATTACACGGCATTCGCGCTTTGTCAATACGCTAATTACCGTGCTGACCTGCGCATATGCCGGTAACGTCGGTTCAGCAGGCCCCTGCAGCGTGCTACCCTTATGCATAGCGGAAGGGGTACTTGTCACATGACTTTCAAGGTCGGCGACACTGTCGTCTACCCCCATCATGGGGCTGCTCGGATCGAAGCCATCGAGACTCGTGCCATCAAGGGCCAGGACAAGACCTACCTGGTGCTGAAGGTCGACAAGGGCGATCTCACCGTTCGCGTCCCCGCGGAGAACGCCGAGCTTGTCGGCGTCCGTGACGTCGTGGGCCAGGAGGGTTTGGAGAAGGTGTTCGAGGTGCTTCGCGCACCCTACACCGAAGAACCCACCAACTGGTCGCGGCGTTACAAGGCGAACCTTGAGAAGCTCGCCTCCGGCGACGTCAACAAGGTCGCAGAGGTCGTCCGGGATCTGTGGCGACGTGACAAGGAGCGCGGCCTGTCGGCAGGCGAGAAGCGCATGCTGGCCAAGGCGCGGCAGATACTGGTCAGTGAGCTGGCGCTGGCCGAGAAGACCAACGAGGACAAAGCCGAGGCGCTCCTCGACGAGGTCTTGGCCGGATAGTTGGCACCACGAGTTCCACGGGTGGGCGTCGGAGTCGACGTCCACCCATTCGGTTCTGGACGGCCGCTCAGGGTGGCGGGGCTCGACTGGCCCGGCCAGGGCGACGGTCTGGCGGGTCACTCCGACGGTGATGTCGCCGCGCACGCCGCGTGCGACGCACTGCTGTCGGCGGCGGGCCTGGGCGACCTGGGCGCCGTGTTCGGCACCTCCGACCGGCGCTGGGCCGGTGCGGCCGGGGTCGACCTGCTCCGCGAGGTCATGCGCCTCCTCACGGAGGCCGGGTACCAGATCGGCAATGTGGCCATCCAGATCATCGGCAACCGCCCCAAGATCGGCCCACGCCGCCCCGAGGCGGAGAAGGTCCTGAGCGAGGCCCTGGGCGGTGCCGCGGTCAGCGTCTCGGCCACCACCACCGACGGGCTCGGCCTTACCGGCCGCGGCGAGGGCCTGGCCGCCATGGCCACCGCGTTGGTCCTTCGCTGACCGTCATGTGGGGCGCCGGAGAGTCCTCCGATGACGCTTGCCGCTGCGCGGCCCCCTTTGTCAGCGGACGGCGGGGTAGATCGTGCCGGTGACGTCGCCGAAGCCGATCGGCATGCCGTCCAAGCCGGGCGCGGTGGCCTGGATCCGCACGGTGTCACCGTCCTCCAGGAAGGTCCGCTTCGTGCCGTCGGGCAGCTCCAGCGGCTCATCGCCGTTCCAGGTCAGTTCGATCAGGCTGCCCCGCTGGTCACGCCGTGGCCCGGAGACCGTTCCTGATCCCATCAGGTCGCCGGTGTGCAGTGTCGCGCCGTTGACGGTCGTGTGGGCGAGCTGCTGCGGCGGCGTCCAGTACATCCCGGCGAACGGCGGGCGGCTCACCACGTGCCCGTTGAGGTCTACCTGGAGGGTCACGTCGAGGCCCCAGGGCTCGTCGCAGCGCAGATAGGGCAGCGGCTCCGGATCCTGCTCCGGCGGGGGCACACGGGCCGGCTCGAGCGCGGCGACCGGGACGACCCATGGCGAGATGGACGTCGCGAAGGACTTCGCCAGGAACGGTCCGAGCGGCTGATACTCCCATGCCTGGATGTCCCGCGCGCTCCAGTCGTTGATCAGGACGAATCCGAACACGTGGTCCCGGAACCCCGCGGTCGGCACCGGCTGGGCGTACGCCGACGGCGTCCCCACCACGAAACCCACCTCGGCCTCGATGTCGAGCTTCGCCGTTGGGCCGAACACAGGTCCCTCCTGGCCACGGTGCTGGCCGTACGGCCTTACGACCGGCGTTCCCGACGGGACCACCGTGCCGGCCCGGCCGTGGTAGCCGACCGGCATGTGCCGCCAGTTCGGCAGCAGCGGCTCGGAGTCGGGCCGCAGGATCCGCCCGAGGTTCGTGGCGTGCTCACGGGAGGAGTAGAAGTCGACGTAGTCCGCGACCTCGAACGGCATGTGCAGCTCGACGTCGGCCACCGGCGAAAGGTGCGGCTCGACCTCGTCACGGTAGGAAACATCCGTCAGCAGCGTGATGATGCGCTCGCGGGTCGGCTGCCACACGGTACGACCGGCGGCCATGAACGCGTTGAGCGATCCCGCGGCGAACCAGCGCCGGTCGGCGAGCAGCCCCGCGGCGGCCAGGTCGGCCAGGTCGAGCACCTGCTCGCCGATGGCCACTCCCACGCGCGGCAGTTCCCCGCGCCGGGAGAAGACACCGTACGGGAGGTTGTTCACCCCGAAGCCGCTGCCGTTCAGGATGGGGACCCAGGTCTTCATGATCCTCAGCTTTCCCTGTCAGGTCGGGTTTCACCAGGTCATCACGGCGCGCCCAGACCCGGGCGCCGCTCAGTCGCGGGGCGGGGTCGGCGAACTGCGGAACTTGCTGGACGGCGGCGTGGACTCCACCTGCTCCGCTCCGGGCTCGGGCACGGAATGCCCTCCGGCGTTCGCGGCGGCCCTGCCGGGCCACTGTCCGGGCTGTCGTGCGGCCTCCTCGCCCCAGGACCCGCGGTCGGTCGCGGCCTCTCCGGCGTCCGGGTCCTCGGCTCGTTCGTCGGCGTACGCGTCGACGTCGTCTTCGGCCGTCCCGACGATCGGAATGCCGTCCGGCAGGGTGTCCGGCAGCTTGATGCCGTCCGGCTGCGTGTCGGTGAGGTTGGGCTTCGGGCGCGGGGCGCCGACCAGCATTACGTCCGTGGGCAGGGAGGTTCTGGCCACCAGGCGCGGCGCCGGCTCGTCGGCCGGCTCTGCGGGTTCGTCGTTCATGGGCGCTTCCACCATCGGCTCGGGTTCGGGCCCGGCCGCGTCGGCGCCCGGCGCGGGTGCGCCCGCGGGTTCCGGCTCGGCCGGATGGGATCGTGCCGCGAGTGCGGTCACGGGTTCCGTCTTGGCCGGGTCACGGGGGGATTCGGGTGCGGTCGCCGGCTCCGGCTCGGCCGGACCGAGCTGTGCGGCGGGTGCGGTGACCGGCTCCGGTCCCGGGTGCGCGGTCCGTACGGGTTCCAGCTCGCGTACGGACGTCGGACGCGGCAACGGCATCGTTTCCTCGGGCTCGTGGTCGGAGAGGCCCGGGATGATGGCCTTGTCGACGAGGGCGGCGGGGGCCGGAGCCGGCGTCGGGGAGGGCCGTTCGCGCCGCGCCCGCAGGCTCAGGACCTGTTTGATCATGGAGAGCCACAACCAGACGGCGATCACCAGGATCACCCAGGGTGCCGCGGCGACGCCGCCGGACACCCAGGCGTGCGGCAGGGCGGCGTAGCCCTTGACGGCGCGCTGCACGCCGGCCGCTCCGGCGCCCGCGACCAACGCCAGCAGCAGGAGCCAGCGCACCGCGCGGGACGCCCAGCGGGCCCGCCGGGCGGCCAGGATCGCCAGGATGACGACGACGACCAGTCCGTCGATCATGCCGGGGTAGAGGAATGCCCGGTGACGGACCGCGCCGCCCCGGATCGCCAGCGTCCGCAGGTCGTCGTATGACAGCACGAAGGTGGCGGCGGCCAGGACGAGGACGCCGAGACCGCCGAGACCGGTCAGCAGCCGTCGCTGCGTCTTCGAATAGTGCGCGGGGGGGAGTGTCATTTTGGGGAAGCCAACCATCGGGTGGATCGGGGACCCCCATCTTGGCCGCATTCATGCGGTCCCGTCATGACCGTGGACCGCGTGTCGCCGCGGAGATGGGCCGTCCCGGCGGCGGGAGGGTGCCGCGCCACGTGCCGACCGGATCTGGCGCCACGCGGCTTGGTGGCAACGACTTGTGGGTATGCGGCCATTCGTGTTGGTTTGTAGCGCCCTCCCGTTGTTGTAACCCCTCCCGATCGTGGTGTTCTCGTGAGCGACGCGCATGTCCCCTCCCAAGTCGGCAGTCTCGCGAAGGCGGAGCGGCTCGGCGAGCTGCGCAGCGTGCACGACCCGCGCGCCGCGACCGGGCGATCCCGCACGTGGCTGGTCGTCCTCAGCCTGCCGGGGTTGGTGCTCCTGCCCTTCACCGTGCGCTTCCTGCTGAACGGGTTCGGCTGGGCCACCGCCCTGAGCCTGGTCCTCACGGCCGGCTATCTCGGCGCGGCCGGCCGCATCCTCGTCCGTGACGTCCTGCCGGGGTACGGCCGGGTGCTCTACCTCTACGAGCACGGCCTGATCATGACCGCGCGGAACGCCACGACGGGCTATCCGTGGGACGCGATCAAGGAGCTGCGCGTCTCCGGCGCGCGGATGGCCTCGTCGGACGCGGTGTCGTGGCGCTTCGGCGTGGTGCGGGAGGACGGCGCCGAAGCCGAGGCCGGCGCTGAGTTCCCCGGCGTTCAGGGACTGGTCGAGGTCGTGTCCGCGGAGGTGACCGAGCGGATGCTGCCGAAGTACATCGCCCGGGTGGAGGGCGGCGGAAAGGTGCGCATCGGCCCGTTCACGATCACTCGGGAGTGCATCGCGAAGGGCGGCGAGGAGGTGCCCTGGCGGTACATCGCCGGGGTCGAGATCAGCAACGGCATGATCTACGTCAACCGTGCCGACCGGCTGTCCGGCATGACGGCCACCGCCGGGGAGGTCCCGAACGCGGTCGCCTTCAGTGAATTGGCGCGTTACCTACGTGAATCCGGTGGCGCCCCGGGCACGGGAGGAGCACCGTCTCCATCGGAGACATCCTGATCGTTCCCAGATCGTTTGACAAAGCCGATTTCAGTGCCGGGCGCCGACCGGCATCGAATAGCCTCGTACGCGTGAGCCTGCGCCTCTACGACACCGGTACCCGCGGCATCCGTGAATTCGTCCCGCTCAAGGCGGGGTGGGCGGGGGTCTACGTCTGTGGTGCCACCCCGCAGGCCGCCCCGCACATCGGCCACATGCGTTCCGGCGTCTCGTACGACATCCTGTTCCGCTGGCTGCTCGCATCCGGCTACGACGTCACCTTCGTGCGGAACCTCACCGACGTCGACGACAAGATAATCGCCGTGGCCGCCGAAACGGGGGTGCCGTGGTTCGCGGTGGCCGAGGCCAACCAGCGCATCTTCAACCGAGGCTATGACCACCTCGGCTGCCTTCCGCCGACCGCGGAGCCGCGGGCGACCGGGCACGTCCCGGAGATGATCACGCTGATGCGGCGCCTCATCGACGGCGGCCACGCGTACGAGGTGGGCGGCGACGTCTACTTCGACGTCGCGTCCTGGGCCGACCGCTACGGCGCGCTGTCCAACCAGCGGCTCGAGAACATGCGGCCGGCCGGCGACTCGCCGGGCGAGGAGACCAAGCGCGATCCGCGCGACTTCGCGCTGTGGAAGGGTGCCAAACCGGGCGAGCCCAGCTGGGAGACGCCCTGGGGTCCCGGCCGTCCTGGCTGGCACCTCGAATGCTCGGCGATGGCGACGAAATACCTCGGGCCGGTCTTCGACATCCACGGCGGCGGCGTCGACCTCATCTTCCCGCACCACGAGAACGAGGTCGCCCAGTCGACGGCCGCGGGCGATGACTTCGCCCGCTACTGGATGCACAACGGACTGCTCACCGTGAACGGCGAGAAGATGAGCAAGTCCGTCGGCAACGTCGTGCTCCTGTCCGATCTGCTGGAGAAGGCCCGGCCCGTCGAGGTGCGCTACTACCTCGGCGCGGCGCACTACCGCTCGATGATCGATTATTCCGACGAGGCGCTGCACGAGGCCGCCACGGCGTACCAGCGCATCGAGGGGTTCGTCACGCGCGCGGTGGAACTCGCCGGGCGCGTGGAGCCCAGCGCGGCGCCGGCGGCGTTCGCCAACGCGATGAACGACGACCTCGGCGTGCCGCAGGCGCTCGCCGTCGTGCACGAGGCGGTCCGCGAGGGCAACACCGCTCTGTCCGGCGGTGACAAGGACACTGTGACCCGCGTTCTCGGCGAGGTGCGCGCGATGCTGGGCGTGCTCGGCCTCGACCCGCTCTCCGACCCGTGGGAAGGTACGGGCGACGACCTCAGCGACGTCGTCGACGCGCTCGTCTCCGTGGCCCTGGACCAGCGGCAGGCGGCGCGGGCGCGCAAGGACTACGCCGCCGCCGACGCGATCCGGGATCGCCTCATCGCCGCTGGGATCCTCATCGAGGACACCCCGCGTGGCACCCGATGGGAACTCAAGCGCTCCTGACACGATTGGTGGGAGAGAGTCCGGGGACGTAACGTTCGAGAGGCTTCACGTCCCACCGTTCTCGAGGTGGTCCACTTGTTCGAGCGGTTTACCGACACCGCCCGCCGCGTCGTGGTCTACGCCCAGGAAGAGGCCCGGCTGCTCGACCACAGCTACATCGGCACCGAGCACATCCTGCTGGGCCTGTTGCACGACGACACGGAGACGGCGGTTCAGGTCCTGACCGCGATCGGCGCCGACCTCCAGGCGGTTCGCGGTCAGGTCGAGGAGATCATCGGCAGGGGACAGGACCTGCCGGCGGGCGACATCCCGTTCACGCCGCGCGCGAAGAAGGTGCTTGAACTATCCCTGCGCGAGGCACTGCAGCTCGGTCACAACTACATCGGTAGCGAGCACATCCTGCTGGGCCTGCTGCGCGAGCGCGAAGGGGTCGGAGCGCAGGTCCTGGAGCGACTCGGCGCCGGCTTCGACGAGCTGCGCCAGAGCATCCTCACGCTGCTGCGCGCCCGCCAGCGGCCGCGCCGTTCCCGCGGCGTGTTCCCCGCCGCGGCCGGGGGGCTGGAGGAGATAGAGACCCGGCTGACCGCGATCGAGGAGCGACTCGCGCGCATCGAACGGCTCCTCCAAGACGGTTCGAGTCGAGACTCCGCGTAAAGTCTGTCCCAGGGCGTGGGATCGCCCTGTGCAACCGCGGAGGACATGCATGGCGAAGCGTCGCAAGAAGGGGCCGAGCTACACCCCGAAGGCCGAGGACCGGCACTGGTACGGCAAACGCCAGACCGCCCGTGCCGAGAAGTCGGCCGCTCGGACGGGGAGTGCCACGACCGGCCCCGGGCGCGCGTCGTCCTCGACCGCCGAGCGCCCGCACCGGCGGGCCGCGCCGGAAGGACCAGAAATGGTCACCGGGCGCAACGCGGTCGTCGAGGCCCTGCGGGCCGGCGTCCCGGCGAGCACGCTGTACGTCATGTCCGGTACCTCCGATGACCGCGTACGCGAGTCCATCAAGCTGGCCGCGGATGCCGGGGTGCCGCTGCTGGAGGCGGGGAAGGCCGAGCTCGACCGGCTGACCGACCGGGCCGTGCACCAGGGCATCGCGCTGCAGGTGCCGGAGTACGACTACGCGCACCCCGACGACCTGCTGGAGCGCAGCACCCGACCGCTGATCGTCGCGCTCGACGGTGTCACCGATCCGCGTAACCTCGGCGCGGTCGTACGCTCGGCCGCCGCGTTCGGCGCCCACGGCGTGCTGGTGCCGGAACGCCGCGCGGCCGGAGTCACGGCCGGAGCGTGGAAGGCCTCGGCGGGCACGCTCGCCTCGATGCCCGTCGCCCGCGCGACCAACCTCGTGCGCGCGCTGAAGGCCTACCAGAGCTCCGGGCTGTTCGTCGCCGGGCTCGACGCGCGCGGCGCCACCGGCGTCGACGCTCTGGACGCCGCGACTGGTCCGATGGTGCTCGTCGTCGGCTCGGAGGGCAAGGGCCTGTCCCGCCTGGTCGCCGACACCTGCGACCTGCTGGTCAACATCCCGATGTCCGGGAAGGCCGAATCCCTGAACGCCGGCGTCGCCGGGAGCATCGCGCTGTACGAGATCGCCCGTCGCCGCTCGTCCTGACGCGTGTCCCGTGGACCTGCCGTCCACGGGACACGGCCCGTCCGCACACGCCTAGCGATAGTCCTCCACGTCGGCGTCCTTCCTGTCGCCGAAGTAGGCGTCGGCGAAGAAGCGGCTCGCCTCCGGCTGCGAGCCGTCGACGTCGGTGAAGCCGTAGTGCTTGGCGAGAACACCCGAGGACAGGGCCTTGCCCGACCAGCGGGACACCTCCGGGTCCGCGGCCAGCGCGGCGACCGCGCGCCCGATGTAGCGCGGCGTCTCGGAGATCGAGAACCACCGGTCCTCGGCGATCGCGTCCCGCCAGTTGTCCTCGGTGACCTGGAAGTGGTCCAGCATCTCCTCGGAGCGGAGGAAGCCGGGCGTGAGCGACAGCGACGTGACGCCGTTCGGCTCCAACTCGTCCTTGAGCATCCTGCCCAGCCGGGTGATGGCCACCTTGACCATGTCGAAGAACATCGAGCCCCGATAGCGGTCGTTGAACAGATCGTCGCCGTCGGTGACCTCGACGACCAGGCCGCGCCCACGTCGTACCAGCAGCGGCAGCACGGTGTGCAACGTGATCAGGTGGGTCTCCAGGCCGTTGCGCAGCGCACGCAGGCCCTTGTCCAGGTCGTGCTCCCAGAGCGGCTTCCACTCGATCCACTGGTCGCCGCCCCAGGTGTCGTCGACCAGCACGTCCAGCCGGCCGTCCTGCTCGTGCTCGATCCGCCGTACGAGGGCCGCCACCTCGGCCGGGACCATGTGGTCGCAGCGGACCGCGATGCCGTGGCCGCCGGCCTCGGTCACCAGCCTGGCGGTGTCCTCGATCGTCTCCGGGCGGTCGATCGGGCTGCGTGACTCCCGCGTGCTGCGACCGGTGACGTACACGGTCGCGCCCGCCGTGCCGAGCTCGACGGCCATGCCCCTGCCGGCGCCGCGAGTGCCGCCGGTGACCAGCGCGACCTGTCCGTCCAGTGGACCGCTCATAGGATCTCCTCAGTCGTCAGTGGGAGGGCGGCACCAGCCCGCCAGCACCGCATCGAGGTCGGCGCGGATCCGGTCGCACAGCCCGCCGCTCGGGCGCGCCGACCAGTGGATGGCCGTCCCGTCGGCGATCGCGGTGAGGATCCGGGCGGCCACCGGAACCGGCGGGGCCCCCGGCAGGGCGCCCGCCGCGACCGCGCGGCTCAGCAGCGGGCCCAGCTCCGCCTCCATCGCCGCGTAGAACTCGGCCATCAGCTCGCGGAGCTCCTCGTCGGCCAGGTCGACGGCCAGCTGTGCCAGGTTGTTGGCGGCGGTGCCCGGGTCGTCCAGCGTCGCGTACGGCGTCACCAGCGCATTGATCTGCGCCGCGACGGGATCGTCGGCGTCCGCCACCGCGGCGCGCATGTCGCGGCGCAGTGACGCGATGGCCGTCTTCGTCATCGCGACCAGCAGCCCGTGCTTGGACCCGAAACGCTGCATCAGAGTGCCCACCGAGACCCGCGCCTGCCCGGCCACATCCGCCAGCGTGAACGCCGGGCCGAGACGGCTGATCACCACTCCGGCCGCGGTGAGCATCCGCTCGTCGGTGATCTCTCTTGGCCGCGCCATGGAGTTATTGAACCACAGTTCATTAATTTCCGAAGAGGCTCCTCGGGGGGATGGCGCATCGTCGCGCGTACGTCCGTTCCGCGAGCCGCACGCGCTATCGTGGTGACGCTGCACAGCAGCGTGCCTCCGTAGCTCAGATGGCAGAGCGTCCGCCTTGTAAGCGGCAGGTCGCCGGTTCGATCCCGGCCGGAGGCTCTCGTTTTCCCAGGTGGGGCACCCGAATGCCGCTCTGCTGACGTTTGGTCTGACAGCAACGGCGAGGACAGCATGGCGGACGGTCAAGCGTCTCGTCCGTCAGCAGCCGGAGCGGCAGGCGAAGGCGTGTGCTGAACTCGATGCGTACGTGGCCGGCCATTACCTCAGGGAACTACGCAAAGCCGTCGGGAAGACACAGGCTGAGCTTGCCCGAGTCCTCGGTGTGTCCCAGCCCCGAATCTCCTAGATCGAGAACGGCAGAATCGAGGCGATGGAACTCGAGACCCTGCGCGCCTACGCGACGGCGCTGGGGGGACATCTGGACATCACCGTCAGTGTCGCCCCCACTCTGTCAAGGTGGCCTGAGGATCAGCCGGATCGCTGCCGATGCCGTCAAGCCTCGACGTCCGTCAGCCCGGCTTGCCGACAGCAGTAGTGACAGCAACGGCGACGACCATCGAGTGCCGCTGATATACAGAGGCCACCGCGTGGAGTCTCGCGGTGGTGGCGACGAACAAGCTTGGCTACTACGAGGCGCTTGAGGATGCCAAGAGCGGTGTCGGCAAGTACGTCGCGTGGGAGGACGTCGTCGCGAAGTTCGACAGCTCGCTGTGACCTACCGGGCAGAGCTCTCCCTTGAGGCGCTCAGGGGGTTGCACGGTTTTCCAAGCGAGGCCCTCAGGGCTCTCAGCAAGGCCATGGGGGTGGTGGTCGAGAATCCCCATGGCCCGCTGAGACGCTGCCGACTTCTGATGAGCAGGTCCGGCGCGTCACGTTCGGCGAGTGGGGCATGGCCACATACGTCGTCAACGACGGCCTTCAGATTGTCCGGGTCATCCGCATCACGTGGGTCGGCTGAGCGGGAGGCTCTCATCACGCCGCGGAGGCAGGCTCGTACACCACTCCGCTGGACCTGACCCGGCCGGGCCCCGCTTCTACTACCGGTGCCGCTGGGAGACCCGCCTACTCAGCATCGGCGGCGAGGCCCCTGCCGACGTCCCCGAGTGCGAAGGCGAGCGGTCGATGCCGGCTCGGCGCGGTTACGTCCATATCTGGATGTGACCCGTTCGCCGGCCACTGAATGCCGACGTCGGTAGCATGTTGAGTTAACTCAACACTGCACGTATCGTATGACTCATGTGCGCGACCTGTGAAGGAGCACCGTGGACCGCCACCCCAACAAGGAAGTCAGGGCCGCGATCAAGGTGATGGAAGACGCTGGTTGGCGAATCGAGAAACGTAACGGCCATGCCTGGGGGGCGAGCGTTCTGTCCAGGCAGTGGGGAAGGTTGCAGGCCGCCCATTTCTATATGGTCAACACCTGCTGTTCCCGAGCGCCACGCACGGCAGTTACGGCGGGCCGTCGAGCAGTGCCCTCATAGCGCCGACGCCAAGACTGACGAGGGAGAGTGACATGCCAACCTACACATTCGAGTTGCGTTTCACCGGTCCTGCTGGGGGCGACGTTCTGATTGACGCCCTCTGCGAAGCCGGTTGGGACGACGCCACTGTCTCCTTCGACCCCGACCTTGGTGGCGAAGGCGAAGCCACATTCAACCGCGAGGCCCCTTCAGCGATCGACGCGATCATCTCGGCCATCGACCAGGGCAAGCGGTGTGGCTTGGATATCACCGGCGTCAGCGATGACACGGTGACGCTCGGCGAGATTGCAGAGCGTGTGGGCCGAACGCTGGCTGCCGTTGACTACTGGGTGAAGGGCCGCCGAGGGCCGGGCGGCTTCCCCGCGCCTCGAATACCACGCGAACGCGCCGCCTTGTGGAGCTGGGCGGAGGTGGCTGGGTGGCTGGCGGTCCACAAGCTGGCCGACATCCCGCCGGAAGACATCGAGGTAGCTCAGGTCAGCCGAGCCGTCGACGCCGTCCTACGGGCCAGACATCAGGTCTCCACGGGCACCTGGGAAAAGATCGTCGGTGCTGTCGCTGCAATTACTCCGCTGGCCATCAACATCGGAATGAGGGTCGGCGCGTAAGCGGGTCGGACGACCGGTCACCGCCCCTGATCAGCGGGCCGGGAGGACGGTCAGGCCTCCGGAGTCCGTGCGGAGGTAGAGCCGTGCCGGAGCCAGCGGATCGCTGACGACGCCGGTGATGTCCTTGTGGCCGGAGTCGGTGGCGGCGTCGATGTCGTACGGGCCGCCGGGCACAGTGATGTTCAGCGAGCCCGAGTCGTTGGTGGCCCGGACGCTGGAGGGCGCGGTGGCGAAGTCAAGGTGCACCCCGCCGGAGTCGCTGGAGGCCCGCACGCCGGCCGACCGCAGTGCGCTCGCCTGGATCATCCCGGAGTCGGTGCCGGCATCGAACGAGCCGCCCACGTCTTCGACGGTCACCTGGCCCGAATCGGTATGCGCGCTCACGTCGCCCTTGACGTGCCGGACGGTTACCGAGCCCGAGTCGCTCCGTGCGTCGGCGCTCGCGACGCCCGACACGTCGACGCGGCCGCTGTCGCTGCCGGCCCGTACGTGCACCGAGGCGGGAACGGTCAGGTCGTAGTCGATGCTGCAGCGCGAACAGCCCTTGCTGAAGGTCAGCGTGCCGTTGCTGAGCTGCTGGCCGGGATGGGGCGTGCCGCTCTGGTAGTGGACGACCCGATGGATCGTCACGCCCGCACCGCCGGCCGTGATCGTCACATGGCCGCTGTCCGAGCTCACCTGGACCTCGCTCACCGACCCGGTGACACGCGTGTCCTCGGGGGTGATCGTGTGCCGGAAGTCGGCGAAGTGCACGCCCACGCCGCAGCCCGACGTGGCCAGGGCGGTGAGGGCGAGGATCGCCGTACGACGGCTCTTCACGGGTGTCTCCTCGAGGTCGGCTCGCGCAGAACGCTACGGGACCGGCGATGCGCATCCCATGTGGCTGGCACGCCAGGAGAAGGGGGGGCTAACCCCACGTGCGAGGCGTCAGGTCTCGTCCTTGTCATCCGGCTGGACGACCGGCAGGTTGACCGTTTCGTCGGAGGCGTTCTGCGCCGTGATCCGGTTCGTCTCGCTGACGTCGTCCTTGGAAAGGGACTCCCAGGTGCTCGCGTCCTCCTTCAACCGGTCGAAGCCGCGGCGGATGCTGTCCCAGCTCAGATCCGCGAGGGGCGTGCCGACATCGGCCGAGGAGTCGATCGGGCCGTCGCTCAGCGGGTCGAGGCCGCCCGCGACGCGGAAGTCCTGGGTGGCGGGCGGGAGGTGACCCGTTGAACCGTTGCCGCCGCCGTTTCCGTCCGTGTGGGCCGAGGCAGGCGGTTGGTACGGTTCCAGCGGCTCGGGCAGTCTCCGCGAGCCGATGTAGGGCTTGGCGTCGTCGGCGAACGGAGGATCGGCGGCAGCCGGCTGCCCCCATGGCGACGTCTCGGCAGGGGGCGGGGGCGTTTCGGTCATGCGGGGTTCCCAGGGCGACACCTCGGCCGAGGGTTGGGGCGTTTCGGTCGTGTGGGGTTCCCACGGCGACGTCTCGGCAGGGTGCTGGGGCGTCTCGGCCGTGCGGGGTTCCCAGGACGATGCCTCGGCCGAGGGCAGTAGCGGTGACGGTGTTCCGGCCGGCCGGGGCTCCCAGGGCGACACCTCGCTGGAGCGCGCGAACGCCCGTGCCGGTGCGGACCGCGTGGGCGTCGGCGGCGCCGGGATGTCCTCGTCGTCGTCCTCGCCGGGGCGCCGCCGTCGCTGGCGCCAGCCCAGTATGAGGCTGAGCAGCATGAGAGTGCCACCACCGCTCAGGACGGCGATGAACACGAGGTCGGGGCAGTGGGCCGATGCCGGAGCCGCGGGCGGGCCGGTCGGTCCCGGTCTGTTGACGGCCGCGCCGCCATGCTCGGCCTTGTTGATCTGCGCGGCCGCGCGCAACGCCCCCAACGCGTCGGCCACGCCGGTGCCGATCTTGGTGCTGCGGCCGTCGGGCGGCCGATGGGTGGCGCCCTCCTCGAGAGCCTGCTTGACCTCGGGTGGAGTGAGGTTGGGATACCGCGCCTTGACGAGGGCGCTCATGCCCGCCACGAAGGCCGCGGACGAGCTCGTGCCGGTGCCGAGTATGTAGCCGTGACCGGCGACGTCGGCACTGACGATCTCGACGCCGGGAGCGGCCACCGAGACGTACGTGTGCCGGTTGGTGAACTTGGCGGGCCGGAACGCCCGGTCGACGGCGCCGACCGCGATCACCCCGGGGTAGGCGGCCGGATAGTTGCGCCGGTTGGCGCCGCCGCCGTCGTTTCCGGCCGACGCGACGAGCACCAGGCCCTTGCCCAGCGCGTACTTGATCGCTGCCTCTTCGAGCGCGTTTCCGTCGTAGAACTGCTTGCCGCCGCCGAGCGACATGCTGATGACCTGCGCGCCATGGTCGGCGGCGTACCGGATGCCTTCCGCGATGGCGTCGCGGGAGTGGTCGACCTGGGTGTGGTCGCTGCGAGCCGGGTCGGTGAGCTCCCAGGTGACCCTGATCGAGAGGATCTTGGCATCGGGGGCGACCCCCATGACGCCCGCCGTCCCGCCGGGCCCGTGACCGTGCCCGGCGATGATGCTCGCCATCGAGGTGCCGTGCCGTCCCCAGTAGCGGTCACCGGGCTTTCGCGTGTGCCCGGTGAAGTCAGGACCGTCGATCACCCGGCCTGCGAGGTCGGGCTGGTGACCGTCGACACCGGTGTCGAGTACGGCCACCGTCACGCCGTTGCCCCGGGAGTACTTCCATGCCCGCGGGATGTGCAGGGCGCCGAGTGTCCATTGCTGGCTGCGGTAGAGGTCGGCCGGTACCATGCGCGCCGCCGGGCGAGCCGGGGCGGCCGGGGCGGTGGACTGGACGGTGGACTGGGCAGCGGGGACCGAGAGCACCGCCACCGCGGCGCTGATCAGCAGCGCCGAGGCCGCGAGCGGGAGGGCGCGACGGGGCTCGGACACGTGCACCGGCTTCCTCCCCGGCTATCGGCGGCGGGCGTCATTCTGCCACGGCGTGAGGTCGGATGCTCACGCGATCAAGTCATCTGGACGCCCATCGGGGGAAATATGGTCCAAATCAGGGAGGATGTGTACCGTGCTGGTATACGCGTTCCGGGCCTGTACTCCCGATGGCCGTGCGCGGCATGGGCCGCGCGTCCCTTCCCTGGCGACCATCCGGAGTACCGGCCCGGACCCGTCTGCCCCGCAGGGCGTACGCCGAAGGCCTCCTCTCGTACGACGCCGAGGTGAGGACCGGCGGGTCACCATCTGAGCATGAGCGCGATGATGCTGACCGCACACGGTCCTTGGCATGACGGACACGCCGCTGCATGGTGGCCGATCCTCCCCATCGGATTCGGCCTGTTCTGGCTGCTCGTTCTCGGCGGGGGCTTCTATCTCCTGTCCCGGCGCACGCGGTCGGGCGGCGGCGCCGAGGCGCTGCTCGGGGAGCGTTACGCGCGCGGCGAGATCGATGAGGATGAGTACCGGGAGCGCCTGAGCGTGCTGCGCGCCTGATGGCGGGCGGGCCGGTCATTCCTCGGTCTGGCGGGCCGCCTCGAGGATCTTGACGGCGCCGGACGGGTCGAAGGGAAAGCCGGCCACCGCCTCCGCGAAGCGCCCGAGCAGCCGGGCGAACTGCCGGCGCTCGTCGTTGGTCCAGTCGGCGACGAGCTCGGCGATGAAGCGGTGCCGGAACTCATCGGTCGTCTCCTTGACCCGCGCCCCGGAACCGGTCAACCAGAGGTGGGCGCGGCGTGCGTCGACCGGTGACGGGCGGCGGGAGACGAACCCGGCGTCGATGGCCTGGCCGACGAGCCTGCTGGCGGTCGAGGGGTCGATGTCGAGGTACTCCGCGACCGCGCCGATGGTGACGTCGCCGCACTCGTCCTGCTGCCGTGCGATGGCGTAGATCACCAGCACGTTCGACAGCTGGATGGGCCGTCCCGGCTCGCAGTGCTCGCGCAGGCGCTGCAGAAGCTGCGGCTTGGCCCAGAGCCGGCGCAGATGGAACGCCGCCTGCTCGATCTGCGCGACGCTCGGGTCCATGTCGGGACTCACATCGTCACAGTAGTAGAGAGCGGTGTGAATGACTCTCGTTGTGGAGGGCCGGGCCTTCACCCCCACCGGAAGGCCGTGGCGATCATGCCGTACAGCACGATGAGCGTCGCACCCTCGTATTCGACCGTTCAGCGCGCGACGGTGAGCCGTAGGTGAGCGCCGGGTGGCAGTCCGAGGCGCTGGACGGCGTTGCCCGAGTTCACCGCGAGGGCAACACAGCCGGCCGCGTCGGTGTAGGCCACGAGCTCGCCGGGTGGCACCGAGCCGAACGTCTCGCCGTAGGGCACGGTGAGGGAACGCCGCCCGAGCGTGATGGCCAGCGTCGCGCCCGGGTGCGCGCCGATCAGGTCCAGGTCGGCGCCGGTGATCGAGAGCTGCACGTTGCCGAACCGGTCGACGGTCAGCACCTCGCCCTCCGCGCCGCCGTCGCGTACGCTCCGGGCCGGCGCGGGGAGCGTCACGAGATCGGCAGGGTCGATCTCGTCGCCGGCCGACGCGACGTCACGGCCCGCCGCGAGGTGCGCCGCCACCGGGGCGAAGACGTCGCGGCCGTGGAAGGTCGCCGACACCGGGTCGAGCCACAGCTCCGGGTTGGTCAGTTCGTAGGCGCGCAGGCCGGGTCCGGCGGCAGCCCAGGACAGGACCCCGTTGTCCGGTCCGACGAAGACGCGTTCGCCGTCCGCGATCACGATCGCGCGGCGCGCCGTGCCCACGCCCGGGTCGACCACGGCCACGTGAACACCGGACGGCAGGTACGGGACTGTCTGGGCCATGATCGCGGCGCCGCGTCGTACGTCACCGGGAGGGACGAGGTGCGTGATGTCGATGATGCGCGTCTGCGGGGAGATGCCGGCGATCACGCCGTGACAGGCGGCCACGAAGCCGTCTTCGAGTCCGTAGTCGGTGAGTAGCGATACGCAGTGAGTCGGCGTCACGGTTCAGACTACGCCGGGCCGCTTCGGGGAGAACACCGCCAAGATGTCGGGGATCACGCGTAGCATGACAGCCCCCCGAACCCGGACAGAGGGGACCTGATGCAACCGGCGGACGCCCGGGGTGATGGCCCTGACAAGGACGACGGCCGCTTGGCCGACCGTGACGCGGAGATCCTTTCCTTCGAGCGGCAGTGGTGGAAGTACGCGGGCGCCAAGGAGCAGGCGATCCGTGAGCTTTTCGAGATGTCGTCGACCCGCTACTACCAGCTCCTCAACCAGCTGATCGACCGCCCAGAGGCCCTCGAGCACGATCCCATGCTCGTGAAGCGGCTGCGGCGGCAGCGGTCGCAGCGGCAACGCCAGCGGGCAGCCCGGCGGTTCGGCATCCACACCTGAGGCCACTCGCGGAGCGACCCGATAAACTGAGCGATCCATGAACGTGGAATCTCGTACGGCCGCCGGCACCGAAGGGCTGTCCGCGATCAAAACGCGGCCCGAGCAGGCACTCGTCGCCTTCGACTTCGACGGCACGCTGTCGCCGATCGTCGACGATCCCGACAGTGCGCGCGCCCACGCGGGGGCCGTCCCGGCGCTGCGCGGGCTCGCCCAGCGTGTCGGCACGGTGGCGATCATCACGGGCCGCCCGGCCGCGCTCGCGGTGGAGTACGGCGGGTTCGGCGGCGTCGACGGTCTCGTGGTGCTCGGCCACTACGGCAGGGAGCGCTGGGAGAACGGCTCCCTGGAGACGCCGGAGCCGCCTGCGGGCCTCGCCGAGGCGCGGACCAAGCTATCCAGAATCCTCCAGACGGCGCCGGAGGGGGTCACCGTCGAGGACAAGGGCCACGCCCTGGCGGTGCACACCCGGCGGGCGGCAGAGCCCGAGGTCGCCCTCGAACGCCTGCGCGGCATCGTGGCCGCGCTGGCCGAGCGCACCGGGCTCGTGGTCGAGCCCGGCCGGCTGGTCCTCGAGTTGCGCCCGCCCGGCATGGACAAGGGCGCCTCGTTGCGCGCCCTCGCCGCCGAGAGCGACGCCGCGGCGGTGCTCTACGCCGGTGACGACCTGGGCGACCTGGCCGCGTACGACGCGGTCGAGACGCTGCGCAAAGAGGGCACACCGGGTGTCAAGGTGTGCAGCTCCTCCGACGAGGTGACCGCGCTGGCCGAGCGCGCCGATCTGATCGTCGACGGCCCGGCGGGAGTTGTGCGCATGGTCGAATCGCTCACGAGGGAATTGTCCTAAGAGGCCGGAGCGCCCGGCCGGAGGGCGCTCTCAGTCCTGGTCGTCGGCGAGAATTCCGTACAGGCGGCGCCGGGCGTCGTTGATGACGTCGAGGGCGCGTTCGCGCTGCTCCTCGTTGCCGGCGTGCATCACCTGGCGGATGGCCATCATCAACTGGCCCATCGCGGTGTGGACGTGCGTGGCGGCCTCGCCGGCGTCTTCGGTGATCTCCGCCCAGGGCGGGGTCTGCTGGGTGCCGGCCTCGGCGCGCCCGGTCTCCGTCAGCGCGAACAGCCGCTTGCCCGACGTCTGCTCCCCCGAGATCAGTCCTTCGTCCTCGAGCAGCTGCAGCGTGGGGTAGACCGATCCCGGACTTGGCCGCCACAGCCCGCCGGTGCGGCTCTCGAGTTCCTGGATCATCTCGTAACCGTGCATGGGCCGCTCGGCCAGCAGCGCGACGATCGCCGCCCGCACGTTCCCGCGCTTCGTGCGGCGTCCCCCGCGGCCGCCCCGGCCGCGGGGGACGAAGCCCGGGCCCCAGCCGCCGAACGCCGCGCGGTCCTCGCTGTGCATGGGTCGTCTGCGCATGACCTCTCCCGTACGATCTATTAACGATATATCGTACGCGAGGTCAACTCTTGGTCCGGATGCTGTCCAGGATCTGCTGCGTGATGTCCGGGGGACCGGTCAGCTTTACCCGGACCCACAGCCCGAACTTCCCGCTCGAGTCCCGCAGCCCGACCTCGCTGATCGTGATCGTGCCGCAGTGCCACGGCGTGATCTCGCCGCTCAGCGAGCCGTGGTGGTACGACCGGGGCGCACTCTCGGTGCACTTCGCGCGATGCGTGCCCAGCGTGACCGGAGGCAGCTTGACGCTCAGGTCGTGGGTCAGCCCCGCGAAAACCCCCGGGGTCGCCACGTCGTCCCTGACGAACTGGTCGTAGTCGGGCGTGGCGCGCAGGGCCGGCGCCTGCGCGCGGTCGTTGACCGGGACGGGCCAGGTGGTGTGCTGCGACTGAAGCTTCCAGGCCGGCGGCACACGCAGGCTCAGCCGTCCCGTCACGTCGGTGACCGTGACGAACGTGTCCCCGGGCTTGGCCGACTTCGAACCGGTGAGCTTGCCGATGGCGTAAGCGCCCCCGCCCCCCACGGCCAGTACCGCGGCCAGCCCGACGACGACCAGCAGCCGTTTGCGGCGGGGCTTTCCGGGCTGGGATTCCTGGCGGGACTCGGGCTGCAGGTGCTCGCTCCGCTCACGCGGCCGGTCGATCCGGAAGTCGACGAGCGTCTTGTCGGGAGACTCCGGCTCCGCGGGCGGGTCCTCGGTCGTCTGGTCGCCCGGATCGTACGGCGGCGGCACCTGCACGGTCGGGTCCTCGGGCGACTCGCGGCCCGGCCCAGAGTCGCGCACCGTTCCCGAACCGTAGTCGCGGACCGCCTCCGGCTCGGAGCCATCGGCCGTGCCCGAGGCGGAGTCGTGCATCGTCTCCGTGCCGGTCGGCGGGGCGTCGTCCACCGTCTCGTCCTGCGGGCCGCCCTCCTCCGGCCGGTCGCTCAGGCTCTCTTCGCGCGCCGACGCCAGCGGGACGCCGAGGGCGGCGGCGAACGCCTCGGCGGACGGCCACCGGCGTTCGCGGTCCGCTTCCAGGGCCCGCATCACTATCTCGTCGACGGCCGGCGGGAGACCCGGCCGGATGGCGCTGGGCGGTACGAGCACCGGCGCGGTGCCCGGTGGCCGGCCGGTCATGAGGTGATAGGTGAGCGCGCCCAGGCCGTACACGTCCGCGCGGACGTCGAGGCCGCCGCCGAACCGGGCCTGCTCGGGGGACATGTACCCGGGCGTGCCGACCGGGAGCGTGAAGGCCCCCGATGCGTGCGCGAGCGCCTTGGCCAGCCCGAGGTCGGCGATCAGCAGCCGCTCGCCGCCGTCGGTCGTCGACTGGAACAGGACGTTCGACGGTTTCAGGTCGCGGTGGATCACCCCGAGCCTGTTGATGACCTCGACGCCGTGCGCGACCTCTGTGGCCAGCCGCAACGCCTCGGCTACCGGCAGCTCGCGGTTCTTCATCCGGTCGGCGAGCGTGCCGAGGTCGGCGTACGACATGACGAAGTAGGGCCGCCCGTCGTCGAGCTCACCGATGTCGTGCACGCGTACGAGCCGTTCGGAGTCGGCCCGGCGCAGGATCTTGGCCTCCTCGAGGAAGCGGTCGCGCACGTCGAGGTCGTCGATGAGGCCGCCGGCCAGCAGCTTCACCGCAACCTGGGCGTCGAGAACCTCGTCATGGGCGAGCCACACGGAGGCGAATGCTCCCGATCCCAGTGCGCGATCAATTCGGTAACGGCCGACAGTCGAAGGCATGGACACCCCCGTATCATGCCCAATACGGGGCGACGGTGAGGGCGAGGGCGGGTCATGGCGTACGACGAGCGGACCGAGGAACTGGCTCAGCGGGCCGCGGAAGGGGATCGGGACGCGCTGAACGACCTGATCCGGGTGATCGAGCCGAATGTGCTGCGGCACTGCGCCCGGTTCCTGCCGTGCCGCCAGGACGCCGAGGAGGCCTGCCAGGACGCGCTGGTGCTGGTGGCGAGGAACATCGGCCGGTTCGAGGGGCGTTCGCGCTTCAGCACGTGGCTGCACGTGGTGGTGGCCAACTCGGCGCGCTCGACGTACCGCTCGCTCAAGCGCCGGTCGATTGAGCAGGGCGGCGAGCTGCCCCACCAGCGGCCGGATCCCCGCCGCACCAGCGTCATCGCTGGATCGCGGGTGGACATCCTGGACGCCATGGAGGATCTCGAACGCCGCAAGCCGGACCTCATCGAGGCGCTGGTGCTGCGCGACGTGTCCCAGCTGGAGTACAGCGAGATCGCCAAGCAGCTCGGCCTGCCGCTGGGCACCGTGAAGTCCCGAATCCACGAGGCGCGCAAGCAGGTCCGCCAGTCGCTGGGCGACGGCTACAACTGAGGCCGGCCATTCACACCAGGGCGGCGAGCTGGTCGGCGAGCCATCGCTGCGGCGGCAGCGCGGTGGCGGCCGCGGCGAGGCGCTCGCAGCGTTCGGCCCGCTCGTCGCGCGGCATGAGCAGCGCCTGGTGCAGCGCTTCGGCGGTCTGTGACACGTCGAACGGGTTCACCAGGATCGCGTCGCCGGCCAGTTCGGCGGCGGCTCCCGCCTCGCGCGACAGCACCAGCGCGCATCCCTGCCGCGACAGCACCGGCCCCTCCTTGGCGACGAGGTTCATGCCGTCCCGGATCGGGTTGACGAGCAGCACGTCGGCCAAGCCGTACGCCGCGAGCGAGCGCGGATAGTCGTCGTTCACCTGCAGGATCAGCGGCTCCCACGCGTCGTGGCCGAACTCGTCGGAGATCTCCGCCGCGGTCCGCTGCACGGCGGCGGTGTACTCCCGGTACTCCGGGAGGTCGTGCCGTGACGGATAGGCGAATGCGACGTGGACGACCCTGCCGTGCCACTCGGGGTGCTTGGCGAGCATCTCGCGGTAGGCGGCCAGGCCGCGCACGATGTTCTTGGACAGCTCGGTGCGGTCGACGCGCACGATGAGTCGCCGGTCGCCGACCTGCTCGCGCAGCGTGCCGGCGCGGGCGGCCACGTCCGGCTCGCCGGCACGGGCGCGGAGTGACTCCCCGTCGACGCCGAGGCCGTGCACGCCGATCCGGGTGACGTGCCCGCGGAAGGCGACCGTACGTGCCGCGCGGTCCACCTTGGCCCGCAGGATGACGGCACAGCAGTCGAGGAACGCGTCGGCCCAGCGGCCGGTGAGGAAGCCGGCGTGGTCGGCGCCCAGGATCCCCTCGAGTACCTGGCACCCGATGTCGTCCGGCAGCAGCCGGTAGTACTCCGCGGGCGCCCACGGCGTGTGCGAGAAATGCGCGATCTTCACGTCGGGACGGCGTTCGCGCAGCAGCTTGGGGGCGAGCGCCAGGTGGTAGTCCTGAACGGCGACCTTGGCGCCGGGCGGGGCGTCCTGGGCCAGCGCGTCGGCGAACGCCGCGTTGTAGGCCTCATACGACTGCCAGTCGCGCCGGGAGCGGGCGTCGAAGTGCGGCTTGTTCGCGGTGTCGTACAGCATGTGATGCACGAACCACAGCGTCGAGTTGGCGACCGCGTTGTAGGCCCGGTGGAAGGTGCCGGCCGGTATGTCCAGCATCCGCACGGCTCCGACGCCGGGGACGTCCAGCCGGTCGTCCGGTGCCCTGCGGGCGGCGGCGCGATCGGCGTCCGACAGCGCGGCGCAGACCCACAGGATGTCCCCGCCCACCCCGGCGAGGGCGGAGACGAGACCGCCCGCGCCGCGCCGCATCGACAGCGTCCCGTCGCCGGCCAGCGCGAACGAGACAGGGCCCCGGTTGGACGCGACGAGCACCTGCGTGTCAGCCATGGGGGGAGGGTAACCGCCCGGCGTGGAGCCCGATCGAGGCAGGTCCGACGGTGCCCGTTTCGTTGTGATAAAGAGGGAAGCCGTCCCGTGCCGGACGTCTCGCGGCCTGAGACCCGGTGGCGGGGAACCGGTCAGTCGCGTATACAGTTGCCGTTACAACTTAATACCGCTCATCCAGAGGGGTGGAGGGACCGGCCCGTTGAAGCCCCGGCAACCCTCCCGGACTATGCGGTCCACATGCGTGCCTTCGGCACGCCGCAACTCGCCAGTCTGACAGCGAGGCCGCCCGGGACAGGTGCCAACTCCGGCTCGTGACCAAAGTGGCACGGGAAAGATGAGGAGAGAGGCCTCGCTCCATGTCGCAGACATCCGTCCGGAACCTCGGTCCGGCAACCGCGCTCACCTGCCGTGAATGCGGAGAATCCTATGATCTCGGCCCGCGTTACGCCTGTGAGCTGTGTTTCGGCCCGCTCGAGGTGACCTACGACTACGACGGTGTCACCCGCGAGCGGATCGAGGCGGGTCCCCGCAACATCTGGCGGTACCGCGACCTGCTTCCCGTGCCGTCGGATGTCGTCGACACGCCCAACACCGAGCCCGGATTCACGCGCCTGGTGCGCGCCGACAACCTCGCGGAGTCGCTCGGGATGCGGTCCCTGTGGGTCAAGGACGACAGCGGCAACCCCACCCACTCGTTCAAGGACCGCGTCGTCGCGGTCGCTCTGGCCGCCGCCCGCGAGCTCGGCTTCAAGGTGCTGGCCTGTCCGTCCACCGGCAACCTGGCCAACGCGGTGGCGGCCGCGGCGGCGCGCGCCGGCATCCGCAGCGCGGTGTTCGTGCCGTCGGATCTCGAACAGCAGAAGATCGTCACCACCGCCGTGTACGGCGGGATGTTCGTGACCGTCGACGGCAACTACGACGACGTCAACCGGCTGGCGTCCGAGATCGCCGGCGAGCAGGACGAGTGGGCGTTCGTGAACGTCAACGTGCGGCCCTACTACGCCGAGGGCTCCAAGACGATCGGGTACGAGGTGGCCGAGCAGCTCGGCTGGCGGCTGCCCGACCAGATCGTCGTCCCCATCGCCTCCGGCTCCCAGCTCACGAAGATCGACAAGGCGTTCCAGGAGTTCATCAAGCTGGGCCTGGTCGAGGACAAGCCGTACAAGGTGTTCGGCGCGCAGGCGACCGGGTGCTCGCCGGTGTCGGCGGCGTTCAAGGCCGGCCACGACGTCGTGCAGCCGGTGAAGCCGGACACCATCGCCAAGTCGCTCGCGATCGGCAACCCGGCCGACGGGCCGTACGTCCTGGACGCCGTCCGCCGGACCGGCGGCGCCATCGAGGACGTCTCCGACGCCGAGGTCGTCGACAGCATCAGACTGCTCGCGCGGACCGAGGGGATCTTCGGTGAGACGGCCGGCGGCGTCACGCTCGGCGCGCTGCGCAAGCTGCTGGACACCGGAGTGCTCGACCCGGACGCCGAGACGGTCTTCATCAACTCCGGTGACGGCCTGAAGACCCTGGACGCGGTGGCCCCGGTGGCGCGGCCGTCCGCGAACATCGCTCCCTCTCTCGACGCATTCCGGAAGGCAGGGCTGGCATGAGCTCGATCAGCGTCCGCATCCCGACGATCCTCCGCAGCTACACCGCAGGCGAGGCCGAGGTGAAGGCGTCCGGCTCGACCGTGCGGGAGGTCGTCGCGGACCTGGAGGCCAGCTTCTCCGGCATCGCCGCGCGCATCCTCGACGACAACGGAAAGATCCGGCGGTTCGTCAACGTCTACGTGGGCGAGGAGGACGTTCGCTTCGCCGACGGGCTGGACACCGTGACCCCGGAGGGCACACAGGTCTCGATCATCCCGGCCGTCGCCGGCGGCTAGGGACGGGACGGTGCGGCGCTCCACCACGCCGCACCGCCGATCCGGGCCGCGGATGGCTTGATGGCGTCACGCCGGGAGTGCGTTTACCGGCCGATGACTCGGTTCCTGATTGGGCGATCCGATTTTGACCAGGATCGGCCGTCCCCACATCGTGAGTAAAGGCTGTTGCACGGACCGTAGCCGTGTGTATGGTCGGCGATGGCCGCCACAGCCGAGTCTCGGGCGGCCGACGGGTTCCGCGCCTTCGGCGGGCTCGAGTCGGTAGCCGTGGGAAATGACCACGGGGATTGCCCGGGTGGGAGTGTTGGGAATGGCACAAGGCACCGTCAAATGGTTCAACGCGGACAAAGGCTACGGCTTCATCGCGGTCGACGGTGGCAGGGACGTATTCGTGCACTACTCGGCCATCCTTTCCGATGGCTACCGCAGCCTCGAGCAGGGGCAGCGGGTCGAGTTCGAGATCACGCAGAGCGACCGGGGTCCGCAGGCGGAGTCGGTGCGCACGCTCTGACCCCATGGCCTTCAGGCAAAGCCCGGCGCTGCGGCGCCGGGCTTTGTCGTGTCCGGCCTGGTGAGGGCGGTGTGGCTTGCACTCGACGGGGTAGAGTGCTAAACAGGCGTTGGCACTCCGCCATTGAGAGTGCCAACCTAGAAGATCGAGGCGACGAGGCCTCACACCCGGCGGCGGAATGGAAGCCGTTGGAGAGGTCGTCCGTCGCGGGCGTCGACTCGATCCGTGATAGCCACCCCGTTCCGGGAGGATCTGGAGCCTATGGCTGCAAAGATGATCGCGTTCAACGAGGAGGCACGGCGCGGCCTCGAGCGCGGTATGAACCAGCTCGCCGACGCCGTGAAGGTAACCCTCGGCCCCAAGGGCCGCAACGTCGTTCTGGAGAAGAAGTGGGGCGCCCCCACGATCACCAACGACGGTGTCTCGATCGCGAAGGAGATCGAGCTCGAGGACCCGTGGGAAAAGATCGGGGCCGAGCTCGTCAAAGAGGTCGCGAAGAAGACCGATGACGTGGCGGGTGACGGCACCACCACCGCCACCGTCCTGGCACAGGCGCTGGTCCGCGAGGGCCTGCGCAACGTGGCCGCCGGCGCCAACCCGATGTCCCTGAAGCGGGGCATCGAGTCCGCCGTGGAGCGCGTCAGCGAAGAGCTGTCCAAGCTTGCCAGGGATGTGGAGACCAAGGAGCAGATCGCTTCGACGGCCTCCATCTCCGCCGGCGACCCGTCGATCGGCGAGATGATCGCCGAAGCGATGGACAAGGTCGGCAAGGAAGGCGTCATCACCGTCGAGGAGAGCCAGACCTTCGGTCTGGAGCTCGAGCTCACCGAGGGTATGCGCTTCGACAAGGGTTACGTCTCGCACTACTTCGTCACTGACCCTGAGCGTATGGAGGCCGTCTTCGACGACCCCTACATCCTCATCGCCAGTTCGAAGATCTCTGCGAACAAGGACCTCGTACCGATTCTCGAGCAGGTCATGCAGAGCGGCAAGCCGCTTGTGATCATCGCTGAGGACGTCGAGGGCGAGGCCCTGGCCACCCTGGTCGTCAACAAGATCCGTGGCGTGTTCAAGTCCGTCGCCGTCAAGGCGCCGGGCTTCGGCGACCGCCGCAAGGCGATGCTCGGCGACATCGCCATCCTCACCGGTGGCCAGGTCATCAGCGAGGACATCGGTCTCAAGCTGGAGAACACCACGCTCGACATGCTCGGCCGTGCCAAGCGCGTCGTGGTGACCAAGGACGAGACCACGATCGTCGACGGCGCGGGTGACCCCGATGAGATCGCGGGTCGCGTCAACGAGATCCGGGTCGAGATCGAGAACAGCGACTCGGACTACGACCGCGAGAAGCTCCAGGAGCGGCTCGCCAAGCTGGCCGGCGGCGTCGCCGTCATCAAGGCCGGTGCGGCGACCGAGGTGGAGCTCAAGGAGCGGAAGCACCGCATCGAGGACGCCGTTCGCAACGCGAAGGCGGCCGTCGAGGAGGGCATCGTTCCCGGCGGTGGCGTGGCGCTGCTGCAGGCGGCCGCGGGCGCGTTCGACAAGATCGAGCTTGAGGGCGACGAGGCCACTGGTGCCGCGATCGTCAAGCGCGCTCTGGAAGAGCCGCTCAAGCAGATCGCGATCAACGCCGGCCTCGAGGGCGGCGTCGTGGCCGAGCGGGTTCGCTCGCTCGAGCCGGGCAAGGGCCTGGACGCCTCGACCGGCGAGTACGTCAACATGTTCGAGGCGGGGATCATCGACCCGGCCAAGGTGACGCGCTCGGCGCTGCAGAACGCCGCGTCCATCGCGGCGCTCTTCCTGACGACCGAGGCGGTCATCGCGGAGAAGCCCGAGAAGGGTGGGGCTCCGGCCGCACCGGACGCGGGCGGCATGGACTTCTAGTCCGCAGGTGGAAGGGGCGGTCCTTGGTGCTGGGACCGCCCCTTTGCCATGCCCGCGTGCCGCTTCCTCGCCACCCGGCCCGGCGGCAGCGATGCCGACCGTTACGTCCTGCAGCTGAACTTCCGACTGCCCGAGCCGATCCGCATGCTCGTGCCGGCCTGCCCGCTCGCCTACGACGCGACGCGGTCGTCGAACAGGGGGTTCGGCGGCGTCCTCGGCGTCTGACGGTCAGATCTCTTCGTCGGCGAAGACGGCGTCGGCGTCGACGATGCGGTAGGCGTAACCCTGCTCGGCGAGGAACCGCTGCCGGTGGGCGGCGTAGTCCTGGTCGAGGGTGTCGCGGGCGACCACGGAGTAGAACCGGGCGCCCTTCCCGGACGCCTTCGGCCGCAGCACCCGGCCGAGCCGCTGGGCCTCCTCCTGCCGGGATCCGAAGGTGCCCGACACCTGTACGGCCACGGCGGCCTCGGGCAGGTCGATGGAGAAGTTCGCGACCTTGGAGACGATCAGCACTGAGACCTCGCCCGACCGGAACGCGTCGAACAGCCGCTCCCGCTCCTTGATCTTCGTCTCGCCCTTGATCACCGGAGCGCCGATGCGCTCGCCGAGCTCGTCGAGCTGGTCGATGTACTGGCCGATGACCAGGGTCTGCTCGCCGCGGTGGCGCTCGACCAGGGCCTGTACCACCGACGACTTGGTGGGCGTGGTGGCGCAGAAGCGGTAGCGGTCCTCCTGCTCGGAGGTGGCGTAGGCGAGCCGCTCGGAGTCGGTCAGCGTCACCCGCACCTCGACGCAGTCGGCCGGGGCGATCCAGCCCTGCGCCTCCATCTCCTTCCACGGAGCGTCGTACCGCTTCGGCCCGATCAGTGAGAACACGTCGCCCTCACGGCCGTCCTCGCGCACGAGCGTCGCGGTCAGCCCCAGGCGGCGGCGCGTCTGCAGGTCGGCGGTCATCCGGAAGATCGGCGCGGGCAGCAGGTGCACCTCGTCGTACAGGATCAGGCCCCAGTCGCGCGCGTCGAAGAGCTCCAGGTGGGAGTAGACGCCCTTCCGCCGGGTTGTCATGACCTGGTAGGTCGCGATCGTGACGGGGCGGATCTGCTTCTTCGTACCGGAGTACTCGCCGATCTCCTCCTCGGTCAGCGAGGTGCGGCGCAGCAGCTCCTGCTTCCACTGGTGCGCCGAGACGGTGTTCGTCACCAGGATCAGGGTGGTCGCGGACGCGTGCGCCATCGCCGCCGCCCCCACGATCGTCTTGCCCGCGCCACAGGGCAGCACGACCACGCCGGACCCGCCGTGCCAGAACGACTCCGCCGCGTCGTGCTGATAGGGCCGCAGGGTCCAGTCGTTCTCGGTGAGGGAGATCTGATGTGCCTCGCCGTCGACGTACCCGGCGAGGTCCTCGGCCGGCCAGCCCAGCTTCAGCAGGGCCTGCTTGAGCGTGCCGCGCTCGCTGGGAAGCACGGCGACGCTGTCGTCGTCCACGCGAGGCCCGAACATCGGCTGCAGCTTCCTGGCGCGCAGCACCTCCTCCAGCACGGCACGGTCCGACGACACGAGCACCAGCCCGTGGCTCGGGTCCTTCTCCAGTCGCAGCCGTCCGTACCGGCCCATGGTGTCGGCGATGTCGACGAGAAGCGCGTGCGGAACCGGGTATCGCGCGAAGCCGATGAGGGCGTCGATCACCTGCTCGGCGTCGTGGCCCGCGGCGCGGGCGTTCCACAGCGCCAGCGGGGTGATCCGGTAGGTGTGGACGTGCTCGGGCGCGCGTTCCAGCTCGGCGAAGGGGGCGATGGCCTTGCGGCACGCACCCGCCGCCTCGTGGTCGACCTCGAGCAGCAGGGTCTTGTCGGACTGGACGATCAGCGGGCCGTCGGTCACGTAATGCCTTTCAACGTGGGAGTCACAGTGTCCAACAGTCGGAACCCCCTTGGGGCTTCCCGCGCGTGATCGTCAGGGAACGCTCTGGCCCATTCCACGCGGGCCGGGGTCTCGGGGCGGGCACCGCGACCCCGGCCATCGGCCGGTGAGCGCGGTCAGGCCGAGCCGTCGACGTCGGAGATGTCGGCGATGCCGGTGATGCGGTGCAGGGCGAACCGGTGAACGGCGGCGCGGGTCGCGTCGTAGGCGGTGAGGAAACCGCCCTCGATCCGGGCGGGTTCGATGATGCGGCTGGACGCCTGCCCCTGCTGGTCCAGGTAGCCGATCCACATGCGCGCCCCGCGATCCGCCGCCTCACGCAGGCGCTGGACCATGGCGATGGCCGGAGAACGCGGCGGGGATCCGTTCGGAGTGGCGACGCGGGCGGCCTCGTCGCCCGCCCGCAGAGCGCGGACGGCCGCGGTGATGACGGAGACATCGGGCTCGAAGCCGTCGGTGACCGCGTGGTGGGCCTGTTCGTACGTGCCGTGCCCGGCTGATTCGGCACGTTGCGCGTCCAGGCGGGTGATCACGACGGATCCCTCGGGGGACTCGGCCACCGGCGCGTACCCCAGGGTGCGCAGCGCGTCGAGGAGCTCGGCCCGCGCTACGCGGGCGGCGAGGACCGTGGGGGCGAGCCGATGCAGCCGCAGCTGGTCCGAACGCCGGTCGGCGAGGATCTCGTCGAGCACGGCCGGGTCGTCGCTGCGGACGTACGCCGAGGCGTGGCCGATGCGCAGCCGGCCGTGACGGCGGGCGACGTCCTCGATGAGATAGCTCAGCGGCTGCGGCACGCCGGTGGCCGAATGCCGTTTGAGCAGGTCGATCAGCTCGGAGGCGCCGCGTCCCGCGTCGAGCGCTCGGCGCACCGACTCGGGCGTGAACCGGTAGACGGTGGCCCCGCCGGTCGACTCGATGTCCGCCGCGAGCGCCAGCTCACGGGCCAGATCGGTGATGAGCGGCCCCGGGGCGACCGCCGTCAGATCCGCTTGGAGCAGCACATGGTCGACGGGTGTGGGCAGCACCTTGAGCAGCGCCTTGGCGGGATCGTCGTCGGACAGCAGCGCGCGGGAGTGGGCCGCCAGAGCCCCGAACCCGGTCAGGCCGAGCACCTCGGCCTCCCGCAGCGCCCAGCCGACGAGCCGCTCGCGCAGCCTGCCGCCGCGGCGCGGCTCCCGCCAGGCGAGGTGGGCGTAGACGTCCTCGGCCTTCGGCGCCGTGCCCTCCGGGGCGTCCGCCAGAGCGGCGAGCACCGATCGGCGGATCTGCGGCGCGCTGGCGCGGATCGCCTCGTTGGACAGCGCGTTGATCGGCCGGTCGCGGTCGTCGCGTTCGCCCGCGAGGCCCGGCACGCGGTCCATCCGCAGCCAGGCCCCGGCAAGGGCGAGCCAGCGTCGTTCGACGTCCTGCAGCCGCCACAGGTCGTACGCCTGGGTCGGCAGCCACAGTGCCTCACCCCCGCGGCCACGCCCCACCATGCCCGAGCCGTCGAAGTCGCCACTACGGGCGAGCAGCCCCGCGGCGTACGCGACCTCGATCAGGAGGGCCGCCGTCCACTCCGGCACGTCGAGCAGGACGGCGTTGGCCCGCAGGTCGCGGACGCCCAGCCCGCCGCTGCGCAGCACGCCCGGCGGGTCGACGCCCCACCGTTCGAGGAGGTCTTCGAGCGTGCGCACGGTGGTGAACGCCTGGCCGCCGGCGGTGCGGTCGATGAGCCGCGGGTCGCGTACGGTGCCGCCCAGCGGCGGCGGCGCCGTCTCCAGCGCGCGGAAGACGCGGCCGCCCCGTAGATACAGCCCGACCTCGCGGGGGAGCATCACGGTGCGGTCGTCGGTGGCGGCCAGCAGCCCCCGCGCGAGCAGCCGTTCGACCGGGGAGGACGCGGTGGCGAGCGTGACGGGGCGGCGGGCGCCGTCGACCCGGCCGACCGGAGGCCCCCAGGCGAGCCGGTCCAGGGCGGACCGTGCCTCCGGGCCCGCGTCCTCGATCAACGACTCGATCCGGCCGCAGATCTGGTCGGCGGACTCCAGGCCGAGATCGTCCAGCAGCGCCGACAGCCGGTCGGACGGATAGGAGGCGAACGCCTCCCGCGCCGGCGGGCCCAGCCCGGCCGGATGCGGAACGGCCTGCCGCGCGCCGGGCGCGATCCGCAGCTCCTGGTCGTCGCCCCAGACCAGGGCCAGGGCGCGCAGCCGGTCGAGCGGGCCTCGCACGTCGGTGTCGACGGTCGCGGCGAGGTCGGCGTACGTGGTGGGGGAGGGCAGTGTGACCAGCGCCTCGAAGACGCTCAGCGCCAAGCGGTCGAGGCGGTCGAGCGCCCGTGAGATGGCCGACAACGCGGACGCGCGGGAGGACAGCGCGGTGATGTCCGCGGGCACCGGCGTGATCAGCTCGGGCCGGCATGCGAAGAGTGCGCGCAACTCGTCGTCGTCGCGCGCTCGCAGCCAGTCCGCGTAGGTATCCGTGCTCACTCCCACAACGGTAATCCGGATTTGAAGGGGGCTGCGCCTTAGACCGCCTCCGCGGTCTCGCCGACGAGGCCCATGGCGAGCCGGGCCCAGCTGTTGATGAAACGCTCCTCGTCGATGCGCTTGGGCGGTTCGTACAAGGCGTCGTTGGCGAGCCAGTAGTTGACGATCGCGCCGCCGAGCGCCAGGGAGATGGCGTCCCAGTCCTCGTCGATGCCGGCCATCTCCGGCTGGCCGGCGAGCCACTTGGCGATCACGTCGTAGAGCGGGTTGACGATGCCCTCGCGCATCTCGGCGATGAGGTTCGGGAACTTGTCCAGGTCGCGGAAGAGCACCCGGATCAGGTCGGCCTCCTCGCGCATCTTGCCCAGGCCCACCGTCGCGGCCAGCCGCAGCCGGTCGACCAGCGGCCGGTCCTGGAAGCCGGCCGCCTGCTGGAAGGTCGCGGTGATCTGCTTGGAGGTACGGGTGATGTGCTCGCGTACGGCCGCGGCGAGCACCTCCTCCTTGGAGCGGAAGTGCCGGTAGAGCCCCCCGGCCCCCGGCGACAGACCCGACGCGGCCTCGATCTCCGCCACGGACGTCGCGGCGTACCCCCGCTCGGCGAACAGCCGGAGCGCCTCGGCCACGATCCGTTCACGCGTAGATCTCTGCATTGTGTGTGGTCCTCCCCGAAAAGCGTAGGCCATGAAAGCACTTACCCGACGGCGCATGTCGTACGGACCTCTTACCTGATGTGGTGGCTTGGGTGCAGGATGCGAGAAAGCGCATGAGGAGGCCGCCATGCCCCGTCCGTCCTATAGCCACGGCACCTCGGATCTCCCGCTGCTCGGCGAGACCATCGGGCAGAACCTGCGACGCGTCGCGTCCGTCTGCCCGCACCGTGAGGCGCTCGTCGACGTCCCCAGCGGACGCCGGTGGACGTACCTGGAGTTCGACGAGGAGGTCGGCTCGCTCGCCCGCGGGCTGCTCGCCGCCGGCATCGGCAAGGGCGACCGGGTCGGCATCTGGTCGCCGAACAATCCGGAATGGGTGCTGTTGCAGTACGCCACGGCCGCGATCGGGGCGATCCTCGTCAATGTGAACCCGGCGTACCGCACCCACGAGGTGGCGTACGCCCTGCGGCATTCCGGAGTGAAGCTCCTGGTGAGCGCCGCCGAGTACAGGGACAGCGACTACCGGGCCATGGTGGAGGAGGTCCGTGCCGAGCTGCCCGCCCTGGAACGCGTGATCTACCTGGGCACGCAGGAGTGGGAGGCGCTGTCCATCGCGGGCGCGGCACTGGACCCCGAACGGCTCGCCGAGCGGATGGGCACGCTGTCACCCGACGATCCGATCAACATCCAGTACACCTCAGGCACCACGGGCTTCCCCAAGGGCGCGACGCTGTCGCACCACAACCTCATCAACAACGGCTTCTTCATCGGTGAGCTGTGCCGCTACACCGAGATCGACCGGGTGTGCGTGCCGGTGCCGTTCTACCACTGCTTCGGCATGGTGCTCGGCAACCTGGCGATCACCACTCATGGCGCCTGCATCGTGATCCCGGCGCCGGTCTTCGACCCCAGGGCCACACTCGACGCCGTCCAGGCCGAGCGGTGCACCTCGCTGTACGGCGTACCGACGATGTTCATCGCCGAGCTGGGGCTGCCGGAGTTCTCCGAGTACGACCTGACCTCGCTGCGCACCGGCATCATGGCGGGCTCGCCGTGCCCGGTGGAGGTGATGAAGCGGGTGGTCTCGGAGATGCACATGCGCGAGGTGACCATCTGCTACGGCATGACCGAGACCTCGCCGGTGTCCGCCCAGACCCGGTTCGACGACGAGGTCGACCGCCGGGTGTCCACCGTCGGGCGCGCGCACCCGCACATCGAGGTCAAGGTCGTCGACCCGGCCACCGGCCTGACCGTGCCGCGCGGCACGCCCGGTGAGCTGTGCGCCCGCGGCTACTCGGTGATGCTGGGCTACTGGGAGGAGCCGGAGAAGACCGCCGAGGTGATCGACGCCGCGCGCTGGATGCACACCGGCGACCTCGCGACCATCGACGAGGGCGGCTACGTCAACATCGTCGGCCGGATCAAGGACATGGTGATCCGAGGTGGCGAGAACCTCTACCCCCGCGAGATCGAGGAGTTCCTGTACGGCCACCCGGACATCGAGGACGTCCAGGTCGTGGGGGTTCCGGACGCGAAGTACGGCGAGGAGCTCTGCGCCTGGGTCAAGCCGCGCCCAGGGGCCGCCCTCACGGAGGGGGACGTCAGGGACTACTGCCGGGGCAGGCTGGCGCACTTCAAGATCCCGCGTTACGTCCGGTTCACCGACGGCTTCCCGATGACGGTCACCGGAAAGATCCAGAAGTTCAAGATGCGCGAGGCGTCGATCCGGGAGCTCGGCCTGGAGGACGCCTCGACCACCGAGACGGCCCGTACGGCGGGGCAAGCCGTACGGGCTTGCCCCGCCGTACGGCGGGTCAGCGGATCCGGCGGATCACCCCGGCGGCGACCCGGCCGGCGATGAGGTAGACGACGGCGGCGATCCCGTAGTTGACGAGCACCCCCACCCGCTGATCCTTGGGTACGAACATGTCCCGGAACCGCCAGGCGAACCAGTCGGCCCAGTCGTTGACGGTGCCCACGATCGAGTTGTCGTGATTCGCCGCGAAGACGACGAAGGCGATGTGCAGCGCCAGCAGCACACAAATGATCATTGCGATGATCGTGACAAGGGTGGCCGCCGCGCCGGAGATCCGTTTCACGCCGGCCCGCACGCTGTCTCCGTCCCGGTGGCGCCGGCCGAGCCTCCGCCGTCCGGCGTGCCCCGGAGCTGCGGTCTCCGGCGCGGACTCCCGCTCGGATTCCTGCTCAGGGCCCGTAACCGTATTGCCAGTCTTTTCCCGCCATTTCGCCATGTTCATTTCCTACCCGGGGGAGCGATCTGTGAGCGGCGCGGTTTGGAGAGTCGCCACTGGGTATATCCGCATCGCGTTAACCGTCGTTTCGGGCTCGTTCTAATACGAGTTCGTGCCGGTGACGAAATCCATAGATCCATATTCGCGCAGACTCCGCGCCCTCCCACTCGGATCCCGTCGCATCGCCACTGCCGGGAGGGCGCGGGCCCGCGTAGCCCCAGGCCGTACGTACCCTGGGGCGCGTGATCGCCATTGGATTCGACCTGGACATGACCCTTGCCGACACACGAGAGGGTATCGCCGCGGCCTTCGACCGGCTGTCGGCGGAGACGGGTGTGCCCATCGACTCCGCCGCCGTCGTGTCCCGGCTGGGGCCGCCGCTGGAGACCGAGCTCGCCCACTGGTTCCCCGCTGAGGACGTCCCGGCGGTGGCCGCACGCTACCGCGAGTTCTACGGAGAGGTCGCGGTGCCCGCCACCGTGCCGATGCCCGGTGCCGCCGCGGCCGTCGACGCGGTACGGGCCCGGGGAGGCCGGGTCGTCGTGGTCACGGCCAAGAACCAGCGCGACGCCGAGGCGACCGTCCGCTTCCTCGGCCTGAACGTCGACCACGTGGTCGGGGCCCTGTACGGTGCCGCGAAGGGCCGGGCGATCGGGGAGCACCGAGCCACCGTTTACACCGGTGACCACGTCGCCGACGTCGACGCCGCCCGCGCGGCCGGGGCGCGCAGCGTGGGCGTCGCGACCGGGCCGTTCGACTCGGAGGCGCTGCTGGCGTACGGAGCCGATATCGTGTTGCCCGATTTGCGGGTTTTCCCGGAGACTTTGACCGAACTGATCAACCCAGGCTCCGCGTCGAGGCAATAGCCTTGATATCGCCTGTCCGGACAAGAGCTAGCAACGAGGTCACCTGTGCCCAGTGGCAAGGTCAAGTGGTACGACGTCGACAAGGGGTTCGGCTTTCTCACGCGCGACGACGGCGGTGAGGTCTTCGTGCATTCCTCCGCGCTGCCGTCCGGGGTCACCTCGCTCAAACCCGGGCAACGCGTGGAGTTCGGGGTCGTCGAAGGCCGTAAAGGACAGCAGGCGCTGAGCGTCCGCCCGCTCGAGGCGCCGCCGTCGGTGGTCAAGGCCAAGCGCAAGAAGCCGGACGAGATGGTCATGATCGTCGAGGATCTCATCAAGCTCCTCGACGGGATCTCCACCACCTACCGCCGGGGTAAGCACCCCGAGGGCAAGGTGGCCAAGCAGATCGGTGATGTGCTGCGCGCGGTCGCCGACGACCTCGACCCGCAGTAGACGCGGACCGGGCCGCCCTCAGGCGGTGTCGGCGGCGGTCGGCTCGCCTTCCGGGTGGCCTCGCCGGCGTCGCACGGCACGGCGGGTCGCCCGGCGGTACACCAGCGCGACCATCGTCGCGGCCAGGGCGGCCGCGACGATGGACAAGGCGATGTGTCCGTTCGAGGCGACGATCGACATGCCCAGTCCGACCAGCCCGCCGATCACCCAGACGAGCTGGTGGATGGTCTCCGACACGGCGAACGTCGAGGACCGGACCTCCTCGCCGATCTCACGCTGCACGATCGCGTCGAGGCTGAGCTTGCCGAGCGACTGGCCCATCGCGCCCGCGAAGGCGACCACCAGCGCCGCCACCAGGCCGAAGAACACCGCGCACACGGCCGCGGTGAGCGTCGTGATGGCCAGCGTCCCGAACACGATGGCGAGCGGTGCCCGCGCCTTGGCCAGCGCCCCGAGGGCGGTGCCGACCAGGCCGCCGGCCCCGGCCGCTGCGGCCAGCAGGCCCAGCGCGACGTTGGGCGACACCGGATGGATGAACGATTTCGTCCGCAGCAGGAACGCCAGGTACAGGATCAGGAAGCCGGAGAACGCCCGCAGCGCCGCATTGGCCCGTATCGCCTCGCCGACGACGGGGCCCACGCGCAGCAGCGTCCGCCAGCGGGTTCGGCCGGTCGCCCGGGCCGGCCCGGGCTCGTGGGCGGTCTCGGGGGTGTCCACGTGGGACGGTAGCCGGATCCCGAGGATCGCTCCGGCGATGAACACGAGAGTGGCGACCCGCAGCGCCCAGCCCGCGTTGGTGAGGGCGACCAGCCCGGCCCCGAGCGGTGCCACCACCGACGCGGCGACCAGCCCGCTGAAAGACGCCCGGGCATTGGCGGTGACCAGGTTGAGGCCCTCTGGCAGCACGCGCGGAGTGACGGCGCTGCGTGACACCCCGAAGGCCTTCGACAGCACCAGTGCGCCGAACGCGGCCGGCATCAGCGTCAGCGGATCCTTGTGCAGCACCGCCCCGGCCATGCCCCAGCACAGCAGTCCCCGGGCGAGCATGGTGCCGGCGATGGCGACGCGGCGCGCGTGACGCATGTGGTCCAGCGCGGGCCCGATGAGCGGTGCGACGAGTGCGAACGGCGCCATCGTGACCAGCAGGTAGAGCGCTACCTGGCCCTGTGCCTGCTTGACGTCCAGGTTGAAGAACATCGTGCCTGCCAGCGCGACCGCGATCAGCGCGTCACCGGCGCTGTTGACCGCGTTGAGCTCGATGAGGTTGCCGAGACCGGAACGGCCCGCGCCGCCGGCGTGGGTGGCTTTACGCGTCACGCGCCCGGCCTTCTGGGCCGCCGTGCGGGTCGCCCGCCCGGCGGCGCCCGTCCGCGTCCGCAAACTCATAGCGTAAGTCTGCCTCTTCGGGGCAAACCCATGCCCATCTATGGGCGACAATCGTTTATGTGAGTCCAGTGCGTTCTACCAGTCCGGCCGCTGCCAGGCGGAGCCGTACGCCCGGGGTCGACGTCGCGGCCGCCGAGGCCGTCGACTTGGCGCGCTCAGCGGCCGAGGAGACCTCTCGGCCCGAGCACGTCGGCGATCACCTCGGCATGCTCCCCGAAGGCGACCGGGTCGTCACCCATTACTTCGTCTGCATGGACCCGGCGTACCACGGATGGCGATGGGCCGTCTCGGTCGTCCGGGCCTCCCGGGCCAAGAACGTCACGGTGAGCGAGTGCGTGCTGCTCCCCAGTGACGACGCGATGCTCTCCCCGGCATGGGTGCCGTGGAGCGATCGGCTGCGCCCCGGCGACCTCGGCCCGGGCGATCTGCTGCCCACGCCCGTCGACGACCCGCGCCTGGCGCCCGGCTTCACCCAGACCGATGAGGACATCGACCGGCAGCTCTACTGGGAGCTGGGCCTCGGCCGGCACCGGGTGCTGTCCGCCGAGGGACGCGACGAGGCCGCGACCCGGTGGTACGCCGGCGACTCCGGGCCGGCGAACCCGCTGGCCCGCGCGGCCCCGGCGCACTGCGCCACCTGCGCCTTCTTCGTATCGCTGGCGGGTGGGCTGCGGCAGCTCTTCGGCGTGTGCGCCAACGAGTACGCGCCCGACGACGGCAGGGTCGTCTCCGTCGACCACGGGTGCGGCGCGCATTCGGAGGCGGTCGTGCTCCCGGCCGCGAGCGGGTCGGCGCCGCCGATCGTGGACGAGATGGGCTACGACGTCATGCCCTCCGCCTCCCTGACCGATGAGGAAGCCCTCGGTCACAGCTGACCGCAGGCTCCGCGGCTCGTTCTCCGCGGCCGAGCTGTGAGAGGTGCACGATGGAGGATCCGTACGGCACCGTCGCGATCCGCGAGCGGGTCCTGGCCGGGTGGACGGCGTCGCCGGCCCGGTTCCGGGAGGACGCGAACGCGGAGGAGGACCACGCCCGCGGCGGTTACCGCGACAGAGTGATCATCGAGCTGGCGCAGAACGCCGCCGACGCGGCGGCACGCGCCGGAGTGCCCGGCCGGATCCGTTTCACCCTGCGCGACGGGGTGCTGAGCGCCGCCAACACCGGCGCTCCCCTGGACGTCGCCGGCGTGGAGGCACTCAGCACGCTCCGTGCGTCGGCCAAACGCGATGACACGGCGTCGGCGGGCCGGTTCGGAGTGGGCTTCGCCGCCGTGGTCGCGGTCAGTGACGAGCCGTCGATCGTGTCACGTTCCCGGGAGGCCGCCTCCGGCGGCGATCCGTCCCTGCGGCCTCCGGCCGCCGGAGTGACGTGGTCGGCCGGGCGGACCCGCGCGACCGTCGCCGCGATCCCCGCACTCGCCGGCGAGCTGGAACGGCGCGGCGGCGGGGTTCCGGTCCTGCGGCTGCCGTTCGACGCGCCCCCGCCCTCCGCCGGCGGTGCCGGGTCCGTACCCCACGGCTTCGACACGCTCGTACGGCTGCCGCTGCGCGACACCGAGGCCGAGGCGCTGGTCCGCCGGCTGCTCGACGAGACCGGGCCGGCGCTCATGCTCGCTCTTCCCGCACTCGCCGAGATCGTCATCGACGCGGGTGGAGACGCACGCACCCTCACCGCCACCTGGGACGCTCCGGGCGCGCACCAGGGACGAGACGGCCCCACCACGGGCACGGTGACGATCAACGGGAAGACCTGGCGCACGGCAGAGGCGCACGGCAAGGTCGAGGCGTCCCTGCTCGCCGACCGGCCGGTGGAGGAACGCCCGTACTGGCAGGTGCGCTGGGCGGTCTCCGACGAGCCGCTGCCCGACGACGTACCGGCCGTGATCCACGCGCCCACGCCGAGCGACGAGCCGCTCGGGCTGCACGCGCTGCTCCTCGGCTCGTTCCCCCTCGCCCCCGACCGGCGGCACGTCGCGCACGGCCCGCTCACCGGTTTTCTCGTCGAGCGGGCCGCGGAGGCGTACATCGAGCTGCTGCCGCCCACTCCGCACCTGCTCGACCTCGTGCCCGGCCCGGTCGCCAGGGGCGAGCTGGACGCCCGGATCCGCCGCGCGATCCTTGGCCGCCTTCCGGAAACGCCGCTGCTCCCTATGGCCGTTCCGATCGCCGGCGGCGTGGGCGGTCAGATCATCGGCGATGACCCAGCGGAGTTCGCCGGCGGGCTCGCCGGGGAGCAGACGGCGCTGGTCCGGGGCCGGGACGCGGTGTCGGTGGACGGGCCCGCGGCCCTGCCGGAGGTCTTGGCCGAGGTCGTCCCCGGGCTGTTGCCGGCCACGTGGCCGGCCCGCCATCCCGCCCTGGCCGCGCTCGGCGTCCGCCTCCTGGGCGTTGCCGACGTGGTCGACGCACTCGCCGGGCTGGACCGGGATCCCGCCTGGTGGCGGCGGCTGTACTCAGCGCTCGAGGGCGCCGACCGGGAGGCGCTGACCGGGCTGCCCGTGCCGCTCGCCGACGGCCGTACCGTGCGGGGCCCGCGTGGGCTGCTCGTGACCGACGCGGCCGGACTCGATGCGCTCGGCCTGCGCGTCGTCCATCCGGATGCCGCGCATCCCCTGCTGCTCCGGCTCGGCGCGGTGGAGGCCGGTCCGCGCGCGGTGCTCACCGACCCGGCGACCCGTGCGGCGGTGGCGGCGTCGTACGACGAAGACGACCCGGAGCCGATCTGGCACGCCGTTCTCACTCTCGTGGCCCGTGCCCATCTCCGGCCCGGCGAGGAGCCGTGGCTGGCCGAGCTGGCGCTGCCGGGCGACGACGGTGAGCCGTATCCGGCCGGTGAGCTGCTACTGCCCGGCGCTCCGCTGGGTGGAGTGGTGGCCGGCGACGCGCCGTTCGGCGTCGCGGACACCGCACTCGTCGAGCGGTACGGCGCAGACGTCCTCGAGGCGGCGGGGGTGCTGCGGACGTTCGCGCTCGTCCGCGCCGACGACGTCACCGAGCCGGGCCTCCACCTCGACGGTGAGGAGGAATGGGCGGAACAGTTCGGCGACGGTTTCGTGGTGCCCGAGTTCACCGCGGTCCGGGACCTGGAGTTCGTCGCCGACTGGACGAGCGCCTTGACACTGCTCGCGGCGCCTCCGCTGCGGGCCGCCCTCGCCGAGCCGGTCCACGTCATCCTCGCCGACGGCCGCCGAGTGTCGGTGCCGTCCTACACCGCCTGGTGGCTGCGCCGGCATCCGGTGCTGGACGGCCGGCGGCCGGGAGAACTGTGCGTTCCCGGAGACCTCGAAGACCTGTACGACCTCGCACCGGCCCGCCTCGACCCGGAGATCGCGCGGGCGCTCGGTGTGCGCACCACCCTGGGCTCACTGCTCGGCGAGCCGGACGGGCCCGCGGAGCTGCTGGACCGGCTGGCCGACCCCACCCGTACGGTCTCCGGGGAGCGGTTGCGCGAGCTCTGGCGGGCGCTGGCCGCTACCGAGCTCGACATCGACCCCCCGGACCGGGTCCGGGCGCTCGTCGGCGGAGAGCCCGAGGTGGTGCCGGCCGACGACGCCATCGTCGTGGACCGGCCCGACCTGCTGCCGCTGCTCGCGTCGCAGCCGCTGCTGTTCGTGCCGGTGGACGCCGCGGACGCGCTGGACCTGGCCCTGGGCAGCGAGGAGGTGCCCGGCGTGGTCGAGACGGCCGGCACCGGCCGGCCGGTGCCGGCGGCTGTGCGGGCGGTGCTGCCGGAGGCGCCGGAGACGTACGTCCACCACGACCCGCTCGTCGTGGACGGCCAGGAGGTCCCCTGGTGGTATGCGGACGGCACGGTGCATGCGAGCGGCCCGGCGGGGCTGGCCCGCGGAATCGCGTGGGCGTGTGGGCGCTGGGCCGACCGGCTGCTCGCCGAGGCCGCGCTGCGGAACCCCGGGCAACTGCCCATGCTGCTGGCCGAGGCCGATTTCGGCTGACGCCGGGGCCGCCGCGAGGTGCGGCGGGCGGGTGTTCAGCGCGTGGCGCCGTGGGCGGGTGCTCAGTGCGCGGTGCGGCGGGCGGCGGCGTCGGCGCGGCCCTTCTGCAGCCGCGGGATGTACCAGCAGCCGAAGGCGCCCATGGCGAAGCCGGTCACGCACACCCAGCGCCACCACCGGTCGGCGGGGTCCAGCGGCACGAGCAGCAGTACGACGAACGCCACCGCGAACGCCGCCGTGCCGACCGCGGCGACGAGAACGTCGTCGGTCTTCATCGGGGGCGGATCGGGACGTCGCGGGCGCGTCATGTGATCAGCGTATCCGCCCCGCATGGTCGGCTGCAGAGCCGTGATCGCGCTAAATGGGTCTTCCGTCGGTGTCGTCCCGTCTGTCACTCTGCGCACATGAACAACGGCTCGAGGGGTGCCGACGGGGAGATGGCGCGTGACGACGGGCGCCGCTGAGCCGCGGAGCGGCCTCGACCGGTCGACGGGTGATTGATGGTGTTTCGTCGTGGTGTGCGAATATTAGAGCGGTCTGGTCGTATCGGCCAGGTGGGCAGCGTGCCCAGCGGTGCATGTCGCGCGGGCGGCTGTCGCATTCGGACGGTCGGCTCGCCGTGGCGCTCCGCACACGGGTGCCGTTCCGCGTGCGGAGCGGCGATGTCATGTCTGGTTCACCTCAAGAGGCCCACGCTGCCGCGCCCGCGACGCGCACGGCGGGGCCCGTCATGTCCCCTCCCGGCCCTGGTGCCGGTTCCGGGCGGCCCGGGGCGCGCGGGCCGCTGATCAGGCGAGTGCGCCGTCGAGAAGGAGGGCCGAAGTCGTACGCATCGCTAACGACTTGGCGGAATACGACACGTCGTATATCGTTAGCAAGAGTAATGACTTCTGCTAATGAACATGCAAACATCACAGACCAGAAGCCGTGCGGGCCTGGCGGCGGCCCTTCGCGTCTCGATCTCCCGACTCTCACGCCGCATGCGCGCACAGCGCGATCATTCCTTGAGCGCCACGCAGATCGCCGCGCTCGGAGCAGTGTCCCGGCATGGCGCGCTGACACCCGGCGAGCTCGCCGAGCACGAAAAGGTGCAACCGCCCTCGATGACACGCGTGATCTCCATGTTGGAGGAGAAGGGGCTGCTGACCCGCAGCCCGCATCCGACGGACCGGCGGCAGGTCATCCTCAGCCTCACCGAACAGGGCGAGAAGCTCTTGAAGGAGGAACGCCGCCGCAAGGAGGCGTGGCTGGCGCAGCGACTGGCCGAACTGACCCCGGAGGAGCGGGCGATACTGCGGCAGGCGGCGCCGATCCTGGAGCGGCTCAGCATGGTGTGAGCCTTTTCCGATCGCTCCGGAACAGGAATTACCGGCTGTTCGCGGCCGGGCAGGTCGTGTCCAACAGCGGCACCTGGATGCAGCGCGTCGCCCAGGACTGGCTGGTGCTCGGCCTCACCCATGGCAGCGGGACGGCGCTCGGCATCACGACCGGTCTGCAGTTCCTGCCCTTGCTGCTGTTCGGTCTGTACGGAGGTGTGCTGGCCGACCGCTTCCGCAAACGGCGGGTCCTGATGATCACCCAGGCGGTGATGGGGGCGCTCGCGCTGGTACTCGGCGTGCTCGCGGTCACCGGTACCGCCCACGTGTGGCAGGTGTACGCCCTGGCGTTCGGGTTGGGCATGGCCACCGTGGTGGACAACCCGACCCGGCAGAGCTTCGCGGTGGAGATGGTCGGACCCAGCGACCTGTCCAACGCCATCGCCCTGAACAGTGCGATCTTCAACATGGCGCGGATCGTCGGCCCGGCCATCGCGGGCGTCCTCATCGCCGCCATCGGCACCGGGCCGGTCTTCCTCGTCAACGCGGCGTCGTTCGGCGCCGTGCTGTTCGGCCTGTACCTCATGCGCGACGACGACCTCTACATCAAGGACCGCGTGCCGCGGGCAAAGGGCCAGTTGAGGGAAGGGCTGCGGTACGTCCGCGGGCGCCGCGACCTGGTCATGGTGCTCATCATCGTCGGCTTCGTCGCCGCGTTCGGCATGAACTTCCAGATCACAACCGCGCTGATCAGCCGGCAGGTCTTCCACAGCGGAGCCTCGTCGTTCGGCCTTGCCTCGACCATGCTGGCCGTCGGCGCCCTGGCCGGCTCGCTGCTCGCCGCCCGCCGGAAACAGCCGCGGTTGCGGCTCCTCCTCGTCGCCGCGGCGGTCTTCGGTGTGCTGGAGATCGTTACTGGCCTGATGCCGAACTACCCATCGTTCCTCGTCATGCTCGTGCCCACCGGCGTCGCGCTGCTGACGTTCAACACCACCGCGAACGCGGTCATGCAGCTGAGCGTGCCGGCGTCGATGCGCGGCCGGGTCATGGGCCTGTACCTGCTCGTCTTCGCCGGGAGCGCGCCGATCGGTTCGCCGCTCATCGGCTGGCTGGCGCAGATCTTCGGGCCCCGGTGGAGCGTCATCTTCGGCGGCATCGTCTCGCTGGCCGCCGTGCTGGGCGTGGTCGCCATCATGGCGCCCCGGCCCGCCCTCGCGGTCGTACGGCCGCGCGTGCTGCTGAGAACGTTCGGCGGCACGAGGTGAGAAGCTGGTGGCGTGAGGCTGTTCGTCGCGCTGCTGCCGCCGGAGACCGCGTTCGACGAGGTCGAGGCCGCGTTCGGCCCACGCCGCGATGACTGGCCCGCCCTGCGCTGGACGCCGCGCGAGTTCTGGCATGTGACGCTGGCCTTCTACGGCGAGGTCGACGACCGCGTCGCCGCTCGGCTGCTGCCCCGCCTGCAACGGGCCGCCGCGCGGCATCCGCGGCGGGAGCTGTCATTCGCGGGGGCGGGGACCTTTCCCCGCCCCGCCGCCGCGCGCACGCTGTGGACCGGTATCCATGCCGACCTGCAACGTCTCTCCGACTCCTGCCTGGCGGCCGGACACCATGAAGGTGTCGGCACGGGCAAGCATCAGCGCTTCCACCCGCACCTCACGGTCGCACGCGCCCGCAGCCCTGTCGACCTCAGGCCGCTCGTCGGCGAACTCGAGACGTACGAGGGGACGCCCTGGGTCGCGGGCGAGATCCACCTCGTCCAGAGTCACCTGGGGGCGAAGATGCGTTACGAGACCCTGCACTCGTGGCCGCTGAGCCCCACCGGCCAGAACTAGCGTGGTCTGCCGGGATGAGCCGTGCGAGCCCTGGCACGCCGGCCTTGGCTACCGTCCCTTCCACGGCGAGGCGGTGATCCGCTCGTAGACCTCGATGTAGCGGGCGCGGCTCGCGTCCACGATGTCGTCCGGGATCGGCGGGCCGGGCGGGGTCCGGTCCCAGTCGGTGATCGTCGCTGACCAGTCACGGACGAACTGTTTGTCGAGTCCGTGCTGCGCCCGGCCCGGCCGCCAGTCATCGGCCGGCCAGAACCGGGACGAGTCGGGAGTCAGTACCTCGTCTCCGAGCACGAGCGTGCCGTCCGGGGCGCGGCCGAACTCCAGCTTGGTGTCGGCGATGAGGATCCCGCGCTCCGCGGCCAGGGCCGCGCCGCGGCGGTAGATCTCCAGGGTGAGGTCGCGGAGCCGCTCGGCGGTGCCGGCGCCGATCTCCCGTACCACGTCGTCGAAGGTGATGAACTCGTCGTGCCCGGACGTGGCCTTCGTGGTCGGCGTGAACACCGGCTCCGGAAGCTTCGAGCCCTCGACGAGCCCGGGAGGAAGGGGTACCCCCGAGACCGTGCCCTGCTTCTCGTACTCTTTCAGCCCCAGACCTGCCAGGTAGCCGCGGGCGATGAACTCGACCGGGAGCATCTCCAGGCGCCGGCAGCGGATCGCCCGCCCCGCCCACTCGGCGGGAACATCCTCGGCGGAGATCACGTGGTTCGGCACGACGTCGGCGAGTCGCTCGAACCACCACAGTGACAGCTGAGTGAGGATCTCACCCTTGCCGGGGATCGGCGTGGGCAGGACGACGTCGTACACACTCACCCGGTCGGAAGCAACGAGGATCACATCGCCGTCGTCGGCGTAGACGTCCCGGACCTTGCCGGAATGCAACAGCTCCATGTGTCCTCACTCGCAATCTGGTGCGTCACCTGTGGCCGGTGATCGAGACCGGCTCCCCGTACTCGAAAACGTACCTGCCCGGCAGTCGAGCAGGCTGTCCGGGAGCCTTGGAGGCGGCGCGAAGGCCGGTCGTCGCTTCGACGCGCGCTCTGACAGAGGACTTCACGCGCCGGCGCCCACGCGGTGGTCCAGTGCGGTGTGCCTGCGGCCGGCGCCCGCGGTACGTACGGCCGCGGCCAGGGCCCGGCGCGACCCGGCCAGCACCACGAGTCTCTTCGCCCGGGTGACGGCGGTGTAGAGCAGGTTGCGCTGCAACATCATCCACGAACTGGTGGTCAGCGGGATGACGACGGCCGGGTACTCACTGCCCTGCGAGCGGTGGATGGTGACGGCGTAGGCGTGGGCGAGCTCGTCCAGCTCCGCGAAGTCGTAGTCGACCCTCTCGTCCTCGTCGGTGAGCACGGTGAGCGCCTGCTCCTCGAGCGAGATTCCGGTGACCACGCCGACGGTGCCGTTGAAGACCCCCGCGGCGCCCTTGTCGTAGTTGTTGCGCAGCTGGGTGACCTTGTCGCCCACGCGGTACACCCGGCCGCCGTAGCGCCGCTCGGCCTGTCCGTCGCGGTGCGGGGTGAGTGCCTCCTGCAGCAGCGTGTTGAGGTTCCCCGCCCCGGCGGGACCGCGGTGCATCGGGGCCAGCACCTGCACGTCGCGACGGGGGTCGAGTCCGAATCTGCGCGGGATCCGCTGAGCGACGATGTCGACGGTGAGTTCCGCCGTCAGCTCCGTCTCCTCGCACGGAAAGAGGAAGAAGTCGGGGAATCCCGTCGTCTGCGGGGATCGGCCGGCGTTGATGCGGTGCGCGTTGACGACGATCCCGGACTGCTGCGCCTGCCGGAAAATCTTGGTGAGCCGTACGCGCGGGATCGTCTCGGTGGCGAGCAGGTCGCGCAGCACCTCCCCGGCGCCGACCGAGGGCAACTGGTCGACATCGCCGACCAGCAGCAGGTGCGCGCCGCGCGGGATTGCCTTGACCAGCTTGTTCGCGAGGATCACGTCGACCATCGAGGACTCGTCGACCACGACCAGGTCCGCGTCGAGGGGGTTGTCCCGGTCGTACGTCGGATCGCCGCCGGGCTGAAGCTGCAGCAGCCGGTGGACCGTCGCGGCCTCGTGCCCGGCCAGCTCGGCCAGCCGCTTGGCCGCCCGGCCGGTGGGCGCGACGAGCACCACCTTCGCGTGCTTGGCCCGTGCGAGGTCGACGATCGAGCGCACGGTGAAGCTCTTTCCGCAGCCGGGACCTCCGGTGAGGACGGCGACCTTGGTGGTCAGCGCCAGCCGTACCGCCTCCTCCTGCTCGGGCGCGAGCTCGGTACCGCTCGGGGCGCCCGCCGAGGACGCGGCCCCGCGCCGTCGCAGCCAGCCGAGTGCCTTCGCCCAGTCGACCTTCTGGAAGCCCGGCAGCCGGTCCTCCTTGGCGTGCAGCAGTTCCAGCAGCCCACCGGACAGGGAACGCTCCGCGCGGTGGAATGGCACCAGGTACACCGCGGGGATCGAGCCCCCGGCGGCGGGCACCGGCTCCCGTACGACCTCCTCGGCCGCGACGGCCTCGTCCAGGCAGGGACCGACGAGTTCGCGCGGTACCTCGAGGATCTTCGTCGCCTCGGTGATCAGGTTCGGCTCGGGCAGGTAGCAGTGCCCGTTGTCGGCCGCCTCCGAGAGGGTGTACCGCAGACCGGCCTTGATGCGTTCAGGGCTGTCGTGCGGGATGCCGACCGCGCGGGCGATGGTGTCGGCGGTCTTGAACCCGATGCCCCACACGTCGGCGGCGAGCCGGTACGGCTCCTTCTGCACCACCGAGATCGAGGTGTCGCCGTACTGCTTGTAGATGCGCACCGCGAGTGAGGTCGACACGTCGTGTCCCTGCAGGAAGACCATCACCTCCTTGATGGCCTTCTGCTCCTCCCAGGCGGCCGCGATCCGCTTCGAACGCTTCGGGCCCAGCCCGTACACCTCGATCAGGCGGTCAGGGTCCTCTTCGATCACACGCAGGATCTCCGTGCCGAAGTGGTCGACCATCCGCTCGGCCATCACCGGGCCGATCCCCTTGATGAGTCCCGATCCCAGGTACCGGCGGATGCCCTGAACCGTCGCGGGCAGCACGGTCGTGTACGAACGCACCTCGAACTGGCGGCCGTATTTCGGGTGCGACGTCCACCGGCCCGTCAGCCGGAGGCTCTCACCGACCTGGGCACCGAGCAGTGGCCCCACCACCGTCAGCAGTTCCGAGCCGGACCGGTCGGTCGCGACGCGGGCGATGGTGTAGCCGGTCTCCTCGTTGGCGAAGGTGATCCGCTCCAGCACCGCCTTCAGCTCACGCAGTTCGGCGGAGGCAGCCGGTCGCGCGTCAGTCACGGGAGCCATCGTGCCGCAGCCGCGTACCGCCCACGAAGGGGGGATCGGGTGTCCTGGCGTAGGAACGTGGTGCGGTACGACGAGGCGAGGTGCCCCTCGGCGTCCACGGCCACGCTGAGCGGGCTCAGCGCGCCGCGTGGGAGGTGCGGGCGCCCGGGGTGGGTTTTGTCACCCAGGCCGGTGCCGTGCGGCCGTGCAGGCGCTCAGGACCTCATAGGCGCTGTGACCGCCTCAGCGGTTCGGGTCACCGGTGGAGCGAATAGGCTCGATACGTGAACCGTGCTCCTCGATGGCTGCTGCCGACCGTCCTGGCGGTTCTCGTCTTGGCCGTGGTCGTCGGCACGATTCTCCATTGAGGCGTCCCGGCGACGCTTCGTGGCCCCGCCGAGCGGTGAAGATCAGGGGCATGCCGTCTCGCACGCCCGCGGTCATGACCAGGGCCGTTGTGGCCGGCGTCTTTCTCGCCGCCGTACCGGGCGGGGTGCCCTGGGCGGCGCCGGCGAGGGCGGACGCGGCCAAGAAGGTCTGCACGATCGAGGATCCGCGCATCATCGAGTCCAGCGGTCTCGCCGCGAGCCGGCGTCATCCGGGGATCGTCTACACGTTCAACGACTCCGGCGGCACGCCGCAGGTGTTCGCCATCGGCCCGGACTGCCGTACGAAGGCGACGCTGACGTTCGGCGGTGCGCGGAACCGCGACTGGGAGGCCATGGCGATCGGCGCGGACGGCCTCTACGCCGGTGACATCGGCGACAACCTGAACGGCGCGTGGCCGTATGTCACCGTCTACCGGATCCCGGAGCCGGCGGTGCTGCGCACTCAAACGCTGCGCGCGACCGCGTACCGGGTCAAGTACGCCGACGGGGCCCGTAACGCCGAGACGATGATGATCGATCCGCGCACCAACCGGCTCTACATCGCGAGCAAGGAGTTCGGCGGCTCGCTGTACGAGGGGCCGAAGAGGCTCCGGACCAGCGGCTTCAACGTCATGCACAGGGTCGGCGACGCCCCGCTGTACGCGACCGACGGGGCCTTCTCGCCGGACGGCCGTACGTTCGTCATCCGCACCTACTGGGACGCGGAGATCTATTCCGCGCCGGGCAAGGCGCTGTCCACGCTGTCGATCCCGGGACAGAAGCAGGGGGAGGGCATCACCTTCACGCCCGATGGCCGGTCGCTGCTGCTCAGCTCCGAAGGCAGGCGACAGCCGCTGTGGCGGATACCGGTACCGGCCGGGGCGCTGCCGGCGCGCGTCGAGTCTCCGGGATCCACGGCCGCTCCCGCCAAGGGCCCGGCCGGGCACCCGCGGAAGGGATCGACGACGATCGTATTGCTGATCGCCGGAGGGGTCGCGCTGGCGGGTGTGGCGATGTTCGCTCGCAGACGAGGGTCATGACGGGATGAGCGCTGACATGTCACGATCGGTTCTCGTGGACCTCGAGTTGATCGGCCTTCGTGCCCCCGCGCGCCGGCTGCGTCCGGTCGCGGCCGGGCCGTTCGCCCTCCTGTCGCTGTTCGTCGCGCTGTTGCCGATCCGCCCGCCCGCGGTGTGGATGGCGGCCGTCGTCGCGTGCAACGTACTGCCCTGGCTGCTGGGGCTGGGGCGGGGCCGGTCCGGAACGTGGCGGCTGTCGGAGGCGGGGCTGGAACGTCTCGCCGCCGACGGCTCGGTCGTGGAGGCGTACGAGCGGAGCCGCATCGAGGAGTTCGCGGTCACCGCGGACGACGGGACGCTCACGATCTTTCACCGGTTCGGAGTCGCGACGGCCGGCTCCCTCGCCGAGATGGGCTTCGACCCGCTGACGTTCTACGTCACGGCCCGGCGGCTCGGCATCACCACGCATGTCATCGACGGTGACCGATCGGTCTTCGACGACGAGAGCCTGCCGCCGGAGGACGAGGCCCCCCGGGCTCTCGGCCGCGGGGCCGAGCAGCGGCTGCGCGACCAGGAGGCGGCGCTGCTGGCCGTAGCGCACGAGCCGCATCCCGCCGGGCGGACCGGGGCCGTGCGCCTGAGCACCGTGTCCGGGTGGCGGCGTGGGACGGCGCTCGGGCTCCTCGTCGCGCTGCTCGCCCTGACCATGCTGGCCCGTACCGCACTGGAGGGCGGGCTGGACTTCGGGACGCGGCTGATGGGCGGCCTGTGGGCCCTCATGGGCGGGATGGCGCTCTTCACCGCTCGGCGCCGTCGGCTGGTGGGTGCTCCGCTGGAATGGACGATCACCCCGTCGGAGCTGCGCGTCCGGCAGGCGACGGTCGGTGACTGGCGGATCCCCGCCGGCCAGGTGGCCGTCGCGGTCGTCGGCCTCGGCACGGCCGTCGACCCCGTGTCGGGCCGGCCGGCCGGCGAGCGGGCCGTGGTCACCGTGTTCGGGCACCGCTTGGAGGTGCTGGCCCGGCTGCCGGTCGGCGGCCTGGACGTCTTCCAGCTCACCCACGCGCTCGACGAGCGCGGCTACCAGGTCATCACCGCGGACCAGGGCGCGCCCCGGCCGTCGGAGTACGGCCTGGCCGGCCTGCCGGAGATCTTCTCGCGGGTGCCCGGCGGGAGGCTGGTGGTCGACGACGACGGAATCGGCTGGGCCGACGGCGCCGGTGACGTCATCCTCCGGATGCCGCGCGAGCGCATCGGCGGCATCGAGCTGCTCACCGTGGACGGGCACGCGTGGCTGCGGATGTACGACGACGACGGCGACGAGTTCCTCTCCGCGCCCCTGTCGATGCTCCGGATCTCCCGCAGTGACCTGCGTGAGTCCGCGCGGCGCGTGGAGCTGCCGATCACCGATCCCGAGTATGACGCGTACGTCAACGCCGCGTTCCACGGGTCGATGATCCGCATCGGAACGGACGCCCGGCCTACGGGCGCGGAGGCGAAGTCGCTGCCGGCGGCCCAGCTCGACGTCCCGACGCGCACGCGCGTCCTCGCCTACGCCGTGACCGCGACACTGTGCGAGGTGGTCGCGGTGCTGGGCGCCTTGTGGCTGCGCACGGATATCGGCGGGTTCTGCACCGCTCTGGCCTGGGCGGTGCCGTCGGCCCTCGTGCTCGCTGTCGCCGGCACGTGGCTGTACGACCGCAACCGTCCGCAGCTGCGCGTCTCCTCTTCGGAGATCTCCTCGGTGACGCGGCTCGGGCGCACCGAGTGGAGCGTCACCCGGCAGGCCCTCGGCGGCGTGGGGATCGACGACTCCGAAACGCCGCGGCTCGTGGTGTGGAGCCCGGTCGGGCGGGTGCTACGGCGGGTGTCCTTCCCGCCCGACCTGAACGAGCTGCGCCGCGCCTGCGAACGCCACGGGCTTCCCTGGGGGCCGCCCGACGCCGGCCACGCCGCCGTACCGCCCCCCGAGCTGTGATCCGGGTCAGAGTTTCTCGACGACGTGGTCGACACAGGCGGTGAGCGCCTCGACGTCGGCCGGGTCGATCGCCGGGTACATCGCGATCCGCAGCTGGTTGCGGCCCAGCTTGCGGTACGGCTCCGTGTCGACGATGCCGTTGGCGCGCAGCACCTCGGCGACCGCGGACGCGTCCACGCCCTCGAAGTCGATCGTGCCCACGACCTGCGACCGCTGCGCCGGGTCGGTCACGAACGGCGTCGTGTAGGACGTCTTGTCCGCCCAGGTGTAGAGCCGCTGCGCCGAGTCGGCGCTGCGCCCGGTCGACCAGGCGAGGCCGCCCTGGGCGAGGAACCACTCGATCTGCTCGGCCATGAGTATCAGCGTCGCGATCGCCGGGGTGTTGTACGTCTGGTCCTTGCGCGAGTTGCCGACCGCGACCTTCAGGTCGTAGAAGTCCGGGATGTAGCGCCCGGACGTGGCGATCTCCTCGATCCTGGCCAGCGCGGCGGGCGAGGCCAGCGCCAGCCAGAGCCCGCCGTCGGAGGCGAAGCCCTTCTGCGGTGCGAAGTAGTACACGTCGGTCTCGCTGACGTCGACCGGCAGCCCGGCGGCCCCGCTGGTCGCGTCGACGAGCACCAGCCCATCGCCGACGCGCTCGATCGGCATGGCCACGCCCGTCGACGTCTCGTTGTGGGTGAGGGCGTAGACGTCCACGCCCTCCTCGGCGACCGGGCGCGGGTGGGAGCCCGGCTCGCTCTCGATCACCGAGGGGTCGGAGAGCCACGGCGCCTTCTTCGCGACCTTGGCGAACTTGGAGGAGAACTCGCCGAACACCAGGTGCTGGGACCTGTCCCGCACGAGGCCGAACGCGGCGGCGTCCCAGAACGCGGTCGTCCCCCCGTTGCCCAGCACGACCTCGTAGCCCTCAGGGAGGGCGAACAGCTCGGACAGGCCTTCGCGGACCCGCGCGACGATCGACTTGACGGGCTTTTGCCGGTGTGAGGTGCCGAGGCAGGCCTGGCCGGACGCGGCGAGAGCGGCCAGCTGCTCGGGGCGGACCTTCGACGGACCTGAGCCGAAGCGGCCGTCGGCGGGCTTGAGGCTGTCGGGGATCACGATGTCGGTCACTCAAGAAGCCTAATTGACCTGCGGCACCGGTCTCAGGTGGGTCCGCGATGTGAGACTCATCCCCGCCGTCGTCTCAGCGCCCGCACGATGAGTCCGGCGAGGACCAGCGCACAGGTCGCCGAGATGCCCGCCGGGTACAGCCAGGGCCTGCCCGCATGGCGCGCGTCGAGGGCCGCGCCGCCGGAGTCGTACGACAGGAGCGCGAGCGCGCAGGCCATCACCCAGGCCACGATTTTCCACGAGACCCGGTTGCGGCGCTCGATGCGGCGTTCGCGTTCGCGTTCGTATCGGAGCAGTTCGGCGTCGCGGCCGTCGGGGTCCTCGTCGAGGGGGCCGGTATACATGGGGCCATCGTCGCCTATGCCGGGCGATGCCGGCAGCAGGCCCGGGGAACGCGTACGGCCCGCGGATGCCAGGGCACCGCGGGCCGTCGTGTCGGTTTCAGAACTCGGCCACCGCGTTCAGGCCTTCTTCACCACTTCATCGGCGCCGGTCACGTCGGACACCGGACGGGACGCCGGGCCGACGTAGTGGGCGCTGGGCCGGACGAGACGGCCGGTGCGCTTCTGCTCCAGGATGTGCGCCGCCCATCCCGCCGTGCGTGCGCACGTGAACATGGCCGGCATCATGTGCGGCGGCACCTCGGCGAAGTCGAGGATGACCGCGGCCCAGAACTCCACGTTGGTCTCGATCGGGCGGTCCGGACGCCGCTCGCGCAGCTCCGCGAGGGCCGCGTCCTCCAGGGCCTTGGCCGCTTCGTACCGGGTCGCGCCCAGCTCCTTGGCGGTGCGCCGGAGCACGCGGGCGCGAGGGTCCTCAGCACGGTAGACGCGGTGGCCGAAGCCCATCAGCCGCTCGTGGTTGTCCAGGATGTCGGTCACGACCTTGCGGGCGTCACCGAGCTGCTCGACCTTCTCGATCATCGGCAGCACGCGAGCCGGGGCGCCGCCGTGCAGCGGACCGGACATCGCGCCGATGGCGCCGGACATGGAGGCCGCCACGTCGGCGCCGGTGGAGGCGATGACGCGGGCGGTGAAGGTGGAGGCGTTCATCCCGTGCTCGGCGGCCGACACCCAGTAGGCGTCGATCGCCTTCACATGCTGGGGATCCGGCTCGCCACGCCAGCGGATCATGAACCGCTCGGTGATCGTCCGGCCCTCGTTGATGCGGTCCTGCGAGACCATCGGCAGGCCGAGGCCGCGGGCGCTCTGCGCGACGAACGACAGGGCGGTCACCGAGGTCCGGGCCAGGTCCTCGCGGGCCTGCTCGTCGCTGATGTCGAGGAGCGGGCGCATGCCGTACGCGGGCGCGATGATCGGTAGCGCGCTCTGGACGTCGACACGCACGTCGCCGGAGTGCACCGGAAGGACGTGGGGCTCGGCCGGAGCCAGCCCGGGGGTGAAGCTGTTGTCGACCAGCAGCCCCCATGCGTCACCGAAGGAGACATGGCCAACGAGATCTTCGATGTCGACTCCCCGGTATCGGAGAGCGCCGCCCTCCTTGTCCGGTTCTGCGATCTCAGTCTCGAAGGCCACTACGCCTTCGAGGCCGGGTTTGAAGTCGGACATGTTCTGTCCTGCCTTTCGTCCCCATGATGTACAAGACGCCACCGGTCATTGAACCGCTTCATGCACAGTGGTCTGTACCCGGGGGGGTGTGATATGCGCAATTTTTTCGTTTTTGGCAACTCCTGGCGGGAACCTTGACGCGCCGCCCCCTGGGAGGCGCGAGAGGATGTCCTGTCGTGGAACCACCTGATCCCGCAGACCTGCGGAAGTCCTACAAGGGTGCCCGGCTGGACGAACCCGACCTCGCCGCATGCCCCCTCGACCAGTTCGACGTCTGGTTCGCGGACGCGGTAGGTGCGGAGTTGCCCGAGCCCAACGCCATGATTCTCTCCACGGTCACCGCAGACGGTACGCCCAGCGCCCGGACGGTGCTCCTCAAGGGGTACGGTCCTGAAGATTTCCGGTTCTTCACCAACCACGGATCGCGCAAGGCCCGGTCGATCGCGGTGAACCCCCACGTGTCCCTGCTGTTCCCCTGGCACCCCGTGCACCGGCAGGTCATCGTCGAGGGGATCGCCGAGCGGCTGTCCCGTGAGGAGTCGGCGGCCTACTTCCGCACCCGGCCGCACGGCTCGCAGCTCGGGGCGTGGGCGAGCGAGCACCAGTCGTCGGTGGTCGGCCGTGAGGAGCTCGAACGCCGCTACGCCGATCTCGCCGAGCGCTGGCCGGGCGCTGTCCCGCTGCCGGACTTCTGGGGCGGTTACCGCGTCATCCCGTCGAGCGTGGAGTTCTGGCAGGGCCGCCCGAACCGCCTGCACGACCGCCTCCGCTACCGTCGCCCAGGCCCGGGCGAATCAGGCGAATGGGTGGTCGAGAGACTGAGCCCGTGAGTGCCGACCCCGAATCCTCCCCTGCCGATCTCGATATGAGTGCCCCCGCCGGCTCTCCGGAGAGCCCGCCCGGGTCACGGTCGGCGCGGATCGGGCGGCTGGCACGCCGGGCCGCCATCGACACGCGCCCGCTGCGCCATACGGCGTACCGGCGGCTCTGGATCGGGCAGGGAGTCTCGTTCACGGGTTTCCAGCTCACCTCCGTGGCGATCTCCGTGCAGGTGTACGAGCTGACCAAGTCCTCGTTCTGGGTCGGGCTCCTCGGCCCCGCGAACCTCGTACCGCTGATCGTGTTCGGGCTGTGGGGCGGCGCGGTGGCCGACACGATGGACCGCCGCCGGCTCCTGATCCTGGCCTCTCTCGTGACGTGGGCGTCCACGCTGGGCCTGTTCGTCCAGGCGTTCCTCGGCGGCCGGAGCGTCGCGCTGATCATCGGTCTGGTGGTGGTCCAGGCGGTCGGGTTCGCCATCACGGCGCCGACGCGCGGTGCCGTCATCCCCCGTCTGCTGCCGACGTCTCTCGTGCCCGCGGCCAACACGCTGAACTTCACCGCCTCCCAGGTCGCGACGTTCGCCGGGCCGATGCTGGCGGGCGTGGTGATCGGGCACGGCGGCTACCCGGTGGCCTACGGCATCGACGCCGTTCTCTTCACGGTCGGCCTCTACTCGGCCGTACGCCTGCCCTCGCTGCCGCCGCTCGGCGAGGAGATGGGACGGCCCGGACTGCGCTCCGTCATCGAGGGGCTGCGCTACCTCACCACGCGGCCGGTGCTGATGATGTCGTTCGCCGTCGACATCATCGCGATGGGCGTGGCGATGCCCCGTGCGCTGTTCCCCGAGGTGGCGGCGACCCGCTTCGGCGGCGAACAGGCGGTCGGCTGGCTGGTCGCGGCCATCGCCGTCGGCGCCGTCGCGGGCGGTCTCGTATCCGGCTGGATCGGCCGGATCCGCCGGCAGGGCATCGCGCTCATCGCGGTCATCGCGCTCTGGGGCCTGGCCGTCGCCGCGGCCGGGCTCGCTCATTCGCTGTGGCTCGCGGCCCTGATGCTCGCCCTCGGCGGCGCGGCCGACCTCGTCTCCGCGGTTTTCCGGCAGACGATCCTGCAGACGTACGCCCCCGATGAGATGCGCGGGCGGCTGCAGGGCGTGTTCACCGTCGTGGTCGCGGGCGGCCCGCGGCTGGGCGACCTGCGCGCCGGCGTAACGGCCGGCCTGGTCGGCGCGACCGCGTCCTGGGCCGGTGGCGGCTTCGCCTGCGCCATCCTGGTCGTGCTCGCCGGACTCGCCGTCCCGTCCTTCCTCCGCTACACCGCGGACCGGTGACCGTGCCGGTGACTCCGCCGGTGAGGGCGTTGTGACGGTGACGGCGGACGGTGAGGCATGAGGGAGCCGACCGGTCAGCGGAGGGCCTCGGCGGCGACCCGCAGGTCGGAGACCAGGCCCGCGTACGCGGCGTCACGGTCGTCGGCGCGCAGCACCGCCGACGGGTGGATGGTAGCCAGGTAGAAGCCGTTCTGCGTCGCGGCCTCGTCGTCGAGCGGCGGCCGGGTGATGAGCCGGCCCCGTTGCCTCGTGACCCGGAACGAGGGGCCGAGCAGTGCCTTGGCGGCCGTCGCGCCCAGGAGCACGATCATCTCGGGGTCGATGACGCACAGTTCGGCGGACAACCATGGGCGGCAGGCCGCCACCTGGGCCGCGTCCGGGGTCTGGTGGATGCGGCGCGTCCCCGTGCCGGACCGGCTGAACCTGAAGTGCTTGACCGTGTTGGTGACGTACGCGTCGGCGCGGTCGATTCCCGCGTCGGCCAGGGCCGTGTCCAGCAGTTTGCCGGCCGGGCCGACGAACGGCGCGCCCTGCCGGTCCTCCTGGTCGCCGGGCTGCTCGCCGACCAGCACGACGCGTGCGGACGCGGAGCCCGAGCCGAAGACGGTCTGGGTGGCGTCCGCGTGGAGATCGCAGCCCTGGCAGCCCGCGGCGGCGCGACGCAGCCCGTCGAGACCTGCCCCCGGAGGCAGGTAGCGGCCGGCTCCTTCGAAGGGTGACATGGCGTGGCCCAACCTACTGAAGAAACGGGATCAACCGGGAGGGAAGACCACATCCACGGCCGATGTTCGGGTATATGAACACACAAGGATCCTCCTTGCCGCTACGGGTTCCCTGAGCGGTCACGTTCGGCCGTAGCATCAAAGGGCGAAACTGGAGGGCGCATTGACCGCACACGGCCTGATCGACACGACGGAGATGTATCTCCGCACGATCTTCGAGCTCGAGGAAGAGGGCATCGTGCCCCTTCGCGCGCGCATCGCCGAGCGGTTGTCGCAGAGTGGCCCGACCGTCAGCCAGACCGTGGCCCGGATGGAGCGCGACGGGCTCGTGAAGGTCGAGGGCGACCGCCACCTCGACCTGACCGAGACCGGCCGGTCCCTGGCGGTCCGCGTGATGCGCAAACACCGGCTGGCCGAATGTCTCCTCGTCAACGTCATCGGGCTCCCCTGGGAAGAGGTCCACGTCGAGGCCTGCCGCTGGGAGCACGTGATGTCCGAAGAGGTGGAGCGGCGGCTCGTGATCCTGCTCGGCGACCCGTCGACCTGCCCGCACGGCAACCCCATTCCCGGCCTGGCCGAGCTGGGCGCCGACGTGTCCGCCATGCCTCAGGGCGAGCCGCTGGCGGTCATGACCGACGTCGCGACGGCGACCGGCACGACCGTGGTCGTCCGGCGGATCAGCGAGCAGGTTCAGAGCGACACGGCGCTCATGCTTAAACTGAAGCAGATCGGGATACAACCGGGACGTGAGGTAACGCTTGCCACAGGCGACGATGGTGTCCGGGTGACGCGCGACAATGAAGCCGACAGCCCCTCGACGGAGCTCCCCAGCCGGATCGCCTCCCACGTCTTCGTATCCAAGCGCTGAGTTGGCCGTTCCACGTATCCCGGCGCCTGGTTCGTCGTTCAATAGTGAAGGGGACGGTACGGGGGGCCCAGTGAACGACGGCAAGGTGGCAGGCCCATGACGCGATGGGGCGAACCGCCCGTCGACGCGCTGCTGCCGGCGGAGAGCGTGCTGAACCAGGCGGAGATGGCGGTCATCGTCTGTGATCGCTTCAGCAACGTCATCTACTGCAACGCCTTCACCGAGACGCTCTTGGGCTTCGGCGGCTCGGAGTACATCGGCCGTTCGATCCTGTCCCTCGGCATCGCCGAGGAGGATCACGAGCTGGCCAAGGAGCTGGCGAGGAACGTCCTGAGGGGCGGGGTCTGGGAAGGCACCTTCTGCAATCTCCGCGCCGATGGCAGCACGGTCTACACCCGCGTCTACGCCGTGCCGTTGCGGCACCCCTCCGGATCGGTCGAAGGGACAGTGATCTTCGCCCGCGAGGCGCTCCGCAGCAACCAGCGCGACCAGGACCGGTACGGCCTCCTCGAACGCATCGGTGAGCGGCTGGCCGCCTCGCTCGAGCTCCAGCAGACGCTGCGCAGGGTCGCGGACACGCTCGTGCCGCAGTTCGCCGACCACTGCTTCATCGACCTGTTCGCCGGCGAGAAGCTCGTCCGCCGGGTCTCCCGGCACGGGAACGACTGGGTGCCTCCGCCGGGCACGTGGGCCGAGCTCGGCGAGGCGATCGAGTACCCGCCCGGCCACTTCTGCGCGAAGGCGCTCAGCCGCCGCGACGCGGTCGTCGTCGAGGACGTCATGGCCGAGCGGATGACGGCGCCGAACGCCGCCAGCAAGCAGCTCGGAGACGAGCTCGGCGTGACATCGGTGATCGCGGCGCCGCTGCTCGCCCGCGGCGAGGTGCTCGGCGTGATGAGCCTGGCGCTGTCCGGTATCAGTGTCCGGCCCGACCCGCACTTCGACGGCTTCGACCGCGACCTCGTCGGTGCGATCGCCAGCCGCGTCGCGCTGGCCATCGACAACGCCATGCTCTTCGAGGAGGAGCGCGAGACGGCTCTCGCGTTCCAGAAGAACCTGCTGCCCGGCGACCGGCCGCCGCACCTCGACGGACTGGAGATCGCCTGGCGCTACGAGCCGGCCAGGCCTCTCGAGTCGCACGGTCAGGGCATCCAGACCCAGGTGGGCGGCGACTGGTACGACGTCATCCCGCTGTCGGCGGGCCGCGTCGGCCTGGTGATCGGCGACGTGGAGGGCCGCGGCGCACGGGCGGCGGCCGTGATGGGGCAGCTGCGGGCCGCCCTCCGGGCCTTCGCGCAGGACGACAAGCCACCGGCCGACATCCTGCTCAAGCTCGACGAGTGGGTGCGCACGATGATCAGCCCGGGGCGCTACCCGCCGGGAGAGGCGGGGAGTGGCGGCACGGACGAAGCGCTGGAGATGCGTCCTCCGCTGGTGTCCTGCACGTATTTCGTGTACGACGCCTGGTCGCGGATGCTCTCCTTCGCGAACGCCGGGCACGAACCCCCGCTGCTGATCATCGACGGCGAGGTCAACGACATGGAGGCCGTCGGGAAGGGCGTCATGCTCGGTGTGCGCGAGCCCGGCGTCGGCGGCGACATCCTCTACGAGGAGGAGATGCGCGAGCTGCCTCCGGGCACCACGCTGGTGCTCTACACCGACGGGCTGATCGAGCGTCGGCCGAAGGACGACGGTGAGCACTACACGCGCGAGCAGGCCCGCGAGCTGCTGCGCGAGTCGGTCCGGCAGGCCGCCCGCAAGGACATCGAGTCGATCGCCAACGCGGCCTTCGAGGCCGTTCCCGGTGACATCGACGACGACGTCGCGATCGTCGTGGTCCGTACGGCTCCGACCCGGCTGCAGGTCGAGGAGCGGTCCTTTCCAGCTGAGCCGATCATGGTCTCGGAGGCGCGGCGGATGGCCGCCGAGACGTTCGCCAGCTGGGGCATGCTCGACGAGCAGGCCGAGCTCGCCTGCCTGCTCGTCTCCGAGGTCGTCACGAACGTCGTGCTGCACGCGGCCAATGCGCCGACCCCGCGCCGTGAGCTCGTCCTCGAGGGGGTGCTGGGCCTCGACGGCCCGGTGGGCTTCGAGGACCCCTGGGACGAGCTGCCGGACCTGACCACCCGCCGAGAGCCTCGAACCAAGGACTTCAGGTTGCGGCTGCGCCGCGGTGAGCGAGCGGTCTGGGTGGAAGTGCTCGACAACGACATGCGACTGCCGCGGATCAGGAGCGCGGGGGAGACCGACGAAGGCGGCCGCGGACTCTACCTTGTGGACCAGCTCGCCGCGCGCTGGGGATCGCGGCCCACCAACGACGGCAAGGCCGTCTGGTTCGAGATCCCGCTGAAGGCCTGAGTATTAGGCTGGTCACGTGCTGGCGTGGGAGGTGCGAAGACCCGGGCCGATCGGCACGGGGCCGCTGCGGGCCACCGAGCGCGATGTGCCGGAGCCGGCCGCGGGCGAGCTGCTCGTGCGGGTGCGGGCCTGCGGCGTGTGCCGTACCGACCTGCACGTCGTCGAGGGGGACCTCCCGCCGCACCTGCCCGGAGTGACGCCCGGCCACGAGATCGTCGGTGAGGTCGTGACGCCGGGCGCCCGGTTCGCGGTGGGCGACCGTGTCGGCGTGGCCTGGCTCCGGGGTACCTGCGGCGCGTGCGCGTACTGCCGCCGCGGTGCGGAGAACCTCTGCCCGTTCTCGGTCTACACCGGCTGGGACGCACATGGCGGCTACGCCGAGTACGCCGTGGCGCCGGAGGCGTACGTCTACGCGCTGCCCGGCGAGCGGCCGGACGCGGAGGTCGCGCCGCTGCTGTGCGCGGGGATCATCGGATACCGCGCGCTGCGGCGGGCCGCGCTGCCTCCGGGCGGTCGGCTCGGCATCTGGGGATTCGGCGGGTCAGGGCATCTGACCGCGCAGATCGCCATCGCCGGGGGCGCCGCCGTCCACGTGTTCACGCGTGCGGAGGCGTCCCGCGAGCTGGCCCTGGAGCTCGGGGCGGCGTCCGCGCAGGGCTCGTTCGATCCCAGCCCCGAGCCCCTCGACTCGGTGATCATCTTCGCGCCCGCCGGAGAGCTGGTGCCGGCCGCCCTCGAACGCCTCGACCGCGGCGGCACGCTCGCCATCGCGGGCATCCACCTGAGCGACGTGCCGGCCCTGAACTACCAGGCACATCTCTACCAGGAGCGGCAGCTCCGCAGCGTCACGTCGAACACGCGCGCCGACGGGGAGGAGTTCCTGCGGCTCGCAGACCGGCTCGGCCTGAAGGTGACGGTCACGCCGTACGCACTGGACGAGGCGGACCGCGCGCTCGCCGACCTGGCCGCCGATCGCGTCACCGGCGCGGCGGTGCTGGTGCCGGCGGACGCCGCCTGACCGGTTCGGCGGCGATGTAGGCCCACGACTGGGCGAACCACAGCTCGCGGCCGATGAGGCGAGGACGGGCGCCGGTCCTGGGGCCGCCGTCGAGCTCGGCGGCGAGCTCCCGGCGGATGCGGTCGGCCTCGCGTGCCTGTGCCAGCCACGGCTCGACGGGGCGCTCGATGGTGAACACGTCGAACCGGCGCATCGTGCCGCCGGCCCTCCTGAGCAGTTCGATCAGCTCGGGCGGCGTCGGGGTCGCGGTGTGCGCAGGATCGCGTAGTCGCTCGATGTGGCTGCCGTCGCCGGTGCGCGTGCGGACCAGGTCGGCGAGCACGAGGCGCCCTCCGCAGATGCGCAGCATGTCGCGCAGCAGCCCGACGGGATCCGCCGCGCGTGCCAGCGTAAGCCGCGCGGTCACCAGCGTGAACGGCCCCTCCGGCAGCGGGCCGATGCCGGCGCTGGTGACCTCCCGTACCGAGGGACGGATGGCGGAGGCCAGCGCGGAGGCGCCAAGCGACACGTCGAGGCACGTGTCGTCCGGCCGGGGCTCGGCGAAGTCCACAAGGCGGCGTAGATGACCGGCGGCTTCGGCCGCCTGCGAGCTTGCTTGTGACACAGGTCGCCTCCCAGGCCGTTCGGGGCTTCGCATCGAGTAAGACGCGGCCGGGCACCCGGGAGTTCGACGAAACGGCTACTTGATCGTCTGACCCCAGACCATCAGCACGACCAGCACGAAGACGAACATGAGGCCGACGGTGCTGTTGCGGGACATACCCATGCCCATCCGCCGCATGACGCGAGTGACGATGTACGCGCACAAGATCGCCAGCAGTGCGAGCGTGACGAGACCACTCAAGGTTCTCTCCTCCGGTGCGACCCGGAACAGCGTAACGCCAAACGCGTGCCGGGCCGGGTGCCCGGCGGCGCATCCGGCCCCGGCCGGGGCCGGCGCTCAGCGGCGGCGCCGCGGCCCGGTACCACAGGTGGCCGCACCGGGCGTCGTGACTTGCGGCGATGGCATGGTGTCGCTTCGTGCGGGTAGAGCGATACCGATCGCACCAATCGAAGAAGCGGGCTCCGCAGGTGACAAGGACCGCACCCGGCGGGTGGGGCCCGCCCGGAGTCCGTCATATCCCGGCGAGACCGGTGAGACCGGCCAGATGGGGCACAGGAGGCACTCCATGACACGTCATCCGTACTTCCTCGCGACCGTGGCACTCCTGCTGGCGGCGTCCGCGGCATGCGGCACGAGCGGCACCGGTCCGCAGGCGGTGCGAACGGTCTCGGCCTCGCCTGGGCCCTCCGTCTCCAGCCGCGACCGCTCGTGGCTGGTAGAGGCCCACCAGGCCAACCTGGCGGAAGTACAGGGTGGCAAGCTCGCCGAGAAGAAGGGCTCGAGCGCGGCGGTGCGACGCGTCGGAGCCACGTTCATCATGGACCACAGCCACTTCGACAACGAGGTGACCCGCGTGGCGGACGCCCTGGCCGTCGAGCTGCCCAGGACCCCGGGACGCGACTACCTCGCCGTCGCCCAGCGGCTCGAGAACGAGTCCGGGAGCCAGTTCGATCGCGACTTCGTGTCCCTGATGATCGCGGGCCACAAGAAGATGATCGCCGACACCGAGGCGGAGGTGCGCGAGGGGTCCTCGCCGAAGGTGATCGCCCTCGCCCGCGCGGCCCTCCCGACCCTCCACAAGCACCTGAACATGCTGGAGAAGGCGGCACCGACCGGCTGACCATGGCAGGGAACCGGATGCGGATACTTCTCACCGGCTGGTTCAGCTTCCTGCACGGGGAGGCCACCGCCGGCGACGTCCTGAGCCTCGAGGCCGTGCGGGCGGCGCTCGCGGACCTGCCCTGTGACGTGGCGTGGAGCCCGGTCTTCCGGCCGGGTGCGCTGACGCTCGGAGACGCGCGTCCGGAGTCGTACAGCCACGTCATCTTCATCTGCGGTCCGCTGCACGGCCCGCAGCTGCGTTACCTGCACGAGCGGTACGCCGGGTGCCGCCGGATCGCCGTCGGCGTGTCGGTGATCGACCATCGCGACCCCGCGGCCGCCGGGTTCCACGTCGTCCTGGCGAGAGACGCCCCCGGCGCCCCGCCGCGGCGCGACCTCGCCGCCCTGGGAGCGGCCGGGCCCGTGCCGGTGGCCGGCGTCGTGCTGGCGCCCGGGCAGGGAGAGTACGGCGCGCGGCGCCGCCACGACGAAGTGCATCTCCGGCTGACATCGTGGCTGGCCGGCCGGGACTGCGCACGGCTGTCGCTGGACACCCGCCTGGACCGGTGCGACTGGCGCTCGTTCGCCACCCCGGACCAGTTGCTGTCCGTCGTGGCGCGCCTCGACGTCATCGTGACCACCCGGCTGCACGGTCTCGTCACGGCGCTGCGGTGCGGCGTGCCGGTCCTCGCCGTAGATCCGGTGGCGGGCGGAGCGAAGGTGGCCGCGCAGGCGCGGGCCTGGTCGTGGCCGTCCGTGCTGACCGCCGGCGAGCTGTCCGAGAGCGCCCTGGACCGGTGGTGGGCCTGGTGCCTGTCCGGTGGCGGGCGGGCCGCGGCCCGGTCACCGGTCACCGATGACGGCCTGCTCGCCGAGCTGCTCACCGCGCTCGGCACCGGAGCGTAGCCCCGGCCGCGACGGTTCCACCCGCGGGTGGAACGCGGTCGCGGCCGGAGGTTGTCACCGGACGGGAGAGCAGGGTCACATGGACGTGAGGGCTGGGCGGGGTAGCCTCTTACTGACCGAATAATGTTCGGTAGTTGGGACGGAACCCCCACAAGAGACTTGGAGGCGTCGTGGCCGAGGCGTATATCGTCGGAGCGGTCCGTACCCCGGTAGGGACCAAGAAGGGTGCTCTCGCGGCGGTGCACCCGGCCGACCTGGGCGCGCACGTGCTCAGGGAACTCGTCGAGCGTACGGGCGTCGACCCCGAGGCGGTCGACGACGTGATCATGGGCTGCGTCATGCAGGTCGGCCCGCAGTCGCTCGACATCGCGCGTACCGCCTGGCTGTCGGCCGGGCTGCCCGAGCGCGTGCCCGGCGTGACCATCGACCGGCAGTGCGGTTCGTCGCAGCAGGCGATCCACTTCGCCGCCCAGGGCGTGCTGTCCGGCACCCAGGACCTCGTCGTGGCCTCCGGCGTGGAGAACATGGGCATGGTGCCGATGGGCTCCAGCGTGACCATGGCCCTGGAGAAGGGCATGCCCTTCCCGTACGGCGAGGGCTGGAGCGAGCGATATGGCGACCAGGAGATCTCGCAGTTCCGCGGCGCGCAGCTCATGTGCGAGAAATGGGGCTTCAAGCGCGGCGACCTCGAGCAGTTCGCCCTGGAGAGCCACCAGCGCGCGGTGAACGCGGTCGAGAACGGCTACTTCGACCGGGAGATCGCGCCCATCGCGGGCGTCAGCAAGGACGAGGGCCCCCGTGCGGACACCTCGCTGGAGAAGATGGCCGGGCTGAAGCCACTGCGCGAGGGCTGGGAGCTCACCGCGGCCGTGGCCTCGCAGATCTCCGTCGGCGCCGGCGCGCTGCTCATCGCGTCCGAGGAGGCCGTCAAGCAGCACAACCTGACGCCACGGGCGCGCATCCGCACACTCATCGTCGAGGGCTCCGACCCGGTGTACATGCTCACCGGGCCGATTCCGGCGACGGAGAAGGCGCTCAAGCGGGGTGGCCTGTCGATCGACGACATCGACGTGTTCGAGGTCAACGAGGCGTTCGCCCCGGTGCCGCTGGCCTGGGCCAGGGAAACCGGCGCGTCGCTGGGGAAGACCAACCCGAACGGCGGCGCCATCGCGCTCGGCCACCCGCTGGGCGCCACCGGCAGCATCCTGATGACCAAGCTCCTGCACGAGCTGGAGCGCACCGGCGGCCGCTACGGCCTGCAGACGATGTGCGAGGGCGGCGGCCAGGCCAACGCCACCATCATCGAGCGCGTATAGGCGCGGTGACGGCCCGGCCGCGGGCCGGACGCTGAAGGGCGGGGTGCTTCGGCACCCCGCCCTTCAGCGTCCGGCCGGCCCGGCGCTACTCGCATCATGAGCCGAACCGGATCCGGCGCGTGATCCAGCCGGCCGAGGAGGGCATCACGCTCGCGGCCATCCGCTGCAGCCCGGGTGTGATCGTGGTTCCGGGGGTTGGATCGGCTGGTGGGGTGGCGCATAAAAGGGACTACAAGATCTAGTCAAGAATTGAAGATCGACACCATCGCTGTCGTTGCGATAATGTGCAACCGTCTTTTCGGGCCAGACTCGGAGACTTCGCGATGCCATTCGTCGCCGATAATAGGAAATGCCCATATCGGTCCGGGGGAAGCCTGATGCGTTCATTTGCCAGAACACTCGGTGACATAGGGGGCGTGGTCCTTACGGTGGCGGCCCTGGCGGCCGCGGCGCCTGCGTCGGCGCAGGCGGCGCGGGGAGCGCCGGTCGTCGAAGTGCCTTGTGACGCGACGTTGCTGGCCAATGCGGTCGCCGCGGCGAACGCCACGCCCACCGTGCTACGGCTGGCCCCCTACTGCATTTACAACATCACCGCTCAACTGCCGCAGATCATCGGTAATGTCACCCTTCTCGGCGGGCCGGGCACCGTTATCAGGCACGATCCGGCCACCGCCGCTAATTTCCGTCTCCTGGACGTCGCCGGGACAGGAAGGCTACGCGTAATCGGTATCTTCCTGCGGAACGGAAACCCCGCCGGAGACGGCGGCGCCATCCGCAATGCCGGGCGCCTGGTGCTCAACCACGTGACTCTCAACGACAACCTCGCGGGCCTCCCGCTCACCGCCGGCGGCAACGGCGGGGCGCTGGCCAACCTCTCCGGTGCGCGCGCGGTGGTCGCCCATACCGTGATCAGCGCGAACGAGGCCGTCCGCACGCTCGCCGAGACCACCACGGGCAACGGCGGCGGCATCTACAACGCCGGCAGCCTGACCCTCTTCGAGAGCCGCCTGGTCGCGAACAACGCCACCAGCACCGTGGGCGTCGCGGGCACGGGCAACGGCGGCGGTATCAACACCCAGTCGGGCGGAACATCCTTCATCATCCAAAGCACCATCGTCGACAACAGCGCGACCAACAACGGCGGCGGTGTCTTCAACGCCGGTAGCACCTCGCTCATCCGCACCCTTGTCCTACGCAACCGGGCCACCACCGGCGGTGGGGTCTTCGGCACCGTCACCATCCGGCGCTCGATCGTCCGCGGCAACACCCCCGACAACTGCAGTCCGGCCAACCCGCTCTGCAACTGAGCAGCCTCATCGTCAGGGGAGTAGTTCATGAGAACCTCGAATTTCCCGGCCCGGATCGCGTTGGGTCTGGCACTCGCGGGTGCGGGCACGCTGACCGCGAACCCGGCCGGCGCGGGAGCGACTTTCCGGCCCCTGCCGCAGCCGGCCCTGTCGATCGCGCACAGCGGTCCACCGGGGGGCATGGGAGCGGCGGCACTCAGGCGGGCGGCACGGACGCTGAGACTCACGGGTCGCCCGGTCCCGCCGGCCGCGTTCGCCTCCACGAAGTGGGGGGTGATCCTTCGCAACACCACCGGTGAGCCGACCGCCGCCCTGCGCGGCGGGCCGTACAGCCGCAGCGGTCCCAGCAGCCTGGCCGCCACCATCCCGCCCCCCTACGGTGTCGGCAGCCTGGGCATTCTCGTCGGCAGCTTCGCCGAGAAGATCGACTTCGGCAACGAGACGATCTTCGCGGGACTGCCGCTCCGCACCATCAATGTCCTCAAGTACTGGATCTACGTTGGGGAGGACACGCCCAGCGTGACCGGACTACCGGGCATCTCCATCGAGTCCAATCCCAGGGCGTTCGGGGTCGGCTACACGAGCCTGAACTACGTGCCGGCACTGTCGACCCCCCCGTCGCGCCCAACGACCGTGCTCTCCAACACGTGGCAGCAGTACGACGCCAGCGGCGCCGGCAGCGGCTGGTTTCCCACCAACGGAACCCTCCAGACGGCGACCGGCTGTAACCAGATCACTCCCTGTTCGTTCAGCGTCATCAAGTCCAAGCTGCCGGACGCCATCGTCAGTCTCAGTATCGGCATCAGCGTAGGCAGGAACGCGATCTTCGCCGGTGCGGTCGACGGACTGCAGATCAACCACACGGTGTACGACTTCGAGCCCTCCGGTGTCCGCCGGACGATCCCAAGGCCCTTGTAAGGACCGGAGGAAGACCGGGTCGCCCGGCGACCGTTTCCTCAGCGGTCGTCAGGGTGAGATCTCATGGCTCGGCAGCCGGGCACTCCGAGGCGTCCCCCGGAGTGCCCCCGATCTGACATCCTCGGCCCCGCCGCTTGTTCTCCGAGGTCAGCCGACGGTGCGGTGGACGTTCTCGCGTTCGGACGGGCCCGGCTCGGCCGGGGCGATCCACGGACCCGGGATCGACGGGTCCAGCACGCCCTCCTCCTGCCAGGCGTAGCGGCCGTCCATGACGCGCTTGGCGAGTTCGGCGTCGAGGTCGTCGGTGTTGTGCCACAGCCGGTCGAACAGCTCACCGACCCGTATCCGCGCCTGTTCACAGAACGCGTCTGCCAGTTCGTACGCCTCCGGCCGGTCGTCGGCCTTGGCCCGTACGCAGACCGCGCTCATCGCGAACAGCTCCGCGCCGATGTCGACCATGCGGCCGAGGAAGCCCTGCTTGCGTTCGAGCCTGCCCTGCCAGCGCCCGGCCGCGTAGAAGATCGAGCGGGCCAGCTTGCGGGACGCGCGCTCGGCGTAGCGCAGGTGCTTGGCCAGCGGCCCGAAGTCGGCGTACGCGCCTGGGCGCTGGCCCGGTCCCGTCACCAGAGTGGGGAGCCACTTGGCGTAGAAGCCGCCGGCCCGGCGGACCGCTTTGGCCTTGCGGGGCAGGTCGGCCTCGGGATCGATGATGTCGCCGGCCACGGACAGATGCGCGTCCACCGCCTCGCGGGCGATGAGCAGCCGCATGATCTCCGAGGAGCCCTCGAAGATCCGGTTGATGCGCATGTCGCGGACCAGCTGCTCGGCCGGCACGCCGCGCTCGCCGCGCGCGGCGAGGGACTCGGCGGTCTCATATCCGCGTCCGCCGCGGATCTGGACCAGGTCGTCGGCGATGAGGTAGCCCATCTCCGAGGCGTACAGCTTGGCCAGCGCCGCCTCGATGCGGATGTCGCCCCGCTCGTCGTCGGCGAGGGAGCTGGACAGGTCGAGCATCGCCTCCATGGCGTACGACGTCGCGGCGATGAAGGCGATCTTGGATGCGATCGCCTCGTGCTCGCCGATCGGGCGGCCCCACTGCACCCGCACCCGCGACCACTCGCGGGCGATCTTGGTGCTCCACTTCGCCGCCCCGGCGCACATCGCGGGCAGGGACAGGCGGCCGGTGTTCAGCGTGGTCAGGGCGATCTTCAGGCCCTGGCCCTCCTTGCCGATGCGGTTCCCGGCCGGCACGCGCACCTGGTCGAAGCGGGTGACGCCGTTCTCGATGCCGCGCAGCCCCATGAAGGTGTTGCGGTTCTCGACCGTGATGCCCTCGGCGGTCGCCTCGACGACGAACGCGGTGATGCCGCCACGGTGCCCTTCGGACTCGGGCACCCTGGCCATCACGACGAGCAGCTCCGCGACCACGCCGTTGGTCGTCCAGAGCTTGACGCCGTCCAGGATGTAGTCGTCGCCGTCCGGCACCGCGGTCGTGCGCAGCCGCGCCGGGTCGGAACCCACGTCGGGTTCGGTCAGCAGGAACGCGCTGATCTCGTTGACGCAGCGAGGCAGGTAGGTCCGTTTCTGCTCCTCCGTGCCGAACAGCTTCACCGGCTGCGGTACGCCGATCGACTGGTGGGCGGAGAGCATCGCGCCGAGCGCGGGGTGCACGGTCCCCAGGAGCATCAGCGCCCTGTTGTAGTAGAGCTGGCTGAGCCCGAGGCCGCCGTACTCTTCGGGGATCTTCATCCCGAAGGCGCCCAGCTCCTTCAATCCCTTGATCACCTTGTCCGGGATGCGCGCGTCGCGTTCGATGATCCGGGCGTCCACCCTGGTCTCGCAGAACTCCCGGATCTGGGTGAGGAAGTCCTCACCCGTGCGCCGCATCTTCTTCTCGGCCTCGGGATGCGGATGGATCAGATCCAGCCGGAAGTCCCCGAGGAAGAGCTGCTTGCCGAAGCTGGGCAGGCGCCATGCGGTCTCGCGGGCCTCTTCGGCCACGCGGCGGGCGGTGCGTTCGTCCACGTGTGTCACGACGATCACCTCACAAGGAAGTTACTCCTGAGTTCTACCCGCCAGTAGGCGCCGCAAGCGGCAAACTTCCCTCGCCGCCACGCCCATCGGCCTCGTCTCACCCCGGGTCAGCGCTGGTCCTGTTCGAGCTGCTCGCCTTGTCCCACGCCCTCGGGCACCTGTCCGCCGCGAGGAAGCTCGATCCGGACGCCGGTGCCGGAGCCGGGTGCGGACCTGAGCATGGCGCGGCCGCCGTGCGCCGCCGCGATGGCGGCCACGATCGCCAGGCCGAGGCCGGTGCCGCCGCCGGGCGCGTGGTGGAAACGGTCGAACGCGCGGGCGGCCTCCTCGGGTCTCATTCCGGGCCCGTCGTCCGCCACCTCGATGACCACGGCCGAGGACGTCTCGATCAGCCGTACGATCGCGGGCGTCTCCGGCGGGGTGTGGGCTCGTACGTTGGCCAGCAGGTTGGCCAGGACCTGCCGGACGCGGGCCTCGTCGGCCCAGGCGACCAGGGAGTCCGGAGCATCGAGCGTCACCGGCCGGCCCGGCTCCACGGCGGCGGCGTCGGCGACCGCGTCCCGGGCCAGCACCGCGAGGTCGACGTGTTCGAGCGATAGCGCGGAGCCCTTGTCCAGGCGGGCCATCTCGAGGAGTTCCTCGACGAGGCGCCCCATGCGCTTGGACTCGGCGGAGATCCGGCGCATCGCCTCGTCGGCGTCGACCGCGCCCTGCTCGTACAGCTCCGAGTAGCCGCGGATCGTGGTGAGCGGGGTGCGCAGCTCGTGCGACGCGTCCGCGGCGAACTCGCGTACCTTCGCCTCCGAGCGCACCCGGGCCACGAACGCCTGCTCGATCCGGTCGAGCATGAGATTGATGGCCCCGGCGAGCCGCCCCACCTCGGACGGTGACTCCTCCATGCGGGCGCGCAGGTCCCCGCCGCCGGCGATGCGGTGGGCGGTGGTGGCCATCCGCGACAACGGCGACAGCCCGCTGCGGATCAGCCACCGGGCGGCCAGCGCCAGCACGGCGAGCAGCGTCGCTCCGGTGACCAGCTCGGTGATGACGAGCCCGCGTACGGCCGCCTGGATCTCGCCGAGCGGGGCCACGATGACGATCACGTGGCCGCGCGGGCCGATCCGGGCGATCGCGTGCGACGGCCCGAAGCGGAACGGCTTGGCGCGTGCCGCCTGGGCGTAGAACGTGGACGGGCCCAGGTTCTCCACCCGCTCGATGGCCTTGGACGGGTCCGGATCGTCGCCGCTCATCGCCCGGGCGACCCCGGTCTGTGTCACGTTCAAAATGATGAAGCGGGCCGGTGCGAGGCTGTCGACGGCCCGTACCACCTGGGACTCCCGCCGTACGGCCACGAGCTGCCGGTCCAAGCGGTGCATCAGGTAACCGCGCAGGACGACCGTGCTGACCAGCGCCATCAGCACCAGGCCGACGGCGGTGACGGCGAGCAGCCCGGCGATCAGCCGGGTGTTGAGCGACCTCATGCGGGCGGGCGCAGCGCGTACCCCACACCGCGCTGGGTGTGGATGAGATCCGGTCCGATCTTCCGCCGGAGGTAACTGACGTACGTCTCCACGACCGGTGAGTTCGCCGAGTGGTCCCAGCCCCAGACGTTCTCCAGCAGCTGGGTACGGCTCAGCACCCGGCCGGAGTTGCGCATCAGGTAGGCGAGCAGCCGGAACTCCGTCGGGGACAGCTCGATCTCGGCGCCGTCCCGGCGGACGCACCAGCGCGCCTCGTCCAGCTCCAGGTCACCGACGCGGAGGATCTCGTCGGCCGGTTCCGGGGCGGCGGCGGTACGCCGCAGCACGGCGCGGATACGGGCGACGAGGGCGTCGACCGAGAACGGCTTCGTCACGTAGTCGTCACCGCCGAGGGTCAGCCCGGTGACCGTGTCCGAGGGCGTGTCCCGCGCGGTGAGGAAGATGACCGGTGTCTCGTCGCCGCGTGTGCGGAGCCGACGGCACACCTCGAAGCCGTCGAGGTCGGGCAGCATGACATCCAGCACGATCAGCTGGGGGCGGTCGTCATTCGCACGGCGCAGGGCCTCGTCGCCCGTGCCGGCGGTGGTCACGGCGAACCCGTGGAAGCGCAGCGCGACGTCCACCAGGTCCCGGATGTTCGGCTCGTCGTCAACGACGAGCACACGTGGCTTGTCCATTGATGCCATCATCGCGCCGATCCGGGTCCGCACGCGCCTTCGGACGGGAGGGCGTGCGGGCCCAGATCGGCGCGCGGGCTCAGCTGTGGGCCGGTGCCGGCGACTGGGTCGCGTTGGCCGGCACCTTCTTGGGGACGATCACCCGCTTGGCGGTACGGCTGCCGTTGGCGCCGTCCGCTCCCGCGACGAAGACGAAGTCATGCACGGCCAACGTGCCGAGGTCGGATTTCTGGCCGTCCTTACGGACCCGCGTCTTGGCGTCCGTCGTCCACTGCCAGGTCGTGCCGTCGAGGCTGCGCACGGTGAGGGTCCCGCCGCTCTTTCCGGTCAGCAGGCCGCGCTGCCAGGAGACCTGGGCGAAGCCCTTCTTGGTGCGGACCGTCGCCTGCCCGTGGACGCCGATGCCGCGTAGGAGGTGCTTGCCGTTCTGCTTGCCGTTCTGCTTGGCGTGCTGCGTGGACGCCGTGGTGGCCGTGCCGTTCGACGCGCCGGCTGAGGCCGGGACCGCGAGGTAGACACCGGTTCCCACCACGCCGATGGCGAGAGCGGACACACCGCCGAGAGCCTTCTTGTTCACGTTCGCTTCCTCCTCTGTTGACGTGTTCCAGTGAAACGGACCGGCATAAAAGGAGCGGGGGAGGAAGCTTGGAGTTCCCTGGGAAACACCAGGATCTTTCCGGGACGGGTAACGGTCTGGGCGGCGACGCGCGCTTGAGACGGGTCCGGCCGGGGTGATCGTGTGGATAGACTGGCCCGCGCCCGGGCCCCGTCGACGACATCAGCGAGTGATCGCATGCCATCAGCCAAGAAGAACCCCATCGCCCGCACTCTCCTCGGACTGCTCGGCAGTAGCCGCGAGACACCGGAGACCTTTGACGGCGAGGCGCAGCCCGCCGCCGGAGAGGGGCAGCTGGAGAACCACCTCGGCGGTGACGAGGCGCGCAACTACCGGCAGTACGAGTACGACATGGTGGCGCCGCACGTCGGCCGGTCACTGCTGGAGGTCGGCTCCGGCCTCGGCCACTTCTCCGAGCAGTTCGCCGGGCGGCTCGACCACCTCGTCGTCAGTGACAACGACGCCTACTGCGTCGAGCAGCTGACCAAGCGCTACCAGGGCAACGACGACGTCGAGGTGCTCGACCTCGCGCTGCCCGCCGACATCAAGATCAAGCGCAAGGTCGACACGGTCGTCATGATGAACGTCCTGGAGCACATCAGGGACGACGTCCACGCGCTGAAGGACCTGGCCGCCGTGGTGGAGCCCGGTGGCCGCATCGTCATCTGGGTGCCCGGCTACATGCAGCTGTACGGCGACTTCGACCGCAAGGTGGGCCACGTCACCCGCTACACCCCCAAGACCCTGGCGGCGACCGTCACCGGTGCGGGGCTCGACATCGACGTGCTGAAGCCGATCAACTTCCTCGGCGGCATCGCCTGGTGGCTCGCGGTCCGCAGGGGCGGCGCCGGCTACCCGGACCCGAAACTCGTCAAGATCTACGACCGGACGGTCGTGCCGACCACCCGCGCGATCGAGCGTGTCATCCGGCCGCCCTTCGGCCAGACCGTCTTCTGCGTCGCCCGCGTCCCCGAGTAGCCGCGCCGCGTCGCTCGCGGCCGGGCGCTCCACGTGAGGCGGAGGCGGTGCGCGGTCGCGGCGGCCTCGCCCCGGCCGGGCGGGTCCGCGGCGGTCAGTGGCCCTCCGGGGGAGCCGCGCGATCCCAGCCTTCGGCGCAGCCCAGCTCGGGTGCGTTTCCCGGAGGCAATCGGGGGTGCACCGTGGTGTGGAAGGGGCCGCGGTCGACCACGCCGCGCTCGCGGAAGTGGCCGGCGGAGAGCATCTCCACCCGGGTGAGCACTGGCGCGGCCGGCGCGCCGGCCGCGCGCAGCCGGGCCACCACCTCGTCCCGGGGCAGCGCCGTCATGTCGGCGACCGGGAGGTCGTGGCCGCCGTCGTCGGGCGGTGCGGCGCCCGCGTACGCGCGGTAGTTCACGTCGTGGCCGGGGAGATCCGCGAGCGGACCGCTGGCGCCGTACCCGGAGATCGAGCAGTACACGATCCGGGGGTTGACCGCGTGGACGGCGTCGTAGCCGACGCCGAGCCGGTCGGCCACCCCCGGCCGGTACCCCTCCACGAACACGTCCGCGCCCCCGGCCAGCGCCAGGCACCTCGCGGCGTCGGTCCTGAGGTCGATGACGATGCTGCGCTTGTGTCGGTTGAGCAGCTCGAAGTGGCCGCGGAAGGCCCGCATCGGCTCTCCGCCCGGCGGTTCGACCTTGAGCACCTCCGCGCCGAGCTGGGCGAGGAGCTGCGTGGCGTACGGCCCCGGCCGCCACATCGTCAGATCCAGCACCCGAAGACCGCCGAGCAACGCCATGCTCCGTTATACCAAGCGAGCGCTAGGTGGCGATCGTGCGGAGGATGCCGGCGATGGTCCGGGCCACGGCGTCGCGGGCCGGCCGGAGGTACTTCCGGGGGTCGGTCATGGCCGGGTCCGTCAGCGCCTGCCGTACGGCGTCGGTGAAGGCGACGTTGAGCTGGGTCCCGACGTTGATCTTGGTGAGGCCGGCGGCGACGGCCTGCCGCAGGTCGTCGTCGAGGACGCCGCTGGAGCCGTGCAGCACGAGCGGGACCGGTACGGCGGCGCGGATCTCGCGGATCAGGTCGATGTCGAGACGTGCGCTCTTGGTGGTCATGGCGTGCGAGCTGCCGACCGCGACGGCGAGGGCGTTGACGCCGGTGCCGGAGACGTACTCCGCGGCCTCGGCGGGTTTGGTGCGCGCGGTCGGGGAATGCACGCCGTCCTTGCCGCCGACCTCGCCGAGCTCGGCCTCGAGCCACAGGCCGTTGTCATGGGCCCAGGTGGCCGCCGACCGGGTGGCGTCGAGGTTCTCGGCGTAGTCCAGGTGTGAGGCGTCGTACATCGCCGAGCTGAAGCCGGCGTCCGCGGCGCGGTGCAGCAGCTCCAGGTCGTCGACGTGGTCGAGGTGCAGGGCGATCGGGGCGCCCGCCGTCTCCGCGAGCCGGGCACAGGCCGCCGCGAGGGGCTCGACCCGGCCGTCGTGGTAGCGGACCGCATTCTGGCTGATCTGCAGGATCGCCGGCGTACCGGCGAGTTCCGCGCCGGCGACGATGCCCTCGGCATGCTCGACGGTGATCACGTTGAAGGCGCCGACGCCGCCGCCGGCATCGCGTGCCGCGGCGACCAGCTCGCCGGTACGGGTCAGTGACACGAGTGCGGGACCTCTCGATCGAACGGGTTGTGAACAGGACTTGACGATTCCAAGGATTCCCAACTATAACCATGTAACCCCCAATTAACCAGAATGAAACGCAACCCCGGATGGTGGCTCACGTGCCTGACCTACTGGTGGGTGTCGACGTGGGAACCAGCTCCGTCAAGGTCGCCGTCTGCGCGGCCGAAGGGCGGGAGCTCGCCCACGGAAGCGCTCCGCTGGCCTGGCGGACCACCCCGTTTGGGACCGAGACCGATCCCGAGCGGGTCCTGTCCGCGGTGCGCGCCGCGCTCGCCGAGGCGCTGACGCGGTCTCCGGAGGGCCACGTCGTCGCGCTGGGCGTGGCGAGCATGGCCGAGGTAGGGGTGTTGCTCGGATCGGACGACCGGCCCGTCGCACCGCTCATCGCCTGGCACGACAGCCGGGATCGCGACCAGGCCGCACGGCTGGCCGCCGACCTCGGCGAGAAGGAGTTCGCCGCCGCGACCGGGCTGCCGCTCGGCACGCAGTGGTCGCTGACCAAGCACCGCTGGCTGCGCGACCACGGCGACGGCGTCGAGCGCGCCGTCCGGCGGCTGAACGTCGCCGAGTGGGTCGTGTACGCCCTCGGCGGTGAGCAGGCCTCCGAGTACTCCCTCGCCTCCCGGACGGGATGGCTGCATCTGCGGGACAGGACATGGTGGGCGCCGACGCTGGAGTGGTCGGGCGCGGACACCGGGCTGCTCCCGCCGCTGGCGCAGGCCGGGACGCCGCTCGGCCGGGTGGCCCCGGACCGGGCCGGCGACCGGCTCGCCGGCGCCGTCCTCACCATCGCCGGACACGACCACCAGGCGGCCGCGGTGGGCGCCGCTGCCACCGGTGACGGCGACGTCCTCGACTCCTGCGGCACGGCCGAGGCACTGGTGCGCACCGTGCCCGCGCCGCTGCCGGAGCCGGCGGTGGTCGAGTTGACGCGTCACGGCGTGACGGTGGGATGGCACGCCCTGCCCGGCCGGCTGTCGGTCCTCGGCGCCACCCGCGGCGGGCTGCTGTTGCAGCACGTGCTGCGGCTGCTCGGCCAGGGCCGCGACGACCTGCCCGGACTGGACCGCGCGGCACTGGCGGCGGAGCCGGGCCCGCTGAGCGTACGGCTCGCCGGCGACGGCACCGCGACGATCTCCGGCGCCGGGCGGGACGTCACACCGGCCGCCGTCTGGCGGGCCGCGTTGGACGAGGCCACCGCCGAGGCGGCGCGCCTGCAGAAGATCGTGACCGGTGCCGCGGGCGAGTACGGCCGCGTGGTGATGACCGGCGGATGGGCGCACAGCGAGGCCATGGTCACGTTGCGCCGCCGGGCCTTCGGCAACGCCCGGCGAAGCGAGGTCGTGGAGGCCGGCGCTCGCGGCGCGGCTCTGCTGGCCGGCCAAGCGGCGGGTGTGTCCACCGCCATCCCTGGGAGGAATTCATGAGCGAACCGCTGCTTGAGGCCCGTGGCATCGAGAGGAGCTTCGGGCAGGTCCACGCGTTGCGCGGCGCCGACTTCACGGTGCACAAGGGCGAGATCGTGGCGCTGATCGGCGACAACGGCGCGGGCAAGAGCACGCTGGTCAAGATCCTTTCTGGTGCCGACCGGCCGGACGCCGGGCAGATCCTGGTCGACGGCAGGCCGGTGCAGGTCGACAGTCCGCACGCCGCGCGCGACCTCGGCATCGAGACCGTCTACCAGGATCTGGCGCTCGCCGCCGACCTGGACCCGGCGGCCAACCTCTTCCTCGGCCGCGAGATCTTCCGGCCTGGGCTGCTCGGCCGGCTCGGATTCCTCGACAAGCGCGCGATGGGCCGCGACACGGCCAAGGAGATGGAGCGGCTGGGCGTGCGGCTGAAGGACGCCGCCGCTCCGGTCGCCGCCCTGTCCGGCGGGCAGCGGCAGAGCGTCGCGGTGGCGAGGGCGGCGATGTGGGCGCAGCGCGTGATCTTCATGGACGAGCCGACCGCCGCGCTCGGAGTCGTGCAGACCGAGCAGGTCCTCGAGCTGATCCGCCGGGTCCGCGACGAGGGGATCGCGGTCGTGCTGATCAGCCACAACATGCCGCAGGTGCTGGAGGTCGCGGACCGGGTCGAGGTGCTGCGGCTCGGGGCCCGGGTGGCGCGGTTCACCGCGGCCGACGCCACCGTCGAAGACCTCGTCGCCGCGATGACCAGCGGAACCGCAGAGGAGCGTGCCGCATGACGACCGTCGACTCCAGGCCTGCCGACCAGGAACCGGGGGCGCCGGTCCCCGCCTGGCGCTCGGTGGGCGACCGTCTGCGCCGCAGCGAGACCGGCCGGATCTTCGGCGCGCTGGTCATCCTGTGCGTGGTCTTCTCGATCCTGAGCCCGCACGCGTTCCCGACCTCCGCGAACCTCGTCAACATCGCGTCGGACGCGGCCGTCCTGCTCGTGCTCGCGGTCGGCGCCACGTACGTCATCCTCACCGCCGGCATCGACCTGTCGGTGAGCGGCGTGCTCGTGTTCGCGGGCGTGATCTCGGCCAAGGTCATGGCGGCGCTCGGCGGCCAGTCGGTCGGGGTGCTGCTCCTCGGCCTGCTCGCCGGGCTGGTGGCCGGTCTCGTGTGGGGGGTGATCAACGGCGTGCTGGTGGCCAAGGCCCGCATCCCGGCGCTCATCGTCACGCTCGGCACACTGGGCGCCTCACAGGGCGTCGCGCTGCTCATCACCAATGGCGTTGACGTCCGTGACGTGCCCTTCAACCTGGTCCTGAGCGTCGGCTCCGGCAAGGTGGCCGGGGTGCCGTGGCTGGTCGTCATCGCGCTGGCCGTGGCGGTCGCGGGCGGCATCATCCTGGCGCAGACCAGATTCGGCCGCTACACGTACGCCGCCGGCTCCAACGCCGAGGCGCTGCGCCGCACCGGCGTCGCCTCCTCCCGCCACCTGATCAAGGTGTACGCGGTGGCGGGCCTGCTGGCCGGCCTGGCCGGGTACCTCTCGCTGGCGCGGTTCGCCACCACGACCCTCGGCGGTCACTCGACCGACAACCTCTCCACCATCGCGGCCGTGGTCATCGGCGGCACCAGCCTGTTCGGCGGCCGCGGAACCATGATCGGCACTGTCATCGGCGTCTTCATCCCCACCGTGCTGCAGAACGGGTTCGTCGTGCTCGGCGTCCAGGCCTTCTGGCAGCAGGTCGCGGTCGGCGTCGTCCTGATCGCCGCGGTCTACCTCGACCAGATGCGCCGGGCCGCCCGAGAACGGCCCTAGCCACCTTTCGACAATCTTTGGAGGATTCATGCAGACCATCAAATGGCTGGGAATGGCGGCCGCGCTCAGCGTCGGGCTCGCCGCCTGTAGCAGCGGCAGCCAAGGCGGGGGTACGACCGGCGGCGTCAAGGGGAAGACCATCTCCTTCGTGCCGGGCGTCTCCGGCGACAGCTTCTACATCACCATGCAGTGCGGCATCCAGGCCGAGGCGGCCAAGAACGGCCTGAAGGTCGACATGCAGGCGCCGCAGCAGTTCGACGCGTCTCTGCAGACCCCGATCGTCGACGGCGTCATCGCCAGGAAGCCGGCCGGGATGCTGATCGCCCCGACCGACGCCAAGGCGATGGTGCCGCCGCTGCTCCGCGCCAAGCAGGCCGGCATCAAGGTCGGCCTGGTCGACACCACGCTCGCCACCGGCGGCATCGCCGAGAGCAGCGTGGCGACCGACAACACCGCCGGCGGCGCCGCGGCCGCTGACGCCCTGGCCAAGCTCATCGGCCAGAAGGGCAAGGTGCTGGTCATCGCGTTCAAGGCCGGCGCCTCGACCTCGGACGACCGCCAGCACGGCTTCGAGCAGGAGATCAAGAAGTACCCCGGCATCAAGTACCTGGGCGCCCAGATCAACGACAACAGCCCCGCGAAGGCGGCGTCGATCATCTCCGCCACCATGTCGGCCAACCCCGACCTGGCCGGCGTGTTCGCCACCAACCAGTTCGCCGCGGAGGGAGCCTCCACCGGTCTGCGGAACGCGGGCAGGCAGAGCGCCGTCAAGATGGTCGGCTTCGACGCCGGGCCGGTGCAGATGCAGCAGCTGAAGCGCGGTGACGTGCAGGCGCTCGTGGCCCAGCAGCCGTACCAGATCGGCGTCGACGCGGTCGACCAGCTCGTGGCGTCCCTGACCGGCGGCAAGCCCAACGCCAAAATCGGGACAACGACCACAACGATCACTCAAGATGACTTGTCGACCGCCGCGAGCCGGCAGGCGGCTTACAAGACCTCCTGCTAGACGCCTCCGCCCGCAGGGGCCGTCCGCACACACGGCGGCCCGGCGGGCCGGACATGAAGGGAAGGGACTGACGGTGGCACCGACTGGCGACCCCGGGCGGCGAGCCGAACGCCCTCCGTACGCCGCGCAGCGGCAGCAGATCCTGCTCCAGACGCTGCGCGGCGCAGGCCGCATCGACGTCACGGACATGGCGGATCGGCTGGCCGTGTCGACGGAGACGATCCGCAAGGACCTGACCGAGCTGGAACGCCAGGGCCTCCTGCACCGTGTGCACGGCGGCGCGGTGGCGGTGGAGGACCTGTCCTTCGAGCCGGCGGTCGCGGCACGCACTGAGTACGCCGACGAGAAACGCCGGATCGCGCGGGCGGCGCTGGGCGAGGTCCCGTCCGAGGGAGCCGTGCTCGTGGACGCCGGGTCCACGACGGCCTGCCTCGCCGAGCTGATGCCCGCCGACCGGGACCTCGCCGTGTTCACCAGCGCGCTGACGATCGCGCTCACGCTTGCGACGCGTCCCCGGCTGACCGTGCACACGCTCGGCGGCCGGGTACGGAGCCGTACGTTCGCGGAGGTCGACAACTGGGCGGTCCGCGCGCTGTCGGAGATCCGGGTCGACGTTGCCTTCCTCGGCACGAACGGACTTACCGTCGACGACGGCCTGCGCACGCCGGACGAGTCCGAGGCGACGGTGAAACGGCTGATGCTCAAGGCCGCCCGCCGCCGGGTCCTGCTCGCCGACCACAGCAAGGTGGGCCGGATCAGCCTCTACAAGTACGGCGACCTGTCCGAGATCGACCTTCTGATCAGCGACACCGGAATGTCCGACACGGACGCCCGGCGGTTCGAGGACGTGGGAGTAGAAGTGGTGCGCGCATGATCGTGACAGTCACGCCCAACCCGAGCGTGGACCGGACCCTGGCTGTGGGCCGGCTGACGCACGGCGACGTCCTGCGGGCGACCAGCAGCTGGAGCGAGCCGAGCGGCAAGGGCGTCAACGTGGCCCTGGCGCTGCGCGCCCACGGACACGCCAGCCGCGCGGTGGTCCCGGTCGGCGGTGCCGAGGGCGCGCGCCTGGAGGCGATGCTGGGGGCGACGGGCCTGGACTACGTGGCCGTCCCGATCCGCGGTGACGTCCGCAGCAACATCAGTGTGCTGGAGCCCGACGGCACGGTCACCAAGGTGAACGAACCCGGCCCGGAACTGTCCGAGGCCGAGCTGAAGGCGCTGGTCGAGGCCGCCATCAGGGCCGGCGAGCGGGCCCACTGGCTCGTCGGATGCGGCAGCCTTCCGGCCGGAGCGCGGCCCGGCTTCTACGCCGAGCTGGTCGCGGCGGCCCGTCAGACGCCGGCGCGCATCGCGGTGGACAGTTCAGGACCGCCGCTCGTCGCGGCGCTTGCGGCCGGCCCCGACCTGATCAAGCCGAACGCCCACGAGCTCGCCGAGGCCGCCGGGCGCCCGGTCGAGACGCTCGGCGACGCGCTGGCGGCCGCCCGCCGGCTGCAGGAGCTGGGGGCCAGGTCCGTGCTGGCCAGCCTCGGACCGGACGGCGCGGTGCTGGTCGAGGAGGGGGAGGCGGTGCACGGCGAGGCGTACGTCGCCGATCCCCGCAGCACCGTGGGCGCCGGAGACGCGCTACTGGCCGGCTTCCTCGCCGCCGGGGCACGCGGGCCCGAGGCGCTGCGCACGGCCCTCGGCTGGTCGGCCGCCGCCGTACAGCAGCCGGGCACCGTTCTGCACGTCGACGGCGACCTCACCGTCGACGTCACGCTGCACGACAGCCTCGACGTACGGCGCCGGCTGCGCCGTTCCTGAAACGCGCCACCGGACCGGACCCCATCCCCGCGGGGCCGGTCCGGTGGCACTGCCACGTCGGCTCGGGCGTGCGACCCACGGAGCCGGCGCGGACCATCCGTAGTCCTTTCGGTGGTCAGTGCTTGGGATGCTTGGAAGGCGGCGGCGATATCGTCTCTCCGGCGGTCCAGTAATAGTAACGCCAGCGGTCGCCCTCCCGACGGCACTCCCACACCGGCCAGACTTGCTTATTCCCGTAGACATAGCATTCGGTCTCGGTTGAGAACTTCTGTCCTTTCTTCCAGCCGCTCGGTGTGGGGCTCGGCGTACTATGCGGGCCTCGACCGCTGTTCGCCAGTGACGCGGCAGGATTGCCCTGGGGGAAGATTGCCGCGGCGGTGACCATGGCCGGAACTGCGAGCATTGAGGTGACGAGCACGCCCTTGATGAGACTCGTCCTGAGCATTACTTATCCGCCTCCACGGTCGATATCCAGTTACCGACGCCCGGACCGCGCTCAACGGATCGATGAGACGGCGCCCAGCGGTTTGTCACAAATGGCGCATATCGCCCACGCTAGGTTTCGGCTGCGCGCAGCGTCAACCTGAGTTCTTTCATTTCACGGTCAAGGGTGCGAAAAGGCGGTAAGGCACTACTGTCACAGCGCCTGAGTGTCGCTCACCGGGTCATATTGGACGGCAACTGGTGCAACAGCCGTGAGCGAAGTGCTCCCCGGCGGCACGGCGGCGGAGACGAGCCGTCTGTGACGCTTCGGCCCCGGCGCGTGGCGACTCCGTCGCGATCTGCGGCCTGGCGGGTGCCGTCGCGGTGGCGCTCTGGCTCCGTGACGACAGGCTTCCGAATGATTACGGGCTGCAGCAGCAACCGGCGTCGTCCTCCGTGCTGCCTCCGAGCCTGTCCGTGGAATGTATTTTACCGGAAAATTACCTGAAGATTACTTCCCGAATAGAGTCGGCCCGGAGCGGGCGGTAGGACAAGGAGCATTGGGTGCCTTCTGGGCGGATGTGCCATCCTTGCCGTCATGACGACAGGGCAACTCCAGCAGAACCGCCCCCTGGCCTCCGCGCGGCACGCAATGAGCAAGGTTCCGGAAGTGACGGTCTACTTCTGGATCATAAAAGTGCTGACCACGGGCATGGGCGAGACGACTTCGGACTACCTGGCCCACCGACTCAATCCGGTGATCGCCGTCGGTATCGCCGGAATAGCATTGGCGGCCTCGCTGACGCTGCAGTTCTCCGTCCGCCGATATGTGGCCTGGATCTACTGGACAGCCGTCGTCATGGTCAGCGTGTTCGGCACCATGGCCGCCGATGTCCTGCACGTCGTACTAGGCGTCCCCTATTTTGTATCAACCGCGTTCTTCGTTGTCGCACTGGCCGTCATCTTCGTCGTCTGGTATGCGAGCGAAAGAACACTGTCCATCCACAGCATTTACACCTGGCGCCGTGAGGTGTTTTACTGGGCCACGGTAATGGCCACGTTCGCGCTCGGCACCGCCGCGGGCGACATGACTGCGGTAACCATGAATTTGGGTTACTTCGGCTCGGGCGTGATGTTCGCCGTCCTGATCGCCATCCCGGCCCTGGCGTTCTGGCGGCTCGGTCTGAACGGGATCTTCGCCTTCTGGTTCGCCTACATCGTGACCCGCCCACTCGGCGCGTCATTCGCGGACTGGATGGGGGTGTCTCACCACCGGGGCGGTCTCGCGCTGGGCACCGGGCCGGTCAGCCTTGCCCTGGCGGTCGTGGTCCTCGGCTTCGTCGGGTATCTCGCGATAACCCGCAAGGATGTTGTGCACGATCGCGCCGCACACCGCCGTCGCTGAAACGAGCTCACCATCCCCACGAAACGACCGGGCACCGAGTGAGGAGCTCCGGCTAGGAGCA
>JAOPYL010000033.1 GCA_025964625.1 Actinoallomurus sp. | reverse complement strand
GCACCCGCCGCCGCACCCGCCCCCGCGGCCCGGCGCGGAGGCGCGGGCGCCGAGATCCCGGGCGCGCCGTGGAACTACCGGGGCGCCGTGCGCGCCACCACCGGCAAGGTGTTCTTCACCGTCAACGGAAATGACTATGTCTGCTCGGCGGGTACGATCACCGGCGCGAACAAGGACCTGGTCGTGACCGCCGGGCACTGCGCCCAGGACGCCAGCGGCACCTGGGCGCGCAACTGGATCTACGTGCCCGGATACGACCAGGGCCGCCGGCCGTACGGCGCGTTCACCGCCCGGCACCTGTTCCTGCCGACCGCGTGGTCGACCAGGAGCGACGAGAACTACGACGTCGCCCTGGTGGCGCTGGCCACCGCCGGCGGACGGCACGTGGCGGACGTGGTCGGCACTCAGGGCATCGCCTTCGACCAGCCACGTGGCGCGCTGGTGTACGGCTTCGGCTACCCCGCCGGAGGACGCTACGACGGCGAGCAGTTGACGTACTGCAGCGGCAGGACCTATCCCGACTCCCACCGGATCACCCACGACGAGGGGCTGCGCTGCGACATGACGGAGGGCGCCAGCGGCGGCCCGTGGCTGACCCGGTTCAACGCCGGCACCGGCACCGGTGTCGTCACGTCCGTCAGCAGCTTCAAGTACGCCGACGACCCGGCGACGATGTACGGCCCGTATTTCGGCCCCACCATCCGCCGCATGTACGACTCGGCGCAGCGGGCGTGAAAGGCCCTGCACGCGTACGGCCGGATCCATGAGCAGGTGGCCCGCTCAGAGGCCCTCGGCGAGGGCCTCCCAGAACGCGCTCTCGTACGCGTGCAGCATCCGGGGCGCGCGCATGGCCTCGCCCGGATCCTCGCCGGCCGCCAGCCCCTGTGCGATGACCGCGGTCGCCTGCTCGGTGAAGCCGAGTGGAGGGGTGGCGAAGAAGCGGAAGAATCCGACGGCCTGCTCGGCGAGGCCGTATCGCTCCACGAGCGCGTCCGCCACCCGGCCGCAGTAGGCGCCCCACTCCTCCAGGTTGGCCAGCATGGCGAGGGCCATGCCGCTGCGGGTGCCGGCGAGCGCGCTCCACGCGAGGTACGCCGGGTACGCCTGGGCGAACGGCCGCGGCTCGTACGCCCGCAGATCCCGCTCGTCCCAGCCGAGCGCGGCGGCGAACTCGGCCAGCAGCTTCAGCGCCTCTCCCTCCCCGGTCGCCAGCGCGAGGAACAGCTCTCCCGAGGGCGCCTCGGGGAAGCGCGCGGCGAACACCGCGAAACTGCGCCGGTCGCTGCTGACGATGTGGTGCTCCTCGCCGGCCAGCCACCTCAGCCGCTCGCGGGGCACGATCCCGGCCTCCAGCAGATCGAGGAAGCGATTGCCGGTGGGCGGGTTCTCCTCGTGGGCACGGCGGACGAGGTCCTCGGCGGTGGTCATGCTCCCAGGCCAGCATTCGACCGGGTGCCGCGTCAACCGCGGCGCGCGCCCGTCACGCGCTCTTCGTGGAGAGGAGGCCGAGGCGCTCACGGATCTCGCGCTGCACGGTCTCCGGGTCCCGGCTCGCGTCGATCACATAGACGTACGCCTTGCGCCGGAACAGCTCCAGCACCGGATCGGTCTTGCCGTGGTATTCGCGCAGCCGGGTGACGAGGGCCTCCGCCGTGTCGTCCTCACGCGTGACCAGCTCGCCGCCGCACATGTCACAGACGCCCTCGCGCTTCGGGCGGTTCTCGATGAGGTTGTAGTCCATGCCGCAGCCGGCGCACAGCCGCCGGGAGAGCACCCGCCGCCGTACCTCCGAGTCCGGCAGGTCCAGGTAGATCACGGCGTCGATGTCATAGCTCTCCAGGAAGAACTCGGTCTGCCGCCGGTTGCGCGGGAACCCGTCGATGATGAACCCGTAGTTCCAGTCGTGCTGGTCCAGACGCTCGCGCACGAGCTTCTCCACGAGATCGTCGCCGACGAGCTCACCCGCGGCCATCACCCGCCGCACCTGCGCACCGATCTTGGTGTGGTTCTTCACGTGCCAGCGGAAGATGGCGCCCACGGTGATCCGCACCAAGTCGAACTCACGGGCCAGCATGGCACTCTGCGTGCTCTTGCCACTGCCCGGCACCCCCATTATCACGTACTTGCGCATCCTGTGCACGATGGCACACCGAGGCGCCGCCTGTCAGGCCTGACCTCGGCACTCGGCGAGTCCCGGCCCTCACAGCTTTGCCGTGGTTTGCAGTTGCCGCGACTGATGGCACACCTTCGCGGCGGTAGAAATGGAGGCCGAAGCGGAGCCGAGGAGTTGGGGGGACTCATGGCCCGTTCCGGACCCACCTTCGACCCGGACGGTCTCACCAGCGCGCAGCGCTACGGGGAAGCCTGCGTCGTGTGCCACAAGAAGTGGCCGCGGCCGCGGGCGCACGTAGGGCGGCTGCCGGACGATTCACGGGTGTTCGCATGCGATGACTGCGTCCCCGCGCTGCGGATCATCCCGCAGCCGGTCCGCAGACGAGCCGCCAGGGTCAGGGCCTAGGGCGAGTTCAGAGCCTAAATGGAAGGAGCGTCCTGAGTCCGGGGGGAGCCCAGGACGCCCGAAGGGGGACGCGCGCTCGGCGGGGGCGGCCGGGCGCGCGTCTCTTCATCCCCGGGATTCGGCTACGGCCGGCAGCGGGTGGACCGAGGCCGTGTCAGCGGGTGGACCGCGGGCGCGTCAGCGCCGGGCGGCCAGCCACTCGCGGTTCCAGTCCGCGTAGTCGGTGCAGTCTCCCCCGGCCGGGCAGTTCTTGGCCGGCGTACGGGCGAACATGATCTTGCTGATGTAGGACCGGTCGCCCACGTGGTAGGCACTGCAGAACTGCGGGCGCAGCAGGTCACGGTCGCAGGCGTCCGGGTTGGCCGGTGCGACCCCGTCCCACTCGGCCACCTGCTGCTGCACCTCGGGCGAGCTCGTCCAGTTCAGCCACTGGTACATGCAGTTGGGATGATCCGCGCGGGCGCCCATCATCCACGCGTCCATCCAGCCGGTGACGCCCTCGCGCGGCGTCACCCCGACGACCGGCCGGCCGCTGCGGCTGAGCACGTCGACCTGGTAGGGCCAGACCTCTCCCACCGCGGCCTCGCCGCTCGCGAACGCGGCGATGGCGTCGGAGGGGTTGAGCCAGTAGGCCTTCACCATCGAACGCTGCTTGGCGATCACCGACGCGGCCGCGGCGAGCTGCTTGGAGGTGAGCGAGAAGGGGTCCTTGATGTGCAGCTTCGGGTTATGGGCGCGCAGGTAGAGCGCGGCGTCGCCGAGCGTGAGCGGGCTGTCGCGGACCACGAGGCGCCCGGCGTACTTCCTGGCCTGCTGCGGGTCGAAGATCGCCGCCCAGCTGTCCGGCTCCGGGTGCACCGTCCGCTGGTCGTACATCAGGAGGTTCGCCCCCCACGTGAAGGGTATTCCGTAGTGCTTGCCCTTCACGGTGAGCTGCGAGCGGAGCGCGGGCTCCAGGTCCTTGTAGCCGTCGACGAGATCGGGGTTGATCGGCGCGACCTGCCGGTCCGCGACGAGCTTCCCGGCGATCTCCGGCGTCGCCGCCACTCCGTCGTAGTGGAGATTCGGCTTCGACATCAGCGCGAGCATCTCTTGGGGGTTGGCCGCGTACTTGACGTCGACCCTGCACTTGGTCTTCTTCTCGAACGGCGTGATCCAGTCGACCCGCGGGTCGTTGGAGCCGTCCTCGGCGTAGCCGTTCCAGCTCACCAGCGAGAGGGCGCCTTCCCCCTGCCCCATGGTCTCGGCCGCCCGTACCTCTTTCGTACGGTGACCGCCGCTCCCACCGCAACCGGCAAGACCGAGCACCGCGGCCATCACGGCTGCCGCGAGCGTGCGCGAACGCCTCATGCCGCTCCTGTTCCGTCGTGAACACCTCTTCGGCGAGCGTAACGACGCCAGCAGGTGGAATGGCATGGGGACCCGCAAAACGCACGCCCGGACGGGCGTCATGCGACGACGGGGGGTCCGGACAACCGCGCCGGGGGCTACGCGGTTGTCCGGACGCGATGCGGTCCCGGGAGAGCGCCCCTCTTGTAGTCACGCCTGTCACGGAGGTGTTGGAGGGGGAGGCGGCGTGACACAAAATTGCTCGCCCGGGACCGCGGCTCTGGAACGGCCACGTGGTCAGGCCGTGGGTGGTAGATCATCGGAAACCGCCGCCGCGCCACGTTGCCGCGGGGACCCGGCCGGCCCTTGACGTCTCGGCCTCACCGAAGAGAATGCCGCTCGGGGATGGGGGCGCGGTGCGCCGGCGCACCCGGGTGGCCTCGATCGACTCGACAAGCTCCTTCACGGTCGGGGCCTCGATGAAGTCGTCGACGTCGCGGTCATGAGAAGGCAGTGCCCACCAGTGGCGGGTGGCCTGACCGAACCAGATCGTCCAGTCGGGGTAACGCGCCGCCAGCATGGCTAGCAGCGAGAACGGCGGCTGGTCGAGCGAGTCGTCGGCAGGCATGGGGGGCTCCCTGATAACCGGGGAACGTCTAATGTTTTGCGCCAACAAATTCCGATAAACGCAGTGTGTCGTATGCCACAGAGGAGGTCAAGAGCCGTGGCTAGTATTTGTAGTTTGCCCTGTCAACAGGAGATTAACGGCGAAATCCCTGCTCAACGGCGGGCTGCGCGACGTCAAGAAATGATCTTTTCCGTCGCCCGGCGGACCCGTTCGAGCGGCATGGCCCCCGGGCCGGAGCACAGGCGGACGATCTTGCCGACCTCCCGGAACGGCCCTTGCGCCAATGGTGACGTACTCCGTCGCCGAGGGATACCCTCCGCGACACCCGCTTCTCC
>JAOPYL010000364.1 GCA_025964625.1 Actinoallomurus sp. | reverse complement strand
GCGGCCGCGACGGCGGCGGGCGACCGGCCAGGCCGCGCCAGGACCGGCCGCGCCAGGACCGCGGTGGCTCCAGTGGCGGTGCGCTCGCCGACGCGCTACGGCGGGCCGGTCTCGACAAGGGTCTCGGCCGTTAGGTGCGATCGCTGAATGTGGCCACCGTGCTGAGAGAGACAGGAGTGTCCGGCCTTACCTGAATTTCGCCGGCGATCAGGGCCCCGGCCTGTCCTTCGCCGACGTCACGATCGGCTGAGCCCCGTCCCGGCCGGCCGCCGGCGAGGGCGCGGCGCGCCGTCCGGCGTACAGGCTGGTCACGGTGACCGTGAGAAGCGTCACGACGACGACGAGGAGGGAGATCGGCGTAGGGATCTCCGGTAGCCGGGGCCAGTGGCCGTGCGCCCAGTGCAGGACCAGCTTCGCGCCGATGAAGGACAAGATGACCGCGAGCCCGTAACCGAGGTGGACGAGCCTGCTCAGTGCGTTCTGCAGCACGAAGTACAACGCCCGCAGGCCGAACAGCGAGAAGGCGTTGGCGGTGAAGACCAGATAGGGATCCTGGGTCACGCCGTAGACGGCCGGAATCGAGTCGACGGCGAAGATCACGTCGGTACTGAACACGGCCACGACGACGAGCGCGAGCGGGGTGAGCGCCCGGCGGGAACCCTGCCTGGCCACGAGGCGCGGGCCCTCGTAGCCGTCGGTCACCGGCATCACGCGGCGGAGTAGGCGCACGGACCGCAGCGCGGAGACGTCGACCTCCTGTCCCGCGCCCGTGATGGTGTCCTTGGCGATCTTGATGGCGGTGACCAGCAGGATCGCGCCGAAGACCACGAACGCCCAGTCGACCGCCTGCAGCGCCGCGGCGCCGATGGCGATGAACACGCCGCGTAGCACGAGCGCCCCGGCGATGCCGTACAGCAGCACCCGCTGGGAGAGGGCCGCGGGCACCGCGAAGGCCGCGAGCAGCAGCATGAAGACGAACAGGTTGTCCACCGACAACGACTTCTCGACCAGGTAGCCGGTGAAGTACTCGACCGCCGTACCGGACCCGAACCGGTTCCAGACGAACACCCCGAACGCCATCGGCAGTGCCACGTAGAAAGCCGCCCAGGCGAGCGCCTCCCGGAACGACACCGTGTGCGGGCGGCGCGTCAGGACGAAGTCGATCCCGAAGAAGAACAGGACCCCGGCGATCGTGAGGGCCCACAGTGAAGGTGAGGCGATCGAAGGGGTGGCGGAGGGCATGCGGACTCCTCGAACGGCTGATCGTCCGAGGTCTCCTTCGGCCCGCTCAGGGCGGCCCCGCCTCCCGGGGACACCACCAGGTGTCCGTGCTGACCGGGCCGACGCTGTGGAAGTACTCCCCTCACCGGCAACCATAGCCGCTGGTCATGCGCCTCCGCTGCCCGATACGGCATCGCCGTGGGGAATTAGTGCGAGCTGACCACCCAGCCGGCCGACTGGAACCGGGCGGCGTCGGCGGGACGCTCGCCGTCGAAGACGGTGTGGCCCGTGCCGTCGAAGGCGCGCACACCGTCGACGTACACGCCGCGGCCCTCGTACAGCGGGTCGGTGGTGTACCGCCAGCGCACCGAGGTGGTGCCCGCCGGCAGCGTGGCGGTGGCCTTGGCCCAGCGGCGCCCGGCGAAGCCGGAGAACGTCCCGGGCGACGTCCACGCGTTGTTCCCGGAACGCAGGGAGATCGGCGCGGCCGTCCAGGTCTTCCCGTCCGGGGACGTCTCGAGCGCTCCGATGTCGGTCTCCTCGGTGTCGTACCAGAGGTCGAAGGACAGCCGGGTCGCACCGGCCGGCAGCGGCGCGGTCAGGGTCGCGGTGGTCTTGTCCTTGGTCTGGGAGAACCAGGCGTCACGGCCCTCGGCGGGGCGTACGGGGACGGCACTTGCCAGGTCCTGGCCGACGGCCACGCGTGCGGGGTTGATGCTGCCCCAGTTGCGGCTCGGGTGCACCCGGTTGGTCAGCAGGATGACGAACGACCTGGCGATCGGGTCGATCACGATGCTGGTGCCGGTGTAGCCGGTGTGGCCCGCGGTCACCGGCGAGGACATGCCGCCCATGTACCAGCGCTGGTTCAGCTCGAAGCCGATCCCGTGGGAGTCACCGGGGAACGCGGTGTTGAAGTTGGTGAAGATCAGCCGCACGGTGTCGTCGTCGAGGATGCGCGTGCGGCCGTACCTGCCGCCGTCCAGGAGCGTCTGTGCGACGACCCCGATGTCGTGTGCGGTGGAGAAGACGCCCGCGTGCCCCGCGACACCGCCCAGTGCGTAGGCGTTCTCGTCGTGCACCTGCCCCCAGACGAGACCGCGGTTCAGCTGTGCCGGCGGCACGTGCTCGTACTCGGTCGCGGCGATGCGGTGCTTCTCCGACGCGGGCGGGTTGTAGCCGGTGTCGGTGAGTCCCAGCGGCCTGGTGATGCCGTCGCGGACCAGGACGTCCAGGGTCTTGCCCGTGACCTTCTCCAGCACGAACTGCATCGTGATCAGGTTCAGGTCGGAGTAGACGTACGCGGTGCCGGGCGGGTTCTGCAGCTTCTCCGCGTACAGCGCCGCCTCCTGCGCGGGGCGGCCGGAGTAGTCGTAGAAGGGCAGGTCGGGTTCCAGGCCGCTCGTGTGCGTGAGCAACTGCCGGATCGTGATCCCGCCCTTGCCGTTCTGGGCGAAGGCCGGGAGGTAGGACGCGACGGTGGCGTCCAGGTTGATCTTGCCCTTCTCCACCTGCTGCAGCGTGACCAGCGTCGTGAACAGCTTCGACATCGACGCGAGGTCGAAGATCGTGTCCTTCCGCATCGGGATCCACTGGTCACGCGGCAGCTCGGTGGGCTTGTCGTCGGCGTAGCGCAGCGCGTACCCGGTCGCCGCGTGGCTCACGATGGTGCCGTTGCGGGCGGCCAGCACGACCTCGCCCGGGTAGAGGGGGTGTGCCTGGCCCGGCATGAGATTCGTGTAGGCCGCGGCGTCCTTGGCGATCGCCGAGACCTGGTCGGGCAGCAGCCCGGCCTGCGCGGCGGAGCCGTAGTGCAGCGTACGGCCGGGGGTGAACCGCAGGTCACCGGCGTTGATGGTCGGGGGACCACTGGTGGGGGCGGCCGGGGCGGCCTGTGCGGCGGCCGGCACGAGCAGGCACGCGACGGCCAGGGGGATCAGCAGGGGGCGGCGCATCGTTTCTCCTCAGCGGTACAACAGGTAGCGGGCCCGCTTCGCGCGGAACCGCGCCAGCTCGCCCTGCCAGGAGGCGACGATCTGGTCCGTCGTGGATCCTCCGTCGACCCCCTTGCGCACAAGGTCGGAGCCGGTGAGCTTGTCGATCCAGTACGGCGGCGTGCTCTCCCGCCAGGCGAAGTCCTTGGGGTACATCTTCCGGGCCGTGACGATCATGGCGAGCGCGGTGCGGATGGGGTCGTACCGTCGGCGGTCCGTGACCGTCACCTGCACGCCGGCGCAGTTCTGGTTCTGCCACTTGGAGAAGGTCGGCGCGAAGTACGCCTCGCGGAACCGCACGCCGGGCAGCCCGAGGCCGTTGAGGGCGTCCACCCAGTGCCAGTCGACGTAGGGCGCGCCGACGATCTCGAACGGCCGGGTGGTGCCGCGCCCCTCGGACAGGTTGACCGCCTCGAACATCCCCATGCCGGGATAGACGAACGCCGTGTCGACGGTCGGCATGTTGGGCGAGGGCATCACCCACGGCAGGCCGGTCTCCTCGTACCACGTGCCGCGCCGCCAGCCGCTCATCCTGACCACCTGCGGCTTGGCCTTGCCGCCCAGGAACTCACCGTCGAACAGCAGCGCCAGCTCGCCGGCGGTCATGCCGTGCTGCTGGGAGATCGGCTCCTCGCCGACGCCGGAGGCGTACTCCGGGTGCAGCACCGGGCCGGTGGCCTGCGTGCCGCCGAGGGGGTTCGGCCGGTCGAGCACGACGAAGCGCTTGCCCGCGAGGATGGCGGCCCGCATGCAGTCGTACATCGTCCACACGTACGTGTAGAAGCGCGCGCCGACGTCCTGGATGTCGAACACGACCGTGTCGATGCCGGACTTGGTGAAGTCGGCCGCGATCTGCCCGGCGGTCTTGGCGTAGGCGTCGTAGACGGGGATCCCGGTACGCGGGTCCTTGTACGACCCCTCCGAACCGCCGGCCTGCGCCGATCCGCGGAAGCCGTGCTCGGGGCCGAACGCCGCGGCGAGGTCGACGGCGCCCGAGGCGTGCATGACGTCGACCTCATGGGTGAGGTCGCGGACGATGGCGGTCGGGTTGGCGACGATGCCGACCTTCTGGCCCCGCAGCTCCCGGTAGCCGCCGGCCTGCATCATCTCGAAGCCGGTACGCATGCCGGACGCCGTGGTGGTGGCGGCGGACGCGGCCGCGCCCAGTGAGGCGAGCGGAGCGGCCGCGCCGGCGGCCGCGATTCCGCGGAGTACTCCTCGTCGGGTCGTCATGGGATCCCCCTCAGGATCGGAACCCTCTCAGGTCGGCCACGACGGGCCGGTGGTCGGAGGCGAGAGTGTCCGGGACATGCGCTCCGGACACTCCGACACCGGCCGAGAAGGTCACGTAGTCGATGCGCTTGGCCGGCGCGTCCGCGGGCCAGGTCGGCGTGGTGCGCTGCCCGGCGACGGTCAGGGCGTCGGTCAGCCCCGTCCACAGCGGGGCGAGTTCGGCGGCGTCCGGCTCCGCGTTGAAGTCGCCGAGGAGGAGCTTCGGCCCGTGGCGCCGGGCCATGAGTGAGTTCATGTCGGCGACCTGCGCCTTCCGTACCCCTGGGTCCGAGCGGTAGTCCAGGTGGGTGACGTACACCCAGATCCGCGCGCCGTGCGCGTTGATCAGGACCTCCGGGAAGCCCGGGGCGGGCGCGGGCACCGCATCCGGCGTCTGTGTGGACAGCCGGGTGATCTGGAGGTTCTGGGCGCGCAGGATCGGGAACCGGGACAGCACCGCGATGCCGAACCGGCGTTCGGGTGCGCCCGTACGGTCCGGGGGCAGGGTGTAGATCGGGGCGAAGAACACTCCCATCCGCAGCCGTCGTGCCAGCCAGGACGCCTCGTCGGTGTAGTCGCTCCGCGCCGCCCAGTCGACGTCGACCTCTTCCAGGCCGACGACGTCCGGGTGCTCGGACTCGATGGCACGTGCCTGGCGCTCCAGGTCGAAGACATGGTCCGCCCCCGCACCGGCCTGGATGTTGTAGGCCATCACCCGCAACCGTACGCCTCGCCGCCCGTCGGCATGGGCGGGCGGGCCGAGGGCGAGCGTGCCGAGCAGCAGGGCCAGCGCGGCGGCGGCCCGGCTGCCGTGGCGGGAGGGGTGGGGCTTCGGCGGGAACATCGGACTCCCGTTTGCTCGGAAAAATCCAACGGCATCACGCGGATGTATGAAAGTTAAGTACGAACGATCTCCGCGTCAATAGCCACGCCGGGAAAGGTTCGGGGTCAAGGCACCCTTCGCCCGTACGCGACCCCGCCCGGACCTCGCGAACCGGTTGCCTCAGACACCCATGGCACCTATGACATTTATGGCCACGAGCACGGGACGCCACAGAGGATAATTCCCGTCATGCCCGCCGACCCTGTGTTCCGCCTGGCCCGCGCCGTGGTCTTCGCCGCCGTATGCGTGCTCGTCACCGCGTCACCCGCGGAGGCGCACACCTCCCTCACCAAAGCCGTACCCGGCCAGGACTCCAGGGTCCCGTCACCGGCCAGGGTCGAACTCACCTTCGCCGACCCGGTGCGGTTCACCGGCGTCGTCGTGCTGGACGCGAAACAGGGCCATCACGAGTCCGGGCGCCCGCAGGCCGTGGACAACCGGGTGACCCAGCGGATCGCCGGGGTGCTCGCTCCGGGCGTCTACACCGTCGGCTGGCGCGTGGTCGCCCCGGACGGGCATCCGGTGACCGGGGAGTACCGGTTCACGGTGACGGGCGCCCCGGCCACCGGGCCGAAGCCCTCGGCCGCGTCCGCGACGGCTCAGCCATCCGCCCCCGTGAGCACTTCACCGGCCTCCCCGGCCGCGCAGCCGGCCGCACGCACCTCCAGCGCGGGCTGGTGGTGGGTGGGGCTGGGCCTGCTCCTCGTGGCCGCGGCCGCCGGCGGGGTGGCGCTGGTCCGCCGGCGCCGGCGAGCTTAGTCAGCACGCCATCTGACGTCCGGTTCCTGAATTGGTCAGGGACGAAACTCCTGATGGCGCTGTGCAGCGACCGCAGCGGTGGAATGCGTGGGGCCGTTGTGACGGGCGGGACCGTAACGGCACGTCAGGGCCTTCGAAATATCACGAAATCACCCATCACTAGCACTTAACCGGCTAATCTCCAGGGCAGGTGACGGGAGACCGTCAACGAGCGGAACGGAAGTTCCGATGACTTACTGTCGCAGCGCCACCGGAATCAAGGCACTGGTCATGTCGCTCGTGATCGCGCCGGCGGTCGCCGCATGCGTGGCCGGCTCCCACGCGGGCGGTTGCCGGGCACAGGCGATCACGGTCGCGGCGGTCCCGTCGATCGCCCCGGCGGTCGAGCAGACCGCGCGCCGCTACAACGCCCGCACCACGTGCGTCCGCGTCACCGTGGTCCGCCAGGCGCCCGCGGACGTCGCCGGCGTGCTCTCCGGCCAGGGATCGGCGCCGGGCGCGACCCGTCCCGACGCCTGGATTCCGGACTCCTCGCTGTGGCTCCCCATCGCGCGCCGCACCCCTGAGGGCGCCGCCGCCGTACGGCCGTCCGGCACGCCGGTCGCCACGTCGCCGCTGGTGCTGGCCGCGCCCCAGGGACGTTCACCGGGCAGCGTGAGCTGGCAGCTCCTCCTGTCCTCCCACCTCCCCGGCACCGGGGCCGCCCAGCCGCCGCTGCGCGTCCGGTTCCTCGACCCCGCGACCCAGGCGGCCGGCCTCGGCGCGCTGCTGCTCGCCCACCGCGCGTCGGGGCCCGGCAAGGCCGGCCTCTCCACCTTCGCCATCACGCTCTACTCCAATCTCGGCACCGCGCTGCCCGACGAGCGGGCCGCCTACGCGGAGATGTTCCGGGGCGGAGACCCGCCGACCGCGGTGGTGCTGTCCGAGCAGTCGGTCTGGCAGCACAACCACGAGGACGCGGCACGGCCGGTGAAAGCCCGGTACCCGGACGGCGGCGCTCTCGTCCTCGACTTCCCCTACGTCTCCGTGACCGGTGACCGCGAGCGCTCCAGGACCGTGGAGGACTTCGGGGCCGCGCTCGCCCAGTCCCCGACCCGCGAGGCACTGCAGGGGCTGGGGCTGCGCACCCCCGACGGCGTCGCCGGCTCCGGGTTCGATGCCCGCTACGGGGTCGCGGCCGAGGCGCCGGGCCCGCTGCCCGCACAGGACCCGGCGGTCGTGGGCCAGATCCTGCAGATGTGGCAGCGGACCGTGCTCGGCGCCCGCATGCTGATCCTGCTCGACGTCTCGCCCTCGATGGGCGACCCGGTGCCGCAGACCCGGGTCACGCGCATCGAGGCCACGGCCAGGGCGGCCGTCGAGGGGACCCGTATCTTCAGCGACAACTCCCAGGTCGCTCTCTGGCAGTTCGCCACCAACCTGGACCACGGCAACGACTACCGCGAGATCGTGCCGTTCCGGACCCTCGACGCGAAGGTCGGAGGGGGGACCCAGCGCGACGCCCTGGTCAGGGCGTACACCGCCGCCCATCCCATACCGGGCACGCGCACCGCGCTGTACGACTCGGTCCTCGCCGCCTACCGGCAGGCGGTCCGGACGTATCAGCCGGACCGCAACAACGTCCTGGCCGTGCTGACCGACGGCATGAACTACGACCCGGGGCACACGATCTCGCTGCAGGACCTGCTGAAGGATCTCCGGCAGATCGCGGACCCGCTGAAGCCGGTCGCGATCGTCCCGATCGGCTTCGGCCCCGACGTCGATACCGGGCCGCTGCAGCAGATCGCCCGGGCGACCGGCGGGCAGGCGTTCATCACCCTGGACCCCCGGCAGATCCAGCAGGTGTTCCTCGACATGCTCATCCGGCTCACGTGCGGCCAGGCCTGCCCGATGTCGTAGCGGGCCGGTAGTGTCGGGGTGCTGTGAGCTCACTCCAGTGGCTGGCGATGGCCCGGCACGGCGAAAGCATCGGCAATGTCGCCTGGCGGGCGGCGGAGGCCGACGGCCTCCACGAGGTCGACCTCCCCCTGCGCGACCCCGACGTCCCGCTCTCCGACACCGGCCGCCGGCAGGCCGCGGCGCTGGGCCGCCGGCTGGCAGCGCTGCCCGCGGACCAGCGCCCCACGGCGGTGCTCGCGTCGCCCTACCTCCGGACCGCCGAGACCGCCCGCATCGCCCTCGCCGAGATCGCCGGCCCGTCCGTCCAGTACGACGAGCGCCTCCGCGACCGCGAGACCGGCGTGCTCTACCCGCTGACCCGGCACGGCATCGAGGCGCGCTTCCCCGAGGAGGCGACGCGCAGGCGCCTGCTCGGCAAGTTCTACTACCGGCCGCCCGGCGGCGAGTCGTGGGCGGACGTCGCGCTCCGGCTGCGCGGCGTCCTGTCCGACGTCGAGCGCGACCATCCGGGCGGCCGGGTGCTCATGGTCGCGCACGACGCGGTCGTGGTGCTGACGAGGTACATCGTCGAGGGGCTCTCCGAGCGGGAGGTGCTCGACGTCGAGCGCACACTGGTCGCGAACGGATCGGTCACCATGTGGGCGCGTGAAGAGGACGAACTCCGTCTCGTCACCTTCAACGCCACCGACCACCTGCACGGCGCCGATCTGGCGGTCTAGTCCCGGTCGTCGTGGACGAAGAGGTTGAGCAGCCAGCTCACCAGACCGACGACGATCGCGCCCCAGAACGCCGGCCAGAAGCCCGACACGTGGAACGGCAGGTGCAGCCTGTCCGCGGCCCAGCTCGCCAGCCACAGCAGCAGACCGTTCACCACGAACGCGAACAGGCCCAGCGTGACGATGTAGAAGATGCAGCCCAGCTTCTTGACGATGGGTTTGAGGAAGGCGTTGATCAGGCCGAACACCACGGCGACGGCGATCAGGGTGCCGATCTTGCGCGGCGTGGTGGCCGCGGTCAGCTCGATGCCGTGGACGACGAGCGTCGCCACCCAGAGCGCAATAGCGGTGATAACCACTCGTATCAGGATCTTCACATCTCGATCGTCGCACGAAACACTCGGCCCATGAACGCGGTTCGCGACGTCACGACCATCGATACCGCCCAACTGGCCGCGGTGCTCGGCCGTGCCTTCGCCGACGACCCGGTCTGGCACTGGATGTTCCCGCGTCATCCGGAGCGGATGACCGACCTGTTCGCCATGCTGCTCCGGCACGCGCATCTGCCGAAGGGCGTGAGCGAGCTGGCCACGGAGGGCGACAGCATCCTGGCCGGCGCGCTCTGGGACCCGCCGGGCCGCTGGAAGATCTCCCTCATCACCCAGCTGCGTCAGGCTCCGGTACTGGTGCGCGTCCTGGGCACCCGGACGTTCCCGGTGCTGCGCGGCCTCGGCGAGCTCGAGCGGGCGCATCCGGAGCGGCCGCACTGGTACCTGGCGATCCTCGGCACCGATCCGCCGGCCCAGGGCCGCGGTCTGGGCTCGGCTCTCCTGAGGTCCCGGCTGTCCCGCTGCGACGCCGAGCGGCTGCCCGCGTACCTGGAGTCGTCCAAGGAGAGCAACGTCCCCTACTACGAGCGCTTCGGTTTCAGGGTCACCGGGGAGATGCGCATGCCCGGCGGCCCGCCCGTGTGGCCCATGTGGCGGGAACCCCGGTGACCGCCTCGAGTTCCGCCTGACCGGTGGTTCGCGCCGGCCGCGAACCGCAACACGCCCGCGCCGTGATCCGCCGCCCCGATGCGGTCAGCGGCCAGGCTTGGGCGCATGGACCACATGGCGGGGTACGCGCGCGAGCCGGCGCCGGCGTACCGGAGGGCCTATGAGGAGCAGCTCCGGGCGAGGATCGCCCCAGATAAGACGGCGGACAGGAGCGGGCCCGTGATCCGCCTGACGGGAGCGGGCCGGGGCTTCGTCCTCTATCGGGACCTGGCCGGCCTGGAAGGCGCGGAGCTGGACGCGTTCATCGCCGACCAGCGCGATCGTTTCGACGGCCTGGTCGAGGAGGTGGAGTGGAAGTACCACGACCGCGATCTCCCGGCCGACCTCCCCAGCCGTCTGCTCGCGGCCGGGTTCGTGCCACAGGAAGAGGAGACGGTCATGGTCGGCGAGGCCGCCCGGCTCGCGGCACCGGCGGAGCTCCCCGGCGGCGTACGGCTGCGAGAGGTCACCGCCCGAAGCGACCTGGAGAGGATCGGCCGCCTCGAGGAGACCGTCTGGGGGTACGGCCACGGGTGGCTCGTCGACGTGCTGGAGAGGAGCCTGACCCGCGCGGGCGACCCCATCGTGGTGCTCGTCGCCGAGTCGGGGGATGACGTCGTCTGCGCGGCCTGGGTGCGGTTCCACGAGGGCACCGACTTCGCCTCGCTGTGGGGCGGTTCCACCCTGGCCGCGTGGCGCCGTCGCGGGATCTACCGCGCCACCGTGGCGTACCGGGCGGGGCTGGCGGCCCAGCGCGGCTTCCGGTACGTGCACGTGGACGCGTCGGCGGCCAGCCGGCCGATCCTCGCCAGGCTGGGGCTGCTGCCGGTCGCCGGCTCGACCCCGTACGTCTGGCGCACGGCCGGCCACGCCCCCGCCTGAGGCGATCAGGCGCCGCCGTGCCCGGCCGTGGCCGAGACACGCTCCACGGTGAGCTCGTCGAGGTCCCGCGCCACGAAGGCCGCCAGGGCGAGGGCGTCCGGTGCGGGCGGATAGCGCGGGTGCGGCACGGCGATGACCCGCATACCGGCGGCGTCCGCGGAGCGCAGGCCGTTGCTGGAATCCTCGACCGCGGCGCAGGCGGCCGGGTCGACGCCCAGCCGCCGGGCCGCCAGCAGGTAACCGTCGGGGGCGGGCTTGCCCCGCTCGACCTCCTCGGTGGAGACCGTCGCCTCGAACGACGAGGCGAGGCCGGTGCGGTCGAGCACGACGTCGATGAGCGCCCGGGGCGACGAGCTGGCCAGTCCAAGCGGCCAGCGGGAGGCGAGCCGGCGTACCGCCGCGACCGCGCCGGGCATCAGCGGGACGCCGTCCTCGTACCGCCGGGCCATCTGCTCGACCACGCCGCGGGCCACGTCTTCGGCCGGCAGCCGGACGCCCAGCTCGCCGCTCAGGTAGGCGGCCCACTCGGCGGTGCTCATGCCCATCAGCCGCTGCTGGGTGTCGGGCTGCCACTGGCCGCCGTTGCCGGCCACGAAGGCCCGGCGCACCTGCTCCCACACGGGCTCGGAGTCGATGAGCACCCCGTCGAGGTCGAAGACGACAGCATCCATGTGCTCACTGTCCCAGCAGCGGAAGCGTCAGCACGAAACGGGCGCCGCAGTCGCCGTCGGCCACTGTCAGCGTGCCGCTGTAGGTGGTGGCGATCTCACGGGAGATCGCCAGTCCCAGCCCGGTCCCGCCGGAGTCGCGTTCCCTGGACGCGGGCAGCCGGATGAACCGCTCGAAGATCCTGTCCCGGTCTTCGGGCGCGATCTCCTCGCCGTCGTTGAAGACCTCCACCACCGCGTCGCCGTTCTGCCGCCGCACGGTAACGATCACCTGGGACTCGGCGTGCCGGGCGGCGTTGTCGAGCAGGTTGGTGAGTACGCGGCCGATGTCCAGGTCGTTCACCCGCGCCACCACACCCGGCTCGGCGTCCACTTTGGCCAAGACCCGGCGCGGCCGGCGCGCGACCTCCCGCTCGGCGAGCTCCCCGAGGTCGATCGGTTGGGCCCGGCCCGGCAGACCCGCGTCCCGGCGCGCCAGTACGAGCAGCTCGGTCACGATGTTCTGCAGGCGTTCGGTGTTCTTGAGCGTCTTCGCGAGGGCGGCCCGCAGGTCGGCGCCCTCCGGGTCGAGCAGGGCGGCCTCCAGCTCGGCGCGCAGGCCGGCGATCGGGCTGCGCAGGTCGTGGGAGACGTCGGAGACGAGCCGGCGCTGTTGCTCCACCGCCGCCTCCAGCCGATCGAGAGTGGCATTGACCGCCGTCACCAGCGAGTGGAACTCGTCGTGCCGGGGTGGTACCGAGATCCTGCGTCGCAGGTCCGCGGCGTTGATCTCGTCGAGCTCGGCCCGGAGCAGCTCGACCGGCCGCAGCCTCCGCCCGGCGAGCCACCACCTCCACACTCCCACCATCGCGGTGCCCACCGGAACGCCCAGCGTCAGCACCACGGCCAGGCCGGGACGCGGAAACAACCCCGGCTCGGGAGCGAGGGCGTACACGGTGAGCGGCTCGGCCGGGGTGATCACACGCAAGGTGACCGCGGCGAAGCACCGATGGCGGTCGCCGGGGCAGATGCGCTGGTGGAGACTGTGGCCGACGTCCGGCCGCGGGGCGCGCAACGCCGACAGGCCCACCAGGGACCGGCTGGCCGCCACCACCTGACGCCGGTCGTTCTGCACCTGAATCAGGCCGGGGCTGCCGCTGACTATCGGGTTCGTCAGGTGGCCCGACCGGGCGATCGCGCCGACCTGCCGCGCCGTGAACCCCAGCTCGGTCGTGATCTGGCTGTCCGCCTGAAAGCGGATGAACGCGAGCAGCGCGCCGTACAGGAGCATGGCGACGAACCCCGTCACCACCATCGCGATGACGGTGACGCGTACGCGGTTCGTCTGGTCACTGAGCAGCTGCACGACGTTTCCGCCGCGAACGCCGTCCCCCCGACGGCCGCGCGCGGCAATGATCGACTACCCCGGTCGCGCGGGCCCTATGCATCGCCCCCCGGCGGCCCTCCGTCGCGCGGCGGACGGGACCCAGGTCAGCGGTGTGCTCGGCAAGTCGGGACTGGGACCGGATTCAGGCGGTCATCCGCGCACAGGAGACGGGACTGGCCGGCTCTGGCGCGTGACGGAATCCGCGACGGAACCGTCGGCGTGTACGGGGGCCGCCCGTCGTCTCGATCGCCTTGTCCCGGCGTCCGCGATCGAACACGTGACGCGGGACGACATTCGCCTGGCCAGGGCACCCGATATGGCCAACGGAACCTGACAGAAGGTCCTGGTTCCCGGTCGTCTATCCGCACCGATGTGTGTCAAAGTTGACACGCGACAGAACACAGCGAAGCGGCGATACTGCAACAAGGAAGACACACGGTCACGATGGCGGCCGCCTGCAGGGGGCCAGAGTATTAGGACAACTGAAACCGGAAGGGTGCCGTCCGCGCCATAAGTCGGTCGGCACATCGGCGTTCGATGGGAGGCGGGAGCGCCAATGAAGAAGTACCTTACTTGGGCCCTTATGGCTTTTGTGATTTTCTACCTGCTGAAATCTCCGACAAGTGCGGCTCACGTGGTGCATAGCGCGATCGGCAGTCTGGCGTCGGCAGGCAACTCCTTGTCGAGGTTCGTGAACTCACTGTGACCCACGGCGCGGACCCACCGCGCCGATCGAGCTTCCCCGGCGGTTTCGTGTGTGCCGCCGTGGCCATTCCGGTTTCCGTGCCCGCACCCCGGAGGCGGTGTGCGACGCCCTAGAACGAGCTTCTAGAGTGTGCCGCAGCGACCGACCTAAGAGGTGATCATGGGACCGCTGCAGGGTGTCCGCGTCATCGAGATCGCGAGTCTCGCGCCCGCGCCGTTCGGATGCATGGTGCTGTCCGACCTGGGCGCCGACGTGCTCCGCGTCGACCGCTCGACCAGTGTGGGCGGCGACGCGACGATCGATCCCCTGTCCCGGGGCCGCCGCTCCATCGGTCTCAACCTGAAGGACCCCGCCGGAGTCGACGTGCTGCTGCGCCTCGTGGAGTCCGCCGACGTCCTCGTCGAGGGCTTCCGGCCGGGGGTCGCCGAGCGGCTCGGCTTCGGGCCGGACACCTGCCTGCGGCGCAACCCCCGCCTCGTCTACGGCCGGATGACCGGATGGGGCCAGGACGGCCCGATGGCCCGGATGGCCGGCCACGACATCAACTACATCGCCGTCGCCGGCGCGCTCGACCCGATCGGCCACGCCGGCGAACGCCCGGTGCCGCCCCTCAACCTCGTGGGCGACTTCGGCGGGGGCGGCATGCTCCTCGCGCTCGGCATCCTCGCCGCGCTCTACGAGCGCTCGGGCTCCGGCCAGGGCCAGGTCGTCGACGCGGCCATGGTCGACGGCGCCTCCCTGCTGACCTCGTTCATCCACGGCATGCGCGGCCAGGGACTCTGGCAGGACGAGCGCGGCACCAACCTCCTGGACAGCGGCGCCCCGTTCTATGACACCTACGAGACGGCCGACGGCGGGTACATGAGCGTCGGCGCGATCGAGCCACAGTTCTACGCCGCGCTGCTGCACGGCCTCGGCCTCGATGGCGAGGAGCTGCCCGGCCAGCTCGACAGGGAACGCTGGCCGGAGGTGAAGGCCCGGTTCACCGAGGTGTTCAAGCAGCGGACCCGGGACGAGTGGACCGCGATCTTCGACGGCACCGATGCCTGCGTCGCGCCCGTGCTCGGTCTCGGGGAGGCCCCCGCCCATCCGCACAACGCGGCGCGGGCGGGGTTCGTGGATGTCGGCGGCCTCACCCAGCCGGCGCCCGCGCCACGCTTCAGCCGTACGACCGCCGAGACGCCCGACCCGCCCGTCCGCGCGGGTGAGCACACCGACGCGGCACTCGCCGAGATCGGCCTCTCCGCCGCGGAGATCGCCGCGCTGCGCGAGAGCGGCGCCGTCGCCTGAGCTCCCATCGGGGGACAGCCTCGCCCACCTGGGCTCGCACCGCGGGGAGAACCTTGGCGGCGGACCCGGCCTCGAATCCGTCATGGGCCGATCTCACCGGCCGGACTCCGTCAAATGCACGATCCGCAAGCGTGCGGCATCCGGCATTCTTCGTCCATGATGTCCATCCGCGTCCTCATCGTCGATGACCACGCCCTGTTCGCCGAGGCGCTCGCCGCCCGGCTGAGCGCGGAACCGGACTTCGAGGTGCTGCCCGTCGCGCAGGACATCCGGCGCGCCGCCGCGCTCATCGCAACCGAGGCGCCGCACGTGGTCGTGCTCGACCTGGTGCTCGGCGAGGAGAGCGGGCTGGACGCGCTCGACCTCGTGCGGCGGCGGTATCCGGACGTGCGCGTGGTGATCCTCAGCGGTATCACGGACATCGACCCCATGGTCGCCGCCCTGCGCCGCGGGGCGGTGGGCTGGCTGCCCAAGACGGAGAGCGCCGACCTGGTGGCCCAGGTCATCCGCAGTGCGGCGGGGCGCGGCGGCTGGATACCGCCCACTGTGCTCGGCGAGGTGCTGCGCCGGCTGCTGACGGGCGGTGATCCGGACGGCGGCGACCTCGCCGACCTCACGCCGCGTGAGCGCGAGGTCCTGCAGTGCATGGTCGACGGGCTCAACCGCCCAGAGATCGCGGACCGGCTCGGCCTGTCGGCCAACACCGTCCGCACTCACACGCAGAACCTCCTCGCGAAGATCTCCGCGCACTCGGCGCTGGAGGCGATCACAATGGCCATGCGCAGCGGGATGCGCCCGTCGAATCCCGACGACGGCTCCGCCATGTGATCAAGTCCCCCATATGGCGTAGGTCGCCATCGTCTGGATGCTCGTTCATGCGGGCCCGCGACGCCCGTACCCTCGGCGCAGGCGAGAGGGGCGACCGTGGAAATCGGGCAGGGCTGACCGTGCGCGGGCGGAGTTCCCGCGGTGGCGAGAGCCGCTCCAGCGTCCTCACCCTGATCATCGGAGCGGGCGATGCCGGACGCGCGGTGGCGCGCGCACTGCGGGACAGAAGCGACGCGCTGACGCCGGTCGGGTTCCTCGACGACGACCCGCCCGCGGATACGGTGTGCGGCCTGCCGGTGCTCGGCAGCACCGCGGACATCGCGGGCGCGGCGTGGCGGGCCGGCGCCCAGGTCGCCGTCGTGGCGATTCCGTCGCTGCCGGCCGCCCGCATCGCGCAGTTCGTCGGACGGGCGTCGGCGGCCGGACTGGACGTGCGCTACGTTCCGCCCGGCCGCCCGGGAGAAACCGAGCTGCGGCGGCTGCTCGACCGGGACGAGCTCGCGGTCGCGAGCACGCGCGCCCGGCGTTTCCTCGCCCGGCGCCGGGTGCTCGTCACCGGTGCGTGCGGAACGGTCGGCGCCCAGCTGACCCGCCAGGTGCGCACGTGCGCCCCGGCCCTGCTCGTGCAGCTCGACAACGACGGGGGCGCGTTGCGGCGGCTGGCCGGCGAGAGCGCGGCGGGCCGGGCCGCCGTCGCCGACATCCGCGACGGCCCGAGCCTCAACGAGCTGTTCGACGAGATCCGCCCCGAGGTGGTGTTCCATACGGCCGGGTACAACAACGACCCTCGGTCGCTGGAGCGGCGGCCGGCCGCGGCGGTACAGACCAACGTGCTCGGCACCCGCAACCTGGTGCGCGCGTCCGTGCGCGGCGGTGTGGAGCGTTTCGTCCTGGTCTCCACCGACCAGGCCGCGGACCCCGTCTCCGTGCTCGGCGCGACCCGCCGGTTGTCGGAGCTGGTCCTGCAGGCGGAGGCCGGCGGGCCCACGTGCTTCGCGGCGGTGCGGGCCGGCAGCGTGCTGGGCTCCAAGGCGTCCCCCCTCGCCATGGTCGCCGCCCAGCTTGCCGCCGGCCAGGCGATCACCGTCGCCCATCCGGACCTGACGCGGCACGTCGTGACCGCGAGGGAGGCCGCCGAGCTGGCCCTGGAGGCCGCGGCGATGCCGGAGGAGGCCGAGGCGTTCGCCCTCGACACGGGCGAGCCGACCTCGGTGCTGGAGATGGTCGGCGGGTTCGCCGACGGACTGCGCCTGCCGGAGGTGACGATCAGGTTCACCGGTCTCGGGCCCGGCGAGCGGCTGCGCGCCAAGTCGTTCTCCGACTCCGAGACGAGGGTGCGGACCGCCCACCCCAGGATCCGTGCCACCCGTGCCACACCGCTGCCGCGGGGTCGCAACGAGCTGCTCGCCGCGCTGTTCGCCGCGTCGGCGCGCGGCGCCGACGACGAGGTACGGGTCCTGATGCGGCGGATCCTCCCGGAGTACCGCCCCCACGAGGGTCTGCGGTGACCCTGGATGAGACACCTACCGCGCCTCTCCCCGGCGCCTGAGTTGCACTTAGACGCTCGAAGTTCAAGCACAGTTTACGCACAGTGACGGTCTGACCACCTTCGGCCAATGACCCTCTCGTTACGGCCACCTGCCTGGACACCGGCGTCCTACCGAGTGACGGTCGATGTCGTTGACGCTTTTTTTTAGAAGACGGGGGTCTTACATGATCGACGGTCACTCACGGTCCTCTCCCACCAACGCGCCCGCGCTCCTCAGCTGCGGCACGGCGACCGCGACCACCAGTCCACCCTCCCCACCCGAACCCCAGACCGATGACCCGGACCTGTGGCGGCGCAGAATCCGGCATGACATCCACCACGAGCTCGGCACGATCATCATGCTCGCGTCCGCCGTGTCGGTCTCCGACGACGTCGGGCCCGTGAGCAAGAAGCGCATCGAGGCCCTGCTCGGCGAGACACGCTGGCTCGACCATCTACTTCGCCGGCTCGACGAGGACGACGGCCAGACCGAGCAGAGCCTGCCGAGCCCCGAACGCGTCCGGGTGGACGAGATCGTCGGCGAGATCGTCGCCGGAGTGCGGCTCGCGTCGATCCGCCGGGTCGGCTACGACTCCCGGCCGGCCTGGGCGCACATCGACCCGCTCGCGCTGTGGCGCGCGGTGCGCAACATCCTCGACAACGCGTGCAGGATCGCCGGGGACCACGTCGACGTCAGTGTGCTCACCGAGGATGCCTGGACGGTCATCCAGGTGGATGACGACGGACCGGGCTTCGGATCCGGCCCCGGCGGCCTCGCCTCGCTGGGGCTCGGCATCGTGCACGACCTGGTCTCCGGCTACGGAGGCGGCCTCGAAGTACGCCGTTCCGAGCTGGGCGGGGCACGGGTGCGCATCCTGCTGCCCTCGGCGGCCCGCCCATGAGGGTGATGATCTGCGACGACCACGCCGTGTTCGCGGATTCGCTGGCCATGGTGCTGGGCAAGGCGGGACACGACGTGGTCGGGGTGGTCTACTCGCCGGACTCCGCGCTGCGGCTGGTCCGCGGCGCGCAGGCCGATGTCTGCCTGGTCGACCTGCATTTTCCGGCCGGCTCGGCGCTCGACAGCCTGCCCGAGCTGATCCGCGCCGCACCGGCCACGCGGTTCGTGGTGCTGTCGGGCTCCATCGACCCCGAGATGCGCGAGGCGGCCTTCGCCGCGGGCGTGCGGGGCTTCGCCCACAAGGGGCAGCAGGCCGGCGAGATCGTCACCCTGCTGGCCCGGGTGCACGCCGGGGAAGTGGTGGTCGATCCGGTCGCGGGCACCAGGATGCCGCTGCGCCCGCGCACCGAGGCTCAGCGCCTCGCGCACTACCTCACCCCGCGCGAGCGTGAGGTGCTGGCCCGGCTGGTCCGCGGCGAGAACACCGCCACCCTCGCGCGCACGATGAAGATCACCCGTAGCACCGCGCGCAGCCATGTGCAGAGTGTCCTCACCAAGCTGGGCGTGCACTCCCAGCGGGAGGCGGTGATCGCCGCCGCGCGGTACGGCCTCGTCAGCGTGAATACCGGCGAATGGCTGCTTTCTTAGGTCCGGTTTCTCGGCATGGCTGGCATTTGCCCCCGCGCATGCACATTAGTGCGCGGTGCGAGCGATGTACGATCAGTAAAGCTCACGGGAGGCACCTGGTCTAATCGTTGACCTGCGCCCTGCCCCCAGGACCGAGCACGCGGCGAGGGAAGGCGCGGATGAGCAGATACGAGCGGTGGAACGGCCTGCTCTCACTGCTCGCGAGCCGGGGACGGCTCAACGTCGAGGAGGCGGCCGCCGATCTGAACGTGTCGGCCGCCACCATCCGCCGCGACTTCGACCAGCTCGCGCAGCAGCAGATGCTCACCCGCACCCGCGGTGGCGCGGTGGCCCACACCGTCACCTACGACCTGCCGCTGCGCTACAAGAGCGCCCGCCGCGCGTCGGACAAGCAGCGCATCGCGGCCGTCGCCGCCGAGCTCGTGCGGCCGGGGGCGGTCATCGGCATCAACGGCGGCACGACCACAACCGAGGTCGCGCGGGCGCTGGCCACCCGCGCCGACCTGCACGCCGAGAGCGGCCCCCCTGCCATCACCATCGTGACGAACGCCCTCAACATCGCCAACGAGCTCGTCGTGCGGCCGCACGTCAAGATCGTGCTGACCGGCGGAGTGGCGCTGCCGCAGTCGTACGAGCTGGTGGGGCCGCTCGCCAACGGGGTGTTCGACCAGGTGACGCTGGACGTGGCGTTCCTCGGCGTCAGCGGCTTGGACGTCGAACGCGGGGCGACCTGCCCCAACGAGGACGAGGCAAGCATCAACCGGCGGATGGCGGTCCGCGCGGAGCAGGTCGTCGTCGTCGCCGACGGCTCCAAGCTCGGCGAGCGGGCGTTCGCCAAGATCTGCGAGATCGGTGAGGTCGGCATGCTGGTCACCGACGCCAACGCCGACGGCCGCCCCTTCGAGGAGGCCGGCGTCAAGGTCGTACGCGCCTGACACCGGCCCCCGTGAGCGCCGCGCCGCCGCGAGCCCGGCTCAGGACCAGCGGGACGGCGGGCGCTCCTGTGGCCGGCCGTCGACCTCGACGTCGGTCCTCTCGTTGAAGAAGCAGATCAGGTCGCGCACGGGTGCTGCCTCGCGCAGCGGCTCCTCGTAGGTCCACGCGACGTCCGCGGAGCCGTACGACCAGTAGCCCGCCTGGCCCTTGTACGCGCACCAGCTGGTGGCCTCGGACGGCGTCAGCAGGTCGAGCCGCACGTCCTCGCGCGGCAGGTAGTAGCGGACCGGAAGGCCGGTCTCGAACAGGATCGTGGGCCGGGCGGACTCGGCGAGCACGGTGCCGTCCACGCTCACCTTCACCCGCCGCGAGCTGCGCAGCACGTCGATGCGGCTGTAGGGGTCGTGCGGGTGCCCGAACACCTGCTCGTCCTCCTCGTACCAGGCGTCCACCGCGCCCCAGTAGAACGCGACGAAGCCCTCGAGCCACGGCGCGATCGGCTCCGGGTAGCCCCATACGGCGTTCTCCGCCGTACGGCCTCCGGCGGACACCGTCCAGTACGCCGCATCCCCCTTGACCGGGCAGTGCGTCGTGTGGGCGGTGCGCCGTAGCAGGTCCATCCGCACGTCGGCCACGGGGAAGTAGTAGAGGGGCAGGATGCCGGTCTCGAACAGCAGGTGCGCGCCGGTGCTGTCGGCGATCGTCTCCCCGCCGAACTCGACACGGATCCGCTTCGGCGTCGGCTCGAAGTAAAGGAGGTGGCGAGGGGCCCGTACGTCTCCGTTGAACGCTCCGGCGGGCTGTCCGGACAGCGGCGCTCCAGGCAGTGTCAGGCTCATAGCAGCGGCAACCCCGGCGCATCGCCCGGCATTCCGGCAACCCCGGACACCCCCGGAGCGGCCGAACCGGTCTTGGAACAGCCGCCGCGCCCGGGTTACGGTCCAAAGACGCGGGAGGGAAACCATGACTCAACGTGGAGTCGCCACGCCGGTCTCGGACACGGACGTGATCTACAGCCCTGACACATACGTGCGCTCCGTGCCCTACGACGCGCTGGCCCGGCTGCGGTCCTCGACGCCGGTGGCGTGGGTCGAGGAGAAGCCCGTCGACGACTGGCCGGGGGGCCCGGGGTTCTGGGCGGTGCTGCGGCACGCGGACGTGCGCCACGTCCTGCGCGACGCGCGGCTGTTCTCCTCGCAGCTGGGCGCGACGCAGATCCGCGACGCCGAGGACCTCGGGTACGTGCGCCGCATGATGCTCAACATGGACCCACCCGAGCACTCACGGCTGCGGCGACTGCTGGCCAAGGCGTTCACGCCCCGGGCGGTGGCCCGCCTGGCCGAGCGCATCGAGCAGCGGGCCCACGCCCTGGTCGACGCGGTGGCCGAGAAGGGTGAGGCGGACTTCGCGAAGGAGATCGCCGCTGACCTGCCGCTCCTCACACTCGCCGACGTCTTCGGCATCCCGGAGTCCGACCGGTGGCTGCTGTTCGACTGGTCCAACCGCGTCATCGGCTACCAGGACGCGGAGTACTCCATGAGCGCGGCGTTCGACACGTCGAACGTCACCGCCATGGCGAGACGCGCGATCGGCCTGCGGCCGACGGGACGGGTGGACCCGCGGTCCCGCGCCGGCATGCCCGACCTTTACGCCTACGCGCACGAGCTCGGCGAGTACAAACGGCGGCACCCCGGCGACGACGTCATGACCGCACTCATGCATCAGCTCGACGACAAGGACGGCCAGGTCGCCGTCGAGGAGTTCGAGAACCTCTTCTGGCTGTTCGCCGTGGCGGGCAACGAGACCGTGCGCAACGGCCTTCCCGGCGGGATGTCCGCCCTGCTCAGATACCCCGCCGAGGCCGCGAGGCTGCGCGCCGACCGTAGCCTGCTCGACGGCGCCGTCGAGGAGATGCTGCGCTGGTGGACGCCGGTCATGAACTTCCGGCGCACGGCCACGGCCGACACCGTCGTCGGGAGCGTGCCGGTCCGCAAGGGGGAGAAGGTCGTCGTGTGGTTCTCCTCGGCCAACCGGGACGAGGAGGTCTTCGCCGAGCCGTCCCGGTTCGACATCGGGCGGACCCCGGGTGACCACCTGACCTTCGGGCACGGGCCGCACTTCTGCCTCGGCGCGCACCTGGCCCGGCTGCAGATGCGGGCCATGTTCGGCGCCGTCCTCGACCGCCTCCACGACATCGAGCCGGCCGGAGACCCCGTACGGCTCCGTTCCAACTTCCAGAACGGCATCAAGCGCTTGCCGATCCGCTGGACTCCGAGCGGATGAGTCACGCCGGCACGCGACGTCGTCGGCGCGTGACCGCCCCGGTCAGCGCAGCGTCTCGCGCTCGGTGTCGATGAGCTGCCCGGCGAGCGTCTCGAAGCGGCGCCAGTGCTCCTCGGCGGGCTCCCAGTGGTCCGGCGCGCCCAGGTAGCTGTCGAACACCACGTACTCGACGCCCAGGTCGGCGAGGACCTCCAGGTCACCCCGGACCTGCGCGAGCGTTCCCTCGCCCGGCCTGCGGTCCTGCTCGGGAAGCCGCGAGGACGTGATGCGCATCTTGATCCGCGGAGCGAGCGCCGGCATCGGCCGCTCCAGCTCCTCGGCGACGGCGCGCAGCGCGGGCAGCCCCTTGTCCCGGAAGACGGCGACCGGCATGTTGATCGGGTGCCACGCGTCGCCGGACCGGACCGTGCGCCGCAGGCCGGCCGGGGCGAGCTGGGCGCCCACCCACACGCGGACCCGCTCGGGACGCGGCGCGGTGGCCACGTCCTTGAAGGAGGCGAACTCGCCCTCGAAGGAAAAGACGTCCTTGCTCCAGTGTTCCCGGATCGCGGCGAGGTACTCGTCCGTGATGACGCCGCGCCGCTCGAACGGAACGCCCAGCGCCTCGAACTCCTGGCGGGCCCAGCCCACGCTCACGCCGAAGACGAACCGGCCACCGCTCAGCCGGTCGAGGTTGGCGACGACCCGCGCGGTCTGCAGCGGATGGCGGTACGGAACGATCGTCACGGTCGTGCCCAGCTCGATGCGCGACGTGGTGCCCGCCAGCCAGCCCAGCGCCGTCAACGGGTCATAGAACGGCGCCGGATACTGCTCGGCCACATCCGGGGTGACCGTGACGTGATCGGACATCATGGCGATGTGGAAGCCGAGGTCCTCGGCCATCCGCGCCCATCCGGACAGGGTCTCCGGACTCGCGTCCGGACCGAAGTTGAGGATGTTCACGCCGAACTTCATGTCGGTTCTCCGAAAAGCTGCGACTGGGCTCACCGCCGACTGAACCGGAGTCCTTCCCGGTCGCGCTGCCGGGGAATCGCTGGTGAATCAGGCCTCTAGGGCC
>JAOPYL010000363.1 GCA_025964625.1 Actinoallomurus sp. | reverse complement strand
CCAGGCCGTCATGATCGCCACCGCACTGGGCGTGGAGGTCCGCTCCGACTGAAAATCGGGCGACCGCATCCCGGGCGTGTGTGAGGCTGGGCCGGTGAACGGAACAGACTGGGAGCAGCGGATAGCGGGCGCCTGGGCGTCGATCGACCAGCGAAGCGAGGCGGAGTTCCTGGCCCTGATCGAGAAACTCGCCGCCGAGCTCCCCCCGGACAGCGGTGTCGGGGCCTTCGAGCGGGCGTGCTCGTTCGACTCGACCGGCCACCCGGACCTCGCGGTGCCGCTGTACCGGCAGGCGCTCGAGGCGGGGCTGACCGGCGAGCGCCGCCGCCGCGCGGTGATCCAAATGGCCAGCTCGCTGCGGAACCTCGGCCGGCCGTAGGAGAGCGTCGCGCTGCTCACGACCGAGATGGACGCCGGGTCGGACCACCTGGACGACGCGGTACGGGCCGTTCTTGCGCTGGCCCTCACCGACGTCGGGCGAGAACGGGAGGCGGTCGCACTCGCGATCGCCGCGCTGGCACCGCACCTGCCCCGGTACCAGCGCTCGATGGCGAACTACGCCCGACTGCTGGTGGATCCGGAGCCCGGGCACGTGTAGACCGTCCTCCTCGATGTAGGTCGGCGGCATGTTCGAGGGAGCCCCGCTGGTGCTGCTGAGGACCACCGGCGCCGAGACGGGCAGGCCTGTGGTCACCCACGGGTGTACGCCGGAGTGTCACCCTGCGATAGACGGCAAAAGCCGCCGAGGCACGTAACGTTACAGATGCGACCACAAAGCAGGCCCGGCGCACCAGGCTGAGTTGGGGGACTCGGCCTGACGATGCGAAGGTCGGCCGGTGGCGTTTCCCGATGACCCCCGGTCGGTATCCGGCCGGCTCGTCGGAAGGTGAACGTTCGCGGAGTGGAGCCTCTTTGGGGGAAGAGGCCCGCACGCGAACGTTTGCATTTCTGGACCCGAACCCCATGCCGCGTAGCGTCCGGCTGCACGAACCAGCCCGCCGCGTCGCGGCACTCCGGACGCGGGGGCGCTTCGTCGTGGTCACTACGATCGACGCGAGCAAACGACGTCCGGGCAGGTCACAATGGGTACATGCTGCCTGTAGCCCTGCTCATCGGTTTCCTGCTAGTACCGATCATTGAGATTTACGTGATCCTGCAGGTCGGCCACCTCATCGGCGGCTGGCCGACGGTCGCGTTGCTGGTGGCCGAGAGCCTGCTCGGCGCCTGGATCGTGCGCCGCGAGGGCCGCCGGGCCTGGCGGGCGCTGAAGGCCACGTTCGAGGGCGGCCGGATGCCCGACCGTAGGCTCGCCGACGCCGGGCTCGTCCTCGTCGGCGGTGTGCTGCTGTTGACGCCGGGCTTCGTCACCGACTTCTTCGGGTTCCTGTTCGTGCTCCCGTTCACCCGGCCCCTGGTGCGTCGGCTGCTGGCAGGGTACGTCGCCCGGCGCGTGAAGGCCGCTCAGAGCCACGCCGCCCGGTCGTTCTCCGGGTTCGGCGGGGGAGACGAGCCCGAGACGCACGGCCACGATCCGCATGTCGTACGCGGCGAGGTCATCAGGGAGGACCGCTCGAGCGGTCCGCGGTGACAACGCAGGGGCCGCGCCGCCGAGGGGGTGCGGCACGGCCCGAATAGTGAGATTTCGGTTATGCGGTCTTCCTGCGCTGCGCGCGTAGCACCGCCAGGCGTTCGGCGAGGACCTCTTCGAGGTCCTCGACCGAACGGCGCTCCATGAGCATGTCCCAGTGGGTACGCGGCGATTTGCCCTTCTTGGACTGGGGCATCTCACCGTCGACCATCAAGGCGGTGGCGCCGCAGCTGCGGCACTCCCAGGTCATCGGCACCTCGGCCTCAGCGGCCAGGATGACGGTGAACCGGTGGCCCTTCGGGCAGTCGTACATGACCTCCTGGCGTGGTGCCAGGTCGGTGTTTCGGTCGTTCTCGTAGCTCGTGGCTCCGAGTCGGGTGCCGCGAAGTGCGCGCTCGGCCATCGTGACGTGCCTCCCAGACGGCTTGCGTTCTCGTAAATGGGGCAACGCTGGATACCGTCACAAGATTCCCGCCTCGGCACCGGTCCAACCCTGCGGTCGCCGGCCGGTTCGGCGCGCGTCCGGGGAACGTCCGCGCCCGGTGTCCCGGCGCGGAGGCGAGCAGTTCGATCATGTCCGTCACAGCGCTTCCCTGCCGGACCGCGAGCCTCCCCAGGCACCCTCGGAGGCTCTTCGCCCGTACAGCACCGTCGGCCTCGGCGGCGCCGGCCTCAGCGGCGCCGTGCCCGCTGGGGTCATAGCCGCCCCGGAGGGGGCCGGGGAGGAGTTCCAGCCGGATCTCGTGGTGGCGCAGGTCCTCCTCAGGCGCGGCTCCCGGCCGTTTGGCCGTTCAGCGGGCGAGTAGGTCGCGAAGGGCCTTGGCGATGTCGGCGGGGGCTTCTTCGGCCATGAAGTGACCGCAGGTGACGGTGGTGTGCCGCAGGTCGGGTGCCCAGGGATTCCACAGCGCCGCCGCGTCGAAGCCGAGGGCGGCGCCCCAGTCCTGCTGGAGCACGGTGACCGGCATCCGCAGCCGGTTGCCGGCGTCCCGGTCGGCCTGGTCGTGGTCGACGTCGATGCCGGCGGAGGCGCGGTAGTCGGCCACGATCGAGGGCACCGCGTCGCGGCAGGCGTCCAGGTAGGCGGCGCGGACATCGGCGGGGATCGCCTGCGGGTCGCCTGCCCAGATGTCGAGGAAGTGGCCGAAGAAGGCGTCGGGGCTGGCGGCGATCATCTGTTCGGGCAGGCCCGGGGGCTGGGCCATCAGGTAGAGGTGAAAGCCGACGGCGGCGCTGGTGCCGCGCATCGCCTCCCACATGTCCAGGGTCGGCAGCACGTCGAGGGAGGCCAGGTGGGTGATCGTCTCAGGATGATCGAGTGCGGCGCGGAAGGCGACCAGGGCGCCACGGTCGTGCCCGGCCAGCGCGAAGCGCTCATGCCCCAGCGCGCGGGCCACGGCGATGATGTCGGCGGCCATGGTGCGCTTGGCGTAGGTGGTGCTGCCGGTCTCGGCGGGTTTGTCGCTGGCGCCGTAGCCGCGCAGGTCAGGGCAGATCACGGTGTGGTCGGCCGCGAGGTCGGCGGCGACGTGCCGCCACATCAGGTGGGTCTGCGGGAAGCCGTGCAGCAGCACGATCGGAGTGCCCGAGCCCGCGACGGCCGCGTTCAGGGACACGCCGTCGGCGACGGGGACGCGCTGGTAGTCGAAGCCGGCGATGGCAGGCGTCATGGTTCCGCCCTTTCCGTAGGTGACCAGGTGTCGCCAGCCTGCCGGGCGCGGATGAGCATCGGATGAGCATCGGGTGAGCGCGCTATACCGTGGCGGGGGACGATACCCCGGAAAGGGCGGTCAAGAGGTGCAGGTCGTGTTCGGGGTGCTGGGGCCGGTGGCAGCCTGGGACGGTGCCGGGGACGCGATCGCTTTGAAGGGGCCGCGGCATCGCGCGGTGCTGGCCCGGCTGATCGTCGCCCGCCGCCGCGTCGTCCCGGTCACCCGCCTGGTGGAGGATCTGTGGGCGGATCCGCCTGTCGGTGCGGTGGGCGCGGTCCGTACCTTCGTGGCCGCGCTGCGCCGTGCACTGGAGCCCGAGCGCCCGCCCCGCACTGCGGCCCGGCTGCTGGTCACCGAGGGGCCGGGGTACGCGCTGCGCGCGGAGCCGGGCGCGGTGGACGCCTGGCGCTTCGAGCAGGCGGTGGCCACGACCGCGACGCTGCCCCCCAAGGATGTGCTCGCACGGCTCGAGGACGCGCTGGGGTGGTGGCGCGGGCCCGCCTACGCCGAGTTCGCCGACGAGCCCTGGGCCCATGCGGAGCGCTCCCGCTTGGCGGAGCTGCGGCTGCAGGCGGTGGAGCGTCAGGCCGAGGCTCGCCTGGCCCTGGGCCTTGCGGCCGAGGCGGTGCCGGATCTGGACGCGCACGTGGCCGAGCATCCCTGGCGGGAGGACGCCTGGCGTCTGCTGGCCCTCGCACTGTACCGCGCCGGCCGCCAGGGCGACGCGCTGGCGGTGCTGCGCCGGGCACGAGAGCTCCTGGTCGAGCAGCTGGGGGTTGATCCAGGCCCGGGACTGCGCCGCCTGGAGGCCGACATCCTCAACCACGCCCGCCACCTCGACCCCGTCGCCGCTCCGGCCGGGGCGGCGGGGCGGGTGTGGGCGCAGGCGGCCGACGCCTACGACCGCACCGTGGCATCCGGTGCCCGGGCCCGGCTGGAGTCGACGGTGGGTCTGCTGCGTAATCTCGCGGTGACCGGCGGCGGCGGCCTGGAGGCGGCCCGCCGGCACCGTGTGGCGGCCATCGCGGCGGCGCAGGAGCTGGGCGACGCGGAATTGACCGCCCGCGTGATCGGTGCGTACGACGTCCCGGCGATCTGGACCCGCTCGGACGACCTGGAGCAGGCGGCCCATATCGTGGCGGCGGCCGAACGCACCCTGACCGCCCTCCCGCCCGGTGCGCACCAGGCGGCGCGGGCCCGGCTGCTGGCCACGATCGCCCTGGAGTCGCGCGGCACCCGAGCGGGGCGCGGGCCCCAGGCCGCTCGGCAGGCGGAGCAGATCGCCCGCGGCCTGGACGATCCCGCGCTGCTGGCGTTCGCCCTCAACGGCGTGTTCATGCAAACCTTCCACCGCGCGGGGCTGGCGCCGCGCCGGGACCAGATCGGCGCTGAGCTGGTCGCCCTGTCCGCCCGGCACGGCCTGGTCACCTTCGAGGTACTCGCACACCTCATCCGCCTCCAATCCCGCAGCGCGCTCGCGGACTTCCCGGCGGCTGACAGGCACGCGACCGCCGCGGACCGCCTGGCCGAGCGCCACGAGCTGCCGCTGGTGGGCGTATTCACCCAGTGGTACCGGGCGCTGCGGCTCGCCGCGACAATGCAGGCACCGGCGGCCGAGGTCGAGGCGGCCTACCGGGACGCCGCCGCGCGGCTGGACGGCGCCGGCATGCCCGGACTGCGGTGCGGCGTGCTGCCACTCGCGCTGCTGTGCCTGCGCCTGCGACACGCACGGCCCGCCCAAGCC
>JAOPYL010000314.1 GCA_025964625.1 Actinoallomurus sp. | reverse complement strand
CCTGGCCGTCGGCGTGGACCCGGGCGGCGCGGACGCGTGGGCGTACCAGGACCTGTTCGCACCCGGCATGAGCGTGGGCGCGCCGCCGGACGAGTTCAACCAGCGCGGCCAGGACTGGGGTCAGCCGACGAGGCACCCGCAGCGGCTCGCCGCGTCCGGGTACGCCCCGTACCGCGACATGCTCCGGCACGTCCTGCGGCACGCGGGCGGCCTGCGCCTCGACCACGCCATGCAGGTATTCCGGCTGTGGTGGGTGCCCGAGGGTGCGTCGGCGGCCGAGGGCACGTACGTGAGCTACCCCCACGACGAGATGCTCGGCGTGCTGCTGGCCGAGGCTCACGCGGCCGGCGCCGTCGTCGTCGGCGAGGACCTCGGCACCGTCGAGGACTACATGCGCGACGTCTTCGCCCAGCGCGGCGTCTTCGGCACGTCGATGGCCTGGTTCGAGCGCGACGCCGGCGGCGCGCCGCTGCCGCCGGCAAAATGGCGGGAGCTGTGCCTGGCCACCGTCGGCACGCACGACATGCCACCCATCGAGGGATATCTCAATGGTGACCACATCGACCTGCGCCGGCGACTCGGCCTGCTCACCCGCCCGGCGGCCGAGGAGTACGCCGAACTGGAGAGCTCGCTCCGCGAGTGGCGGGACCTGCTGGTCTCCCTCGGCCTGGACCCCGGGGATATGACGGTGGCCCTGCACGCGCTGCTGGCGCGTACGCCCGCGCGGCTCGTCGGCGTCTCACTTGCGGACGCGGTGGGGGAGCGCCGTACCCAGAATCAGCCCGGCACCACCGATGAGTACCCCAACTGGCGGGTGCCGCTGGCCGACGCCGATGGCCGCCCGGTGCTGCTCGACGACCTGCCGTCCGATCCCCGCCTGCGCGCCGCCGTCGAAGCGGTACGGGCCGCGTTGTCGCACTGAGAGCGGGCGGCCGTGCCGCAGCGGGCCGCCTACGTCCCGAGCATGACGACGAGCCGTGCGGCGACGTCGCGCAGCAGCGTGTCGGGCACGATCGGGTACCCGGCCGCGGCAGAGAAAACCTCCGGCAGGCCCGCCAGGGGATAGTCGCGTACCTCTCCGGCCGCCCGTCTGCCGAGCGGCTGACGCCCCAGCGACCTGCGGGTCCGCGCCCACGCGTCCGAGACCTCGTCGGGGTTCGGCACGCCGAAGCCGTGCCCGACCGGCGCCGCGTGCCGGAGGCGCACCAGCGCGCCCTCGGCGAACTCCCGGGCGAGCCGGCACCGCTCGGTCAGCGCGTCGCGCACCTCCGGAGCCAGCCGGGTGACCACGTCGCAGGGCGTACGGCACGACGTGGCGCACCTGCCGAGCGCGGCCGCGACGGTGCTGTGCTGGCGGTCGAGGTAGTTGCGCCAGCCCGGGCCCGGCTCACGGGCGACACGCAACGCGCGGACCGCGGCCGACCGCTCGGGCCGGGTGAGGTCGCAGTCGCGCGGCCGGCCGTTCTCAGCGGGCACGCCGAAGCGGCTGCCCGGGCCGCTCACCGACTCGGGCAGCAGTGCCGGGTCGCCGGCGTGGCCGAGCACGGGCTCCCAGGCCAGCAGCGGCAGGTATTCGGCCGCGATGTGCACCGCGGCCACCAGCGCGGCCATCTCACGCCGACGCCACCGGGCCTCGATCACCTCGAGCAGCAGGGCGTAGGCGGGACCCAGCGTCCGCAGCGCGCCGCGGGTGTCCTCCTTCGCGGACTGCGGCATCCTGCTCGCCCGGGCGCGGGCGAGCAGGTCCTCCGGCACCCGGTGGGCGTCGACGACCGGATCGCCGGTGCGTTCGGGCAGGCCGAAGTCCTCCGCGTCGAGGTCGATGAGCCGTTGCCCGAACGAGCACAGCAGTCGTACCTCGCCCGCCACACCGGGCGGCAGCCCCGCCGCTCCGGCTTCGCACAGCGCCGCCAGATCGCCGAAGGCATATCGCCGGGCGAGTGTCGTCAGAACCTCGCGCGCCGTCTCCACCCGTTCACTCTGCCACGGGTATACGGCACCTGACCCGGCCGCGACGCGACCAGCCACGGCCGCGTGGTCATCGACGGCTCGGCGTTTCCCCGAGCACGTGCTCCACCACGGTGATCAGCACCTGCTTGGCGGATTCTCGGTGCCGTACGTCGCAGAGGACCAGCGGCACGTGCTCCTCGAGGTCCAGCGCGATCCGGACGTCGTCCGGGTTCTTGTGCTCGGAGCCGTCGAAGCAGTTGACCGCCACGACGAACGGCGTACCGCGGTGCTCGAAGTAGTCGACGGCCGGGAAGGAGTCGGCGAGACGACGTACGTCGGCCAGGACGACCGCTCCCACGGCTCCCAGCGCCAGTTCGTCCCACATGAACCAGAAACGTTCCTGTCCGGGGGTGCCGAACAGGTAGAGGATCAGGTTGTCCTCGAGCGTGATCCGGCCGAAGTCCATGGCCACGGTGGTCGTGGTCTTGGCGCCGACGGCGGCCGTGTCGTCGACGCCCATGCTCTTGTCGGAGAGGATCTCCTCGGTGCGCAGCGGCCGGATCTCGCTGATGGTGCCCACCAGCGTGGTCTTGCCGACACCGAACCCTCCGGCTATAAGGATCTTCGCGGCGATCGGCCGGTCGGAATCCGAGGGAGTTTGCGACAGGGCCCTCTCGGAGACGGCCGTGTCAGAGTGCGCGTAGTCCATGCAGCAGTTTCCTTAGTACAAGCTCGTCCGGCACGTCGCCCGTCGGTGTCGGCTTGAGCGCTCTGACCAAGTTCTCGTCGCGCAGATCATCGAGGAGCACGCGAACCACACCGACCGGCAGGTCGACCTCTGACGCCAGGTCGGCGAAGGTGATCGGCCGCCGGCAGAGTGCGAGCAGCCTGCGGTGCTCGGGGCCCAGTCTCAGTCGTTGGTTCACCGGCACATTGGTCGCCTCCAGCACGACGATGAGGTCCAGCGCCTCACCGCGTGGCCGGGTCCGCCCCCCCGTGAGGGTGTAGGGGCGGACGACCGGTCCCGCGTCGTGGTCCAGCCATCTGTCTTCTGCCGAACTCATGCCGAGATCACCCCACGCCAGAACCCTGATCCGACAGTTGGGGATTCGCCGGCAGACGCTCGCTGAGCCGCTCGGCCAGCTCGGTCATCTCGAACGCGATGGCTCCCGCGTCCGCGTCGGCGTGGCTCAGCACGGCAAGGCAGGTGTCCTCTCCGGCGGTCACCACGAACAGGAACACCGAATCCATCTCGATGACGGTCTGCAGCAGCTCGCCGCCCTCGAACTGGTGGCAGGCGCCCCGAGCGAGCCCCTGGACCCCGGCCACCAGCGCTGACAGGTGCTCGGCATTCTCCTGGCTGAGCCCAGAGGATGCCGACACGACGAGTCCGCCGCGTGACAGGACCACCGCCTGGTCCACGGAGTCGACCCGATCGACCAGGTTATCGAGCAGCCAGTTCACCTCACCGGCCGTGTTCGTCTGTGCCATCACTCACCTTGGTTCGGATTCGTGTCTGCCGGAGTGCGCCTACTCGCGTCCTCGGCGCGTCCGCGCCGCCATCCGCTCTGCATCGAGGCCATGACGGAACGCGCCCTTTCCGGTGAACGGGTACCGCAGTCGGTGGCCGCCTGTCCGCCGCCGGGAGTCGATGAGCCGCGCAGCTGAGGAGCCAGGCTCGCCTGGCGCACCCGGCGCGGCATCCCCGCGTGCGTGCCGGCGGTCGGCACGCCGGAGCGGCCGGCCGCCTCGTCTCGGCCCACCGCCGGAACGGGCGGCTCTGCCGGGCGACCGGGAGGCCACGCGGGGGCGTCGACGGGCGCGCCCGCGGCGAAAGTCTCCATCCTGCTGAGACGGTGCCGCCCGGCGGTCCTGAGGGCGCCGGCGGTGGGATGCTCCTGCGTGTCGTCAAGGCTCTCGACGGGCTCGACGCTCCGGTCTGACTCAAGCGGTGTACTCATCGGAACCTCGTCGTAACCGTTTGAGGCGACACCGGGATCGCCCGCCGGGTCCTCGTCATGAGCGGTGACGCTGTCGGATCTGGTGGCTTCGCCCGCCGGTACGACGATGGAGTGCGGTATCAGCACGATCGTCGTGAGGCCGCCGTACGCGTTGGGGCACAGTGAGATCTTGATGCCGTGCCGGTCCGCCAGGTTGCCGACGACGAACAGGCCCAGCTGGTCGCTGTCCGCCAGGTCGAACTCGGGTGGATGGGCGAGCTGTTCGTTGATCGCCGCCAGCTTTTCCTCGCTCATGCCGAGGCCGCGGTCCTGGATCTCCACCACGAACCCGTTTCCCACCAGCCCGGCGTCGACCTCGACCGGTGTGTTGGGCGGGGAGAAGCTCACGGCGTTCTCGACGAGCTCGGCGATCAAGTGGATCACGTCGGCGACAGCGGAGCCGACGATCGCCTCCTCCGCCACACTGATCATCTCGACCCGGGCGTAGTCCTCGATCTCGCCGATCGCGCCGCGGAGCACGTCCGTGATGACCACCGGTTTGCGCCAGCCTCGGCCGGGGGCCGCGCCGGACAGGATGATCAAGCCCTCGGCGTGCCGGCGCATGCGGGTGGTGAGGTGATCGAGGCGGAACAGGTCCTCCAGCGCGTCGGGATCGGAGGCCTTGCGCTCCAGAGTGTCCAGCATCGCCAGCTGGCGGTGCAGCAGCGCCTGGTTGCGCCGTGCGAGGTTCAGGAACACCTGGTTGACCGCCTTGCGGAGTTCGGCCTGCCCGACGGCCGCCTCGATCGCGGTCCGCTGCACCGTGGAGAACGCCTCCGCGACGTTCGATACCTCGGCGGTCTTGCCGACGTCCAGGGGAGGGGCCTCCTCGGCCACGTTGACGTCGTCGCCGCGGCGCAGCCGGCTCACGATGTCGGGAAGCCGCTGGTCGGCGAGGTCGCGTGCCGCTCCCTGCAGGCCGACCAGCTCCCGGCTCATGCGGCGGCCGAATCGGAGCATGAGGAAGGCCGACAGAACGACCGCGACCAGGCCTACGCCGCCGACGAGCGCGAGGCGCAACAGGATCGAGTCGCCCAGGGCCTTGGACTTGCCAGCGAGGATCGGCCGGGACTCCCCGACGGCGTGGTCGAGCCCGCCGATGAAGGCCTGGGAGGCGGAGCCCCAGGCGATGGGATTGATCCGCAGCTTGGACTTGCCGGCGGGACTCGCCATGACGCGGTCTTCCATCGCCTTGAAGTCGGTGTACGTCGTTGAGTCCAGCAGTTGCCTGAAGGGGGCACCGACCTGTGGGATGAACTGGGTGAGCCCCTCATTCTCCAGGTACCGCTGTTCGATCACCAGCTTGTTGAAGGCGGCGTGCTCGCTACTGCTCATCCGGCCGTCGGCGATCAGGTCGCTCGCCACGAGTGTGGCCTCGCGCCCGGCCAGTTCCTGGGCGCGGGAAAGCCCGACGAGGTAGTAGGCCTGCTGGTAGATCGTGGGGTCCTTGACGACGACCATGAGATACGTGAACTGGAAATGCGCGTCGAGGATGTCGTTGTAGGCGTTGAACGCGGCCAGCTTGTCCATGGCACCGGAGTCGATGGCGCGCCGGATGGCGCCCAACTGGCCGATCTTGTCCAGCAGCACCCCCAGCCGTTGCTTCATCGGTGCCGTCAGCGTGCCGCGGAAGGAACCGGAGTGCGACGCCTTCATCAGCTGCGTCACCGTGACGTCCGTCTGCCGCCTCTGGGCGTCCAGCGGAGCCCGGGGGGCCAGGCCACGGCTGCTCAGCCAGGTCACCGACTGCAGCCGCTCCTGCGCCACCTGGATCAGCATGGGAGTGGCGGCATCGCCGTACAGCCGGTTGATGGTGTCGAGGTTGCGCTTCTGGATGGCGTCGCTGGCCGTGCCCTGGGCCGCGAAGCCCCACAGCGTGACGAGCGAGACCAGCGGGATGGCGAGCAGGCCGAAGAGCGTGAATCGAATCGATCGCTTGCGTGACCTCATCACATCGAACACCGATCAGCGTGAGGAGGCGTGCGGGTGATCAGGTCGTTCATAGCGCCGTCTTTCAACTCAAGAATGCCGCAAGTCGGACGAAACCTTGCGTAACGCTAGCGGCTTCCTCGTACGTCTGTGTACGTTTTGTGGATCTTGCCTGGCTCTCGGTGGGATCATGTGGGCTGCGCCCGTGATCAACCCGCTTCCGCGCGGCCCCGGGGAATGGACAAGGAGTCCTGTTGCAGGAGTTCGACTACATCATCGTCGGGGCCGGATCCGCAGGCTGCGTGCTGGCCAACCGCCTCTCCGAGGATCCTGGTACCAGAGTGCTCCTCCTCGAGGCCGGTGGCAGGGACACCAACCCGCTCATCAGAGTGCCCAAGGGCTTCGGCAAGCTGATGGACCACCCGCGCGTCGCGTGGCACTTCCCCATACGTCCCGTCGGGCCCGCGAACCACGTCGAGGACTGGGTCCGGGGCAGGACACTCGGCGGGTCCAGCTCCATCAACGGCATGGTCTACAACCGCGGCAGCCGCGCGGACTACGACGAACTCGAGCGTCTCGGCAACCCGGGATGGGGCTGGGACGCCATCCTCCCGATCTTCAAGAAGATCGAGAACAACACGCTGGGCCCCACGGAGACCCGGGGCACGGGGGGACCGCTGACCATCTCGACGACGGCGGAGTCCGAGGAACTCTGTGAGGAGGCGATAGCCGCCGCGGAGACGCTCGGGTGGAGCCGTGAACGGGATCTCAACGAGACCGACGAGGAGCGCATCGGCTATGCCATGTCGACCATTGAGAACGGCCGTCGCGTCAGCGCGGCGAGGGCCTTCCTCCACCCGGTCGAGCACCGTGCGAACCTCACCGTCGCCGTTGATGCCCTCGCGGTCCGCGTCCTGACCCAGGGCGACCGGGCCATCGGCGTCCGCACCCGCCGACAAGGCCGGACCGTCGACTACGCCGCCGCGGCCGAGGTGATCATCGCTTCGGGGAGCCTCGCGACGCCGAAGCTCCTGCAGCTGTCGGGCATCGGTCCCGCCGAGACCCTGCGGTCGGCCGGCGTCGACGTGATCGTCGACAGCCCCAACGTCGGCGCCCGGGTGCGGGAGCACCGTTGCTTCAAACTGCAGTTCCGGATCACCGACAACGTCGGATACAACAGGCTGCTGAGCACGGCGCCGCGGCAGGCGATGACGGGGGTGAAGTACCTCATGACCCGGCGAGGGCCGCTCGCGGTCCCCGCGTACGACGTCATCGGTTTCTTCAAGACGCGTCCCGACCTGGACCGCCCGGACGCGCAGTTCCTGTTCGCCCCCTTCTCCGCGGCCCCGCAGGTCCCGGGCAAGCAACTCCGGCTGGAGCGTGAGCCCGGTATGAGTGGCCTTGGATACATCCTGCGCCCCGACAGCGAGGGCAGCCTCCACATCACCTCGGCGGACCCGGACGCGCCACTGGACATCGTGTCGGGCTACTTCACGTCGGAACACGACCGCAGAGTCGGGGTCGACATCTTCCGCAAGCTCCGGGAGCTGTTCGCGACGGCGCCGATCGCGAAACGCATCAAGGCCGAGATCAACCCGGGACTGCACGTGCAGGACGAACAGGACATCATCGACGCCGGGCTCGATCAGGGTTACTCCGGATATCACACGATCGGCACCTGCGCCATGGGTCCTGATGACGACGACGTCGTGGACGGGCGGCTCCGCGTCCGCGGAGTGCGGAACCTGCGGGTCGTCGACTGCTCGGTGATGCCGACGATGGTGTCGGGCAATCTCAACGGGCCGATCATGGCCATGGCCTGGCGGGCAACAGACATGATCTTGGGGCGCTGCTGACCGGATCGGCGGTCGGCCCGAAGAGCCGGGCGATGGTTCCCGCAGGAAACGACAGGAAGAGGAGAATGCTAGTGACGCCGCAGCGGGCCGATTCGGCCGGCACTCTCGACTGGCTGATCGATGGGCTCGTCGAACGCGTGCCCCAGGTGACAAGAGCGGCGGTGCTGTCCACAGACGGTCTGCTGATGGGTTCCTCCAAGGGGCTCAACCGCGTGGACGCCGAATACCTGGCGGCGCTGGCCGCCGGCTTCCAGAGCCTTGCCCAGGGCGCGCGGCGCCAGTTCGACGGGGGAGAGGTCCATCAGACGATCATCGAGATGCGGAACTCGTTCTTGTTCGTCACCGCCGCCGGCGAGGGTGCCTGTCTGACGGTGCTGAGCGACGCGGCCGTCGAGCCGGGAGTGATCACCTACGAGATGGCCGTCCTGGTCAAGCGGGTCGGCGAGCACATCTCCTCGCGGCCCCGCCCGGGCACGCGCCCCGGCGAAGACGCGTCCTGACCGGGCAGATGACCACTCAGCTCGCAGTAAAGATCCTCATCGCCGGAGGGTTCGGGGCCGGCAAGACCACGCTGGTCAACACGGTGAGTGAGATCCAGACGCTGCGCACCGAAGAGGCGCTCACCTCACAGGGCGTCGGAGTCGATGACACGTCCGGCGTGGAACAGAAGACGACCACGACCGTCGCGATGGACTTCGGCCGTATCACACTCCGCGACGGCCTGGTCCTCTACGTGTTCGGCACCCCGGGGCAGAAGAGGTTCTGGTTCATGTGGGACGAACTGGCGCTGGGCTCACTGGGCGCGGTCGTGGTCGCCGACACCCGGCGGCTCGCCGACTCCTTCTCCTCGATCGACTTCTTCGAGCGCCGCGGGATGCCGTTCATCGTCGGGATCAACCGGTTCGACGGCGCACCCGAACCCGACATCGAGGCGATCCGGAGTGCGCTCGACCTCGAACCGCACGTTCCGGTGATCAGTTGTGACGCCCGGCACAAGGACTCCGTCAAGCAGGTCCTCATCACGCTCGTCGAGCACGTCCTGGGCACCAAGCAACGACAGCGGACGCCGGCCTACTGAGCAGCCCTCGTGCGAAGGGGCCCGGCCCGTTCACCCCGGACCGGGCCCCTCTCGCCACAAGGTCAGCCTGCCGCGCGGTCCTTCGCCTGGGCGCGCAGGGCGCGGGACAGCCCGTCACGGCCCTCGACGAGCAGCCGGCGCAGAGCCGGCGGCGGGTTCTCGGCGTCGAGATAGGCGGTGGTCCGGTCGACGGTGTCCTGCGAGATCACCAGGAACGGGTAGGCGTTCTCGGCGAACGTGCTGGACATGTCGCTCGACCACGACGACCAGATGCGCGCGACCTCGTCGAAGTACTTCTCGACGTACGGCTCCAGCAGCCTCGTGTCGTCGGTGTCCACCAGGCCGCCGAGCGTGGCGCGGAAGACCGCGTTCGGTAGCTCGCCGCCGATGATCCGGTCCCATGCGGAGGCCTTCGCCTCCGGCGTCGGAAGGGCCGCCAGGTCGCCCGCGGCGTGTCGCTCGCCCGCGGCGGTCGGGTCGCGCCGCAGCTCGGCGTCGATCTCGGCCTCGCCGGCGGCGCCGCGCACGACGAGACGGCGCAGCAGGGCCCACCGCAGGTCCGTGTCGACGACCAGGCCGTCGAGTGCCGCGGACCCGTCGAGCAGGCCGCGCACGAGCTCCACGTGCTCGTCGGAGGTCGCCACCGCGACGAACGCCTGCGTGTACGTGAGCTGCCAGTCCGAACCGGGCTCGGCCTCGGTCATCAGGTCGTGCAGCGCGTCGGCCAGCAGGTCGAAGCCGCTCTCGCGCCACGCCGGGTCGGCGTACTGCGTCGTCGCGAGCCGGGCCTGCCGCAGCAGCGTCTGGGCGACCGAGATGTCGCTGACGCCCCGGATGCCGGACAGCACCAGTCGCACGTAGTCGCGGGCGGGCAGTTCGGCGTCGCGGCACATGTCCCAGGCGGCGGACCAGCACAGCGCGCGCGGGAGTCCGTCGGTGATCTCGCCGATGCCGTCGATGAGCGTGCGCAGCGAGTGCTGGTCGAGCCGGATCTTGGCGTAGGTGAGGTCGTCATCGTTGACCAGCACCAGGTCCGGACGCCGCTCGCCGGTCAGCTCGGGCACCTCGGTGCGGGCGCCGACGATGTCGAGCTCGACGCGCCTGCGCCGCACGATGCCCTCGTCGGTGCGGTCGTACAGGCCGATCGCCACGCGGTGCGAGCGGAGCGTCGAGTGCTCCGCCGGCGCCTCCTGCAGCACCGCGAACGAGGTGAACGTCCCGGCGTCGTCGACCTCGTACGAGGGGCGCAGCGTGTTGACGCCGGCCGTCTCGAGCCACTCCTTCGACCAGGAGGTCAGGTCGCGTCCGGAGGTCTCCTCGAGGGAGTCCAGCAGGTCGGACAGCGAGGTGTTGCCCCACGCGTGCCGGTCGAAGTAGCTGCGGACGCCGCTGATGAAGTTGTCCCGCCCGACGTAGGCGACGAGCTGCTTCAGGACGCTCGCGCCCTTGGCGTAGGTGATGCCGTCGAAGTTGACCTCGACCGCGCGGATGTCGGGGATGTCGGCGGAGATCGGGTGCGTGGACGGGAGCTGGTCCTGCCGGTACGCCCAGGTCTTCCACAGGTTCGCGAACGTCGTCCACGCCCCGGTCCACTTGGTGGCCTCGGCCTGGCACAGCACACTCATGTACGTGGCGAACGACTCGTTCAGCCACAGGTCGTCCCACCAGCGCATGGTGACGAGGTCGCCGAACCACATGTGCGCCATCTCGTGCAGGATCGTCTCCGCGCGCCGCTCGTAGGCGGCGTCGGTGACCCGCGACCGGAAGACGTAGTCCTCCAGGAACGTCACGCAGCCGGCGTTCTCCATCGCGCCCGCGTTGAACTCCGGCACGAAGAGCTGGTCGTACTTGTCGAAGGGGTACGGCCGGGCGAAGGTCTTGCGGAAGAAGTCGAAGCCCTGCTTGGTGACGTCGAAGATCGCGTCGGCGTCGAAGTGCTCGGCGAGGCTGGCCCGGCAGTACGCGCCCAGCGGGATGACCTGGTCGCTCTGGCGGTACTCATCGCGAACGACGTGGTACGGCCCGGCCACCAATGCGGTGATGTAGGTGGAGATGCCGGGGGTGGCCGGAAAGTGCCAGTGGCCGCTCTCGGCCACGTCGGGCGCGTTGTTGGTGATGACCTGCCAGTCGTCCGGCGCGGTCACGCTCAGCTCGAAGCGCGCCTTGAGGTCGGGCTGGTCGAAGCAGGTGTACATCCGGTGCGCGTCACAGGTCTCGAACTGGGTGTACAGGTAGACCTGCTGGTCGACCGGGTCGACGAACCGGTGCAGCCCCTCGCCGGTGCGGGAGTAGGCGGCGTCGGCGACCACCCGCAGTTCGTTGGCGGAGGCCAGCCGGGGTAGCGGGATCCGGCCCTTCTCCGGGTCGTAGGAGCCCGGATCGAGCGGCTGACCGTTGAGCGTGATCTCCCGGACCGCCGCGCCGTGCAGGTCGACGAAGCTGGAAGCGCCGGGTTCGGCGCAGCCGAACCTGATCGTGGTGCCGGAGACGAACGTCTCCGGGCCCGTGGTCAGGTCGAGATCAACGTTGTACGACTCGACGGTGAGCAGCCGGGCGCGGTCGCGCGCTTCGTCACGCGTCAGGTTGCCAGCCAAGTGAACCCCTCGCCTCGCTATGCGACGTGATTGTCCATCCCACCGTACGGCCCGCTGACCGGCGCTTCGACCAGCAGGCCGCCCTCCTGCCCTATCTAACCCGCCGGGCGGGATCTTGGTCCGAACTCTCAGTAAATCCTAAGGATGGAATGCCAAGGAGCAGCCGCCGGTTGGCCGGTGCAGACACGTCCGGAACATTGGAGGTTTGTGGTGGCCGACACCGAACGTACGCCGGTGGACTTCTGGTTCGATCCCAGGTGCCCGTGGGCCTGGATCACCTCCCGGTGGATTCTCGAGGTGGAACAGCTCCGCCCGATCGACGTGCGGTGGCACGTGATGAGCCTGTCCGTGCTCAACGAGGGGCGGGATCTGCCGGAGGAATACCAGGGGTTCATGAAGGAGGCCTGGGGCCCGGTCCGCGTGTGCGTCGCGGCCGAGGAGAAGTACGGCCGGGAGGTGCTCGGCAGGCTCTACACCGAGCTCGGCACCCGCGCTCACGTGGAGAAGACGGCGCTGAGCCGCGAGGCGATCGAGGAGGCGCTCGAGGCGGCCGGGCTCGACCGCGCGCTGGCCGACGCCGCCGAGACGGACGCGCATGACGCGGCGGTCCGCGCCTCGCACGCCGACGGCATGGACCGGGTCGGCTACGAGGTCGGCACTCCGGTGATCTCGGTGGAGGGCGCTTCGTTCTTCGGCCCCGTCGTGTCGCCGATCCCACGCGGTGAGGCCGCCGCGAAGCTCTGGGACGGCGTACGCCTCGTCGCCGGGACGGACGGGTTCTTCGAGCTCAAGCGGAGCCGTACCCGCGACCCCATCGTCGACTGAGTGGCGCCGCCGCCCGTCCAGTGGCCCTCCCCCTGCCCCGGCCGGGTGAGGGCCACTTCCATATCCGCCTCCGGTCAGGCGTCTGAGTCCTGCAGGGCCGCGGACCAGCGCTGCTCGATGCGGCCGAACTTCCAGATGGCCAGCGCGCCCACCCACATCACCAGGAGGACGCCGGTGATGATGAACCCGGCCGTGTTGAGGTTGAGGGCGGCGACCCAGTCCCAGAACCCCCCGTGCAGGCCGAACCGGTCCTGCGCGACCTGCAGCAGCTCGGTGCCGCCAATGACGAAGGCGAACGCCACCGAGATCCCGGTCAGCACGATGTTGTAGAAGATCTTGCGCACCGGGTTGGAGAACGCCCAGCCGTACGCGAAGTTCATGAAGGTGCCGTCGATGCTGTCCCACAGCGACATGCCCGCGGCGAAGATGATCGGCAGGCACAGCACGGCGTACCAGGGCAAAGAGCTCGCGGTCGCCGCCGAGCCGGCCAGTGCCAGCAGGGCTATCTCCGTCGCCGTGTCGAAGCCCAGGCCGAACAGGAAGCCCAGCGGGTACATCTGCCACGGCTTGGTGATCGCCTTGGTGAAGCGGCCGAGGATGCGGTTCATGAAGCCGCGGTTGTTGAGCTGCTCCTCCAGGGCGGCCTCGTCATAGGCGCCGCCGCGCATCCCGCGGAAGATCTTGAGGATCCCGAGCAGGATGACCAGGTTGATGATCGCGATGATGGCGAGGAACGTGCCGGAGACGGTCGGGCCGATCGTGCCGGTGATCTTGTGCAGCCCGGAGCCGTCGTCGGAGATCCCGTTGGACAGCGCCTTGATGCCGAAGCCGAGCAGCGCGCACGCGGTGAAGACCACCGACGAGTGGCCGAGCGAGAACCAGAACCCGACCGAGACGGGGCGTTGGCCGTCGGACATCAGCTTGCGGGTGGTGTTGTCGATCGCGGCGAGGTGGTCGGCGTCGAACGCGTGCCTCATGCCGAGTGTGTACGCGGTCAGCGCGATCCCGACGCCGAACAGCTTCCCGTCGCCGAGGTGGTAGTGGCCGGGGAGAACGAGGAGCAGCAGGATCCCCCAGCCGACGGCGTGCAGCAGCGTCACGAAGCCGGCCATCCCGGCGAGGCGCCCCCACTCCGTCCTGCCGAGCCGGGGGCTCGGCGCGGGCCGCACCGTCGTCATCGATCACTCCTCGTTCGGGCGTGCATAGTTCGCCATTCAATCCTTGTTGCAATTGATTCGCAACAGCTAAGCCTATGCCGCAGGTGGGATATTCGATCGCCTGCGCGGGTGGTCCATGCAGGCCGGGCGGGGAAGGATGAGGACATGCGCGATGTGATCTATGTGGGCGGTGCGTGGGCGGACTCCTCCGACACCGAGACGATCGACGTGGTCAACCCCGCGACCGAAGAGGTCATCGACCGGGTCCCCGCGGGTACGCCGGCCGACGCCGACCGTGCGGTCGCGGAGGCGCGCCGGGCGCTGCCCGCGTGGGAGGCCACCGCACCCGCGGAGCGAGCCGGCTTCCTGCGGGCGGTCCTCAGCGGCCTGACCGCGCGGCGGGAGCACCTCGCCACCGCGATCGCGAACGATCTGGGCGCGCCGTACCAGCTCGCGCTCAAGGTGCACGTCGGCACGCCGATCGCGGTGCTGTCCGGCATCCTGGAGGTCCTGGAGACGTACGACTTCGCCGGGCAGCGGTGCGGCAACTCGATGATCGTCCGCGAGCCGGTCGGCGTGGTCGGCGCGATCACGCCGTGGAACTACCCGCTGCACCAGGTCGTCGCGAAGGTGGCCGCGGCGCTCGCGGCCGGCTGCACGGTCGTGCTGAAGCCGAGCGAGGTCGCGCCGCTCGCCGCGTACGCGCTGGCCGACATCCTCGACGAGGCCGGGCTGCCGCCGGGGGTGTTCAACCTCGTCTCGGGTCTCGGACCGGTCGTCGGTGAGGCGATCGCCGCGCACGACGACGTCGACATGGTGTCCTTCACCGGCTCCACGCGGGCGGGCAAACGCGTGGCCGAGCTGGCCGCCCGGTCGGTCAAGCGGGTCGCGCTGGAGCTCGGTGGCAAGTCGCCGAACGTGATCCTGCCGGACGCCGACCTCGCCCTCGCCGTCAAGGTCGGCGTGGCGAAGGCGTACGTCAACTCCGGGCAGACCTGCAACGCCCTCACCCGGATGCTGATCTCCCGTGAGGCGTACGACGAGGCGGTCGCGCTCGCCGCCAAGGCGGCGGAGCGGTACACCCCGGGCGACCCGTTCGACGAGGCCACCCGCCTCGGGCCGCTCGTCTCGCGCGCTCAGCTCGACCGGGTTCGCGGCTACGTCGACGGTGGTGTCGCGGAGGGCGCGCGGCTGGTCACCGGTGGCACCGAGTCGACGTTCGACCGGGGTTTCTACATGCAGCCGACGGTCTTCGCCGACGTCACGCCGTCCATGACCATCGCCCGAGAAGAGATCTTCGGCCCCGTGCTGTCGATCCTCGCGTACGACTCCGAAGACGAGGCCGTACGGATCGCCAACGACACGCCGTACGGCCTCGCGGCGGCGGTCTGGTCGGCCGACCGGGACCACGCCGTGGCGGTCGGGCGGCGGCTCAAGGCGGGGCAGGTGGAGATCAACGGCGGGCAGTTCAACCCCCTCGCGCCGTTCGGCGGCTTCAAGCAGTCGGGCATCGGCCGGGAGCTCGGCCTGCACGGCCTGGAGGAGTTCCTCGAGATCAAGTCGATGCAACTCTGACCGGCCGGACGGCGTCACCCGGCGGCGTGTCCGGGGGGCCGGACCTGTCAGACTTTGCGTTATGCGCGTCTATCTCGGTTCCGACCATGCGGGTTACGAGCTGAAGAACCACCTCGTCGAGTGGCTCGCCGGCCAGGGCCACGAGGCCGTCGACTGCGGCCCGGCCACGTACGACGGCGAGGACGACTATCCGCCGTTCGTGATGCACGCCGCGGCCAGGACGGTCGGTGACCCGGGTTCACTGGGCATCGTCGTCGGCGGGTCCGGCAACGGCGAGGCCATCGCGGCCAACAAGGTCACAGGGGTACGCGCCGCGCTGGCGTGGAGTGAGGAGACCGCCCGCCTCGCGCGCGAGCACAACGACGCCAACGTCGTCAGCATCGGTGCCCGCATGCACGCGATCGACGAGGCGACCCGTTTCGTGGAGATCTTCCTCACCACGCCGTTCTCGGGCGTGGAGCGGCACGTGCGGCGCATCGCGATGCTCACCGCCTACGAGAAGACCGGCGTGCTTCCCCCGCTGCCGGCCTGACCGGAGGCGGACGGCCGCGCGGCGGCCGCAGTGGCCTCGACGGGGTCAGGCCTGGGTGGGGCGGCGTTTGGCGAGTCGCCGCTTCTCGGCCCGGCGGGCCTTCGCGGGTTGAGGCGCCGGCTGCGGTGGCTGCGGCACCTCATCCTGCGGGCGGATGCGGGAGGCATCGCGGGCCCGCATCGCCGCATCGACCGTGACGCGCATCCCCTGCCCCATCGGCCACCTCCGAGATCGGTCCCGTGCTTCTGATCTCCCCGAGACGATGCCGTTGAAACCCGGGGGATCGCCGGCATCGCATGCGCCGGGGGCGGCGTTAAGCCTTGTCATGGGGGGTCGGGCCGGATTCGGCCAGTAGGTTTCGGCCGGTCTTGTTTTGTGCGGGGTGTCCCACCTGCCAGCACGGGCGGCCCGATGCTCGATACAGTGCCCGCATCATGCTTAGCCGTCTGGTCCACCTCTTGCCGCCGGGAGTCCGCGCCTTTCTGCGCCGGATTCCCATCTTCGTGCGGCTTTACCAGTGGCTCCAGCGAGGACAGCTCACTCGTGATCGTAATGCCCTGATCGGCCTGGTCGCCATGACGGTCGCGATCGCGGTATCGGCTCCGGCGTCCCAGACCTGGTTCTCGCCCAGCGCCGTGGTCCTCACCGTCCTCGCCGGCGGCCTGCTGCTGCGCGTCCGCAGCCTCGCGGTGCTTCTCGGCGTGGTCGGGGCGGCACTGCTGTACGACGCGATCGCGGTCGGCTTCCGCAAGGTCGGCCCTGGAGTGATCGCGACGATCGTCATCACCGCGGTCCTGGCCGTCGTGCTGGCCCGCAGCCGTCAGCAGATCGGCGTGAAGGGCCTGCGCGGCGAGTGGATGCTGCTCGAGCTGCGCAACCGGCTGCGCCGGCACGGCGAGATGCCGAAGCTGCCGAAGGGCTGGGATGCCAAGGTCGTGCTGTTGCAGGCCGGCGGGTCCTCCTTCGGCGGCGACTTCGTCGTCTCGGTCTGCGACGGCAAGAAGCTCGAGGTGGCGCTGGTCGACGTCTCCGGTAAGGGGGTCGACGCCGGCACCCGGGCGTTGATGCTGTCCGGGGCGTTCGGCGGCCTGCTCGGCTCCATCGAACCCGACCGGTTCCTGCCGGCCTGCAACGACTACCTGCACCGGCAACGATGGGACGAGGGTTTCGTCACGGCCGTGCACCTGACCATCGACCTGCCGACCGGTGAATACGTCGTCGAGTCCGCCGGGCACCCGCCCGCCGTGCAGTTCGACGGTGGCAGCGGCACATGGCGTGTCAGCTCGGCGAAGGGCATCGTGCTCGGCGTCGTCCCGCACATGAGCTCCGAGCCCGAATGCGGCCTCCTGCGCCGCGGCGACGCGCTCCTGCTCTACACCGACGGGCTGGTCGAGGCGCCCGGGCGCGATCTCGACGCCGGCATCGACCGGCTGCTCGGCGAGGCCGAGCGTCTCGTCCCGAGCGGCTTCCGTGAGGGAGCCGAAGAGCTCGTCGCCGAGATGGCCGCGAGCCGCGACGACGACTGCGCACTGGTTCTGATCTGGCGCAAGTGACGCACCGGCTCGTGTCGGCGCGCGGCCTCGCCACAGAACTGGCAGGCTTGCGGGTATGAGCACTGTCACGTTGCAGCCCGTCGATGAGGATCTGCTGCTGCGGCTGCTCGACGTAGCCGTGGCCGAGGCCGACCCCGACGAGGTAATGCCTCCCGTCCCGGGACCGCCCGGATGGACCGATGAGCGGCGCGCCGCGTTCCGCGACTACCTCAGATCCGCGGACGACACGACCTTCGCGGTCATCATCGATGGGGAGGTCGTGGGCGCGGCTCGCATCGCCCCCGCGGAGGCGCCCGGGGCGGTGGAGACCGGCATCTGGCTGCGCCGTTCCGCGCGCGGAAAGGGACACGGCACCGAGGCCCTGCACCTGCTCGTCGCGGAGGCCCGGGCCCGAGGGACGACCGCGATGATCGCGGAGACGACCGCGTCGAACGTCCCCGCCGTCGGTGCCCTGCGCACCCTCGGCGCGAAGCTGTGGGAGGACCCCGAGACCGGAGCCGTCCACGCAACCTTGCGCGTCGGCGATTCGGTCGGACACGGAGGCGGGGGATGAGAATCTGAGACCGAAGGCCCAGGCTCCGGTAACACCGGCGACCTGGGCCTTCGTGGTGGGAGCGGGCGACGGGAATCGAACCCGCGTAGCCAGTTTGGAAGATTTCGGGCCGCGATCTCGTGAGGTGGTTCGACGCAGGTCAGTAGGGTTGTCAGGTTCTCCGAGAGTGCCACTGGTTCCCCGTGAGTCACTGCCTCGTCTGGCACGACGGTGGCACGGGTTGCTACGTAGGGCGCCGCTTGAGGCGGTGGCGGATCGGTTCCGCATCCGGCCTCGTAAACCGGTCACTCAGGGGTGTTGTCACTTAAGCGTCAACCGCTCGTGGGGGCCCAGATGATCTACGGCCTGCTCGCACGGTTCAGCTCGATCAGCCGGTGGGCGCCCGCTTGGACCTCCGCCTCCTCACCGGGAAAGTACTCAGAGAGGAACGCCGCCAGGTCGTAGCTGGTGAAGTCGTCGTCGTGGACTTGGAGTTCGGCCCGGGCCAGCACGAGCGCCTCGTTGTACCACTCCTCCCAATCGTCGCGGCCAATTCCCGCGACCAGCAGCACTGCGGTGTCCGGGGGCTCGGCCGCGATCAGAAGGCGTAGGTCGGCTGTCTCAAGCCGCAGCTCGCTCAGGGCTTCAGGCGCCGCATCGACTCCAAGCTGCTGTTCCAGGTCGGCGGCGGCCTGCAGCAGTTCGTCGGTGGCGGCCTGGGCACGGGCGATGTCGTCGGCCGCCAGGCCGGGCACGTGCGACTCACCGAGAGCCGCAAACGCTTCGTAGATCTCCTGTTTGGCCAGCGCCGCGGTGTAGCCGGCCTTGACGGCCTCCTTGCGGGCACGGAACCCATCCACCCTGGCCTGAAGTCGCTGCGACGACAGGGCGGTCCGTTCCTCTTTCGCCACCAGCTCCCCATACCGCTGGCGCGCATCGGCGAGAGCCTCCTGATCAAGGTCGCCTCCACCAATCTGCAGCTCCAAGCGTTTGCGCGCGGTCGCCAGATCAGCGACGCTCCGCCGAACCCGCTGCAGCAGTTCCAGCTGGCGTTGGTAGGAGTGATCGAGCGCGATCCTGGGATGCTGAGCGCGGAGCAGGGATTCCAGCGGGATGATCAGAGGTGCCCCTAGCCCGGAGCCACCCTCGAATAGCACCGTCACGGCTTCGCCAACCAGCCGGCCCACCTGATGATCTTCAGCCAGCAGAGTCGCCAGCCAGTCCCGGACCTCCGAAGACATGCGAACCCGATAGTTCATGTGCTCCCCTGACAAGTCCTCCACACGGTGGCATGGACGGGCCGACGCGACAAGCCGGGCTCTGGCGAACGGCGTGATCGCTAGGGAGCTTTGCCTGGTCCAGTCCCCTACCTGCTCCCGATAGCTGCCAACTCCGGGACTTTCGGTCGGGTTCTGTCAAGCGCGGCTTCGCGTGTTCGATGTGACGGCACCTCCACGCGCGCTGGTTGCCCTGCGGTCACAGCCGCGCTTGACGGGTTCCGGCCGACCCGGACAATCGGGCAGCGGGAGCAGCCCACGTTCACCGATGCAACAGCCGGCCACCGGTCGCCCAGCTCGATCCACGCCGCGGTGCTGCCTGTGCGAGACATGGCGGCCCCGGAGGACATCTCGCTTTCGCGCCAGTCCAACCGGCTGCCTGCCCGCCCGGAGCGGGAGCGCCAGCGAGAGCGGAGGGTGGGCGCCGAGTTGGCGGCGCGTGCGGCCCGTCTTCGGGCCGCCTTGAAAACGTACAGAAACTTTGCACAGAGGACGATGGTGGCTCTGTGGCTGGTTGTGACGAGATCAGGCGGCGGCTTCGCGAAGTCGCTTGAGCCGGTCAAGGTAGGCGATGGCGTCGGGCTCTGCGCTGTAGCGCTCGCTGACGAGTGCCCCGAGATCGCGCGACACCATGAGCAAGCTAGGGACAGACTTCCGGTCGCCGTCAAGAGCACGGTTCCCGTAGCTGAGAGCGGACTCTAGGTTGCCTTCTCTCGCCGCCACCACACCTAGTACGGCAGTCCGAGATCGTGATCTGGTCATCGGCGTTTGAGTCGTGCTCGGTGGTGGAACCAGCGGGCGCGGGCTTGGTGGTGTCGTCGCCAGATGTGCCAGCGCAGGTGATGTTCGATGCTGT
>JAOPYL010000312.1 GCA_025964625.1 Actinoallomurus sp. | reverse complement strand
TCCTTTTTGTGCTGCTTTTTTCCGACCGGATGGCGGGGTGCGGGGGTGGAGGTGCGTCCTTTGGGGCGGCCGGGACCGGAACGGGAGGGTTTTGGCGCGCTGGCGGGGATACCTGCTGCGCGCCGGATGCGGCGAAATCCCCGGCGGACCCGTGCGGGTGTGAGCTTGGCGGAGGTAAGGGGCGCCTCCCAGGGGTGGCGCAGGTCGTGGGTGAGGTGGCGGGCGAGGCGGAGCTGAGTGTGGGCGGCGATGATGAGCCAGGCCCAGCGATCGGCTTGTTCGGGTGTGCGCAGGCGGGGGCGGGTAAGGCCGAGGGTTTGCTTGAAGAACCGGAAGGTGTGTTCGAGATCGAAACGGCGCAGGTAGGCGCGCCATAGCCGGTCCAGGTCTTGTTCGGTGACGGCGGGGTGGGAGGCCCACAGCCACAACGGTTTGGGGGCGCCGCCGTGGGACAGGTGTTTGACTTTGACCAGGATCACGGTTCCTTCCACGATGGGCAGCCGGCCCTCGTGGCCGGCCCAAGCACCACGGCGTTCCAGTGCGGGGTGCAGACGATCGAAAGCGCGCGCGTGCACGGTTCGGTAGCGGGCATGCGGACACCTGCTCTCCCGTGCGGGTGCGGGCCAGGTGGCCGGTTCGGTGAACCTCACCTTGTCTCCGTGCCGCGGTGGGCGGCCCGGTTTGCCGTCCCGGCGCTGCGGCGGGGCCGGGATGTACATCACCCGGTCGCTACGCAGCCGTCCCAGCAGATGCACTGGCAGGTCGGCCAGCAGCCAGGTCAAGCGGACGACGTCGTAGCCGGAATCGAGCACGATAAGCACCGCAGGGTCGGCATCGGCGTGTTGCCCCACGCGGCGTAGCCGCTCGATCAACTCACGGATCTGAGCGGCCGTCACATCGGTGAGATCATCATCAGGGCCGATCCGCACGATATCCAGCGGCGCAGTCCACGACGAGCGGCCCGTACCGAGTGCGGCCACCACCGAATACGGCCAGCCTGGGATCGTCTGCCGCACCCCATCACAACGGCACGGCCGGTGACAGTGCAACCGGCCGGGTGAGCATTCAGCGTCCGGACGCGGCCACGGCGTGACATCCACAGCCACCATCAACTCCCCGTCCGCCCCACGCGGCAGATCCAGGCAGGCCAGCGCCCAACGCAACCGGGCGATGTCGACCTCCCCGCACGCCAGCGCGTCATACATCGCCCCGTGTCCCCGCCGATGCACCCCCGCCAGCGACAGTTCCGGCAGCGAGGTCACCGGCCCATCGATGCACAACACCGCGTCGGTGAGCTCGAACAACACGTCCGCCCGCGCCGTCAGGCAGCCATACAACTCATACCGAAACCCGGACAAAACCCTCATCGCCTCGACGCGGGCGGCATCATCTTGCAAACTGTCCATCACGGCCTTTGTGTTGATCTCTTGTCCTTTGGCGAGAACAAATGATCACGCAGAGGCCGTCCAGCTGTCCGGCAAACCCAACACCCCACCGCCGGCCGGGACAGCCGACCGCCGACCAAGGTTAAAGATCAAGCTCAGAGCGCCGGACCGCTCACCGGTGGAACTTGTCATGCTTCCCCTGGCAGAGGACGCAGCGGGCCGCCTCGGGACGTGCCTCGAGGCGGCCGTCGGGAACCGGCAGGCCACAGTCGACGCACTTGCCGTAGGTGCCCGCCTGGGTACGCGCGAGAGCGGCGACCACCTCCGCTCGCTGGCGGCGCATCGCGTCCAGGGCGGCCTCGACCCGATCGGTGTCGGACAGGTTCGCGCCCGCGTCGGCGGTGTGCTGGTCGACCTCGGGGTGCTCGGTCTCCAGGATCGCGATCGAGCGGTCCAGGCCGGCGAGCATCTCATCCAGGCGCCTCTGCGCAGAGTCCGGGATCATGGGTACCTCCGAGCGGGGCGGTCAGAAGAGAGTGGGGGAAGTTTCCGAAGGAATACCCATCTGAGGCAATGGCTTGACCAGTTCGGGCCCGTTATTTATTACCTTGTTCACCGCCGTGGACACCGGATGCGACTCCAGGACGCCCTCGGCGGCGGGGACCAGCAGCGAACGGGCCTTCTCGGGGGTGGCGAGCGCGGGGTCCAGCCACTCCGCGTACCTGTCCGGCTCGACGAGCATCGGCATCCGGTCATGGATGCGCCCGACGTCGTCACTCGCCTCGGTCGTGATGACGGTGCAGGTCAGCAGCCACTCATCATCATGATCCGCCGATGGCCGCACTTCGTACAACCCGGCCATGGCGAGCACCCTTCCGTCGCGGCGGCGGATGAAGAACGGCTGCTTGCCTCCTCCTTCGGGGGTGTGCCACTCGTAGTAGCCGTCGGCCGGCAGCAGGCACCGGCGCCTGGCGAAGGCACCCCGGAAGGCCGGCTTCTCGTGCACGGTCTCGACCCGGGCGTTGATCAGGCGGCCGCCGATCGACACGTCCTTGGCCCACGACGGGACGAGCCCCCACCGGGCGACGTGCAGCTCGCGGACCTCACGGGTGAGGACGACCGGCACCGGCTTGGTCGGCGCGACGTTGAAGTCGGGTACGAGCTCGCCCGCCTCGTCGTGGTCGACGTCGAAGATGTCGATGAGCTCCTGACGCCCGCGCGTCGACGCATATCGTCCGCACATGACTCAGCGCGCCTGCCTTCCTCGTGACCTCTCGCCGCCCCCAAGCTTGCCAAAGCCGCATGCTTGTTCGCGCGCTCGATGGGCATGACCGGTGTTATGCAAATCATGAGGACCATCGCCCGTCCGCTCGTGGCGGCGCCATTCGTGGTCACCGGACTGGAGACGTTCCGCAACCCGGGCCCCCGCGCGGAGAAGCTCGCCCCTGGTCTCAAGCCACTCGCGGACCGCCTGTCCTGGCTTCCTTCCAAGGACCCCGAGACGCTCGTGCGGATGCAGGGAGCACTCAGCGTCGGCGCCGGGACGCTCATGGCCCTGGGCCGGTTCCAGCGCCTGACGACGCTCCTGCTCGCCGCCGAGATGGTGCCGGCGCTCCTCACCGAGCACCGGTTCTGGGAGGAGGAGGACCCGGCCCGGCGTGCGACCGAGTGCACCCTGATGCTCAAGAACGCCGGCCTGTTCGGCGCGCTGCTCATCGCCGGTGCCGCGCCCGGCGAGCACCGTCCGGTCAAGGCGGCCAGGGCCGGACTCCACGAGGCCCGGCTGCAGGCGGCGCTCGCCCGATCGGAGGCCGGCCGCCGAGCCGAGCGGGCCCGCCGCAAGGCCGCCAAACGCGTCGCGAAGACGCAGCGCAGGACCGCGAAGTTCACGAACCGCTGAGCGTGAGCACCTCGTCGACGTGACGGAGGATCGGCGCGGCTCCTGGGAGGACCGCCCGGTGGGTGATCAGCAGCAGCGTACGGCCTTCGGCCGCGGCGAGCAGCTCGGCGAGCACGGCGTCGGCGGCGTCCTCCGCGAGCTGGGCGTCCGGCTCGTCGACGATGTCGACGATGAGGACCGGCACATCGGCCAGCAGCGCCCGCGCCAGGGCGATGCGCTGCCGTTCTCCGCCGGAGACGGCGACACCCTGCTCGCCCACGAGCGCACCTGGCGGGAGTCCGATCCCCGCCCGGTGGAGCACGCTCGCGACCTCGTCGTCGGTCGCGTCCGGACGGGCCACCCGGACGTTGTCCGCGACGGTGGCGTCGAAGACGCGCGTGTCCCGCGCACACAGCCCGATGACCTTGCGCACGTCATCGCCGGACAGGTCCCGCAGCTGAACGTCGTTCAGGGTGACGGTCCCCTCGTACTCCACGAAGCGGAGCAGTACGGCGGCCAGCGCCGACGCGCCGACTCTGCTGGGGCCGACCAGCGCGACCCGGCGTCCCGCGGGTAGCAGGAGGTCGGCGTCGCCGAGTGCGACGACCTCGCCGTCCGGCCACCGGGTGCGCAGATTCGCCACACGCAACTCGTACGGCCCCGGCGGCAGCGGAAGCGGCGCCGGCGGTTTGGCGGCGACCGGAGTGGCGTCCGGCGGCACCTGCCCGCGGCGGCTCGCGAGCGGCGATGCGTCCACTGTCGTCTCCCCTGGCCGGCGGTGTTCCCGCGATCCGCACGGGTACGAGTGACGCCACGCTAGAGGGGTGGGAGCGGCGGCCGCCGCGTGATCTACCACCGGATTCCCGAATCGGGACCGTCTCGGCACCTGCGCTTTCCGCAGGATCTCGATTACCCTCCGGCCGGTACCCTTCACTCATGCTTCCAATGTGGTCCGCACCTGCCGCCACCGGGCCCATTGACGCCGTGGTCGCGCTGCCGGGGTCCAAGTCGATGACCAACCGGGCGCTGATCCTGGCCGCGCTGGCCGGCGGGCCCACAGTGGTACGGCGGCCGCTGCGCAGCCGCGACACGCTGCTCATGGCGGGTGCCCTGCGCGCACTCGGCGTGTCGGTCGATGAGACGCCGGCGGCCACCGGCGGCGATTGGCGGATCACGCCCGGTGAGCTGCGCGGCCCCGCAACGCTCGACGTGGGCCTGGCGGGCACCGTGATGCGGTTCGTGCCGCCGATCGCGGCCCTGGCGACCGGCGAGGTGTTCTTCGACGGCGACCCGTACGCCCGAACCCGGCCGATGGGCCCGATCCTCGCCGCGATGCGCGCCCTCGGCGCCGACGTCGACGGCGATGCCCTGCCGTTCACCGTGCGCGGCGCCGGAGCGGTCTCCGGCGGATCGGTCACCATCGACGCCTCCGGCTCCTCACAGCTGGTCTCCGGCCTGCTGCTCGCCGCGCCCCGGTACACCAAGGGCGTCGAGGTACGCCACGAAGGGCCACCGGTGCCGTCGGGGGCGCACCTGGCGATGACCGTGCGGATGCTGCGCGACGCCGGCGCCTCGGCCGAAGCCGGAGACGACGTCTGGCGGGTGCTCCCCGGCGGGCTGCACGGCGGTGAGATCGACATCGAACCCGACCTGTCCAACGCGGCGCCGTTCCTGGCCGCCGCACTGGTGGCCGGCGGCCGGGTAACGGTGCGTGACTGGCCGGCCGAGACCATGCAACCGGGTGACGCGCTGCGGCAGTTGCTCGGCGAGATGGGCGGCGCGGTGGCATACGAGGCCGGCGACCTGACGGTCCGCGGCACCGGCACGATCACCGGCGTCGACGTGAACCTCGGCGACGTCAGCGAGCTGAGCTGTGTGATCGCCGCCCTTGCCGCACTGGCCGACGGCCCGTCGCGGCTGCGCGGCATCGGGCACATGCGCGGCCACGAGACGGACCGGCTGGCGGCGCTGACAGCCGAGATCAACGGGCTGGGGGGCGACGTGCGGGAACTGCCCGACGGCCTGCAGATCCGGCCACGGCCGCTGCGCGGGGGCGTATTCCACACCTATCACGACCACCGGATGGTCATGGCCGGTGCCGTGCTCGGCCTGGCCGTTCCCGGCATCGAGGTGGAGAACCTCGCGACCGTGGGCAAGACCCTTCCCGAGTTCGGCGACCTCTGGGCGGAGATGTTGCGGTAAGCATGGCGCGCGATTGGGCGAGGCTCGACGAGGACGACGTACGGATACGCCCGGGCAAGGGGTCCCGGCCGCGCACCCGCCGGCGCCCCGCGCACGAGGACGCCGTCAGCGGCTTCGTCGTGGCGGTGGACCGCGGCCGATACACCTGCCTGGTCGACGCCCCCGCCACGAGCCGCTCACGCGCCGCGGCCGGTACGGTGCGCACCGTGACCGCGATGCGCGCGCGGGAGCTGGGCCGCAAGAGCGTCGTGGTCGGTGACCGGGTAGGCCTCGTCGGTGACGTCTCCGGCCGTGCCGACACCCTGGCCCGCGTCGTACGCGTGGAGACACGGACGTCCACGCTGCGACGTACCGCCGACGACACCGATCCGATCGAGAGGGTCATCGTCGCCAACGCCGACCGGCTGGCCATCGTGACCGCGCTGGCCGACCCGCAGCCCCGGCCCCGGATGATCGACCGCTGCCTGGTCGCCGCCTACGACGCCGGCCTGGATCCGCTGCTGTGCCTGACAAAGGCCGACCTGGCCACTCCGGACGCGCTCCTGGAGACGTACGCGCCCCTGGGCGTCCCCTACGTCGTCACCCGGAAGGACGAGCCGTCGGACGACCTGCGCGAACGCCTGAGCGGGCACGCGACCGTCCTGGTGGGTCACTCGGGCGTCGGAAAGTCGACACTGGTCAACGCGCTGGTCCCGGCCGCCCAGCGGGCCGTGAACGAAGTCAATCCGGTGACCGGACGTGGCCGGCACACCTCCTCGTCGGCGATCGCGCTGGAGCTCCCCGCGGGCGGCGGCTGGATCATCGACACTCCAGGCGTGCGCAGCTTCGGCCTGGCCCATGTCGAGCCGGCGGACGTGCTGGCCGCCTTCCCCGACCTGACCGACGGCGCAGGCGAGTGCCCGCGCAAATGCACGCACATCCAGGAGGACTGCGCCCTGGACGAGTGGGTGGCCGGCGGCCACGCCGACGCCTCGCGCCTGGCGTCGCTGCGCCGCCTTCTCGCCAGCCGCGACGCCGACGAGCTGTGACCCGGCCCGTGCTGGTAGACGCTGTCGATCAGCGTGCCGTCCAGATCGAACAGCAGGGCGACCACTGGAGGCTCCGGCATCGGCACGCGGCCCGAAGATATTGGTGCCTTCGCGGGGCCTAGTCTGTCTGTGACCGCCTGATCGCGATAGCGTTGCACGCCGTGGCGGATTATTCGGATGACCTGCGCCTTGCACACGTGATGGCGGACGCGGCCGACGACGTCTCCACCCGTCGATTTCGCGCGCTCGACCTGCGGGTGGAGACGAAACCGGACCTCTCACCGGTGACCGATGCCGATCGCCGGGTCGAGGAGACGCTGCGCAACACGCTGAAGCGTGCCCGGCCGCGTGACGCCGTGCACGGCGAGGAGTACGGCCGCACCGGCTACGGCCCGCGCTGCTGGGTCATCGACCCGATCGACGCGACCAAGAACTACGTCCGCGGTGTGCCGATCTGGGCGACGCTGATCGCGCTGATGGAGGGCGACGACCCGGTCGTCGGCCTGGTGTCCGCGCCGGCGTTGAACCGCCGCTGGTGGGCGGCCCGTGACGGCGGCGCCTGGACCGGCCGCAGCCTCGCCAAGGCCACCCGCTGCCGGGTCTCGGGAGTGTCCGAGCTGACAGACGCGTCGTTCTCCTACTCCAGCCTCACCGGCTGGGAGAAGCAGAATCGCCTGGAGGGCTTCCTCGAGCTCACCCGCTCGGTGTGGCGGACCCGCGCGTACGGAGACTTCTGGTCGCATGTGATGGTCGCCGAGGGCGTCGTGGACGCGTCGGCCGAGCCCGAGGTGTCATTGTGGGACATCGCGGCGGTGCAGGTCATCGTCGAGGAGGCGGGCGGCGTCTTCACGGACCTGTCCGGCGTGCCCAGCCCCGACGGCGGCAGCGTCGTCTGCACCAACGGACTCCTGCACTCCGCGGTGCTGGACCAGCTCGGAGGAGGCCCGGTCACCCTCCATGTGTGAGGGCCGCTTCCCGGCCGCCATGTCCCCGGACTACCGGGACGAAACAAGATATATCGTGGACTCAGGAACACCGGCCGCGTGCGCGTACGTTCTCGTAGCGGAGTCTACGGAACGGAGAAGGTCGTGGGACGCACCGGATATGTCATCGTCGGAGTCATCGCCGCGCTGATCGCCTTCGCGCTTCTGCCCGGCTGGCTCAAGCTGCTGGGTGTCGTGCTGCTGGTGGGCGTGCCAGTCGCCGGCTACCTGATGCTCGACCCGTCGCAACGACGCCGCATGCGCGGCCAGGCACACAAGCGCCTCCGCTGACCCGCCCGGCCGCAAGGTCATCTGTCGGCGGATCCGCAGGAGAGGCGTTCACGCGGGCAGGTGGCGCGGCAGCGTCCGCACGTCGCGGACGGCCAGCACCGCCAGCGTGGCGGCGAGGACGATCGCGGCGCTGAGCCCGATCGTGCCCCCGAGCCCGAACGCGACCACGGCCGGGCCCGCGAGGCTCTGCCCGACCGGGTTGAAGATCAGCGAGCCCAGCGCGTCGTAGGCGTACACCCGCGACAGCGCCTCGGCGGGCACGTGGTGCTGTACCGCGGTGTCCCACTGCACGCCGAAGATCTCGAAGCCGGTCCCGGCGGTGAACGCCGCCCCGAGGATCACTGGCACCGGCGCGACGACGGCCAGCATTACCAGTACCGGAACCGCCGCCAGTACGCCGTACGTCGCGACGAGCAGCGGCCGGTACGGCCGGTACCAGAGCGCCAGCAGCGCGCCGGCCATGAGTCCGGTCGACTCTGCCGCCACCACCAGTCCCCATACCGCGGGACCGCCCAGGCTTCGCTTGGCGACCAGCGGGCCGAGCACATCGAAACCGCCGGCCACCGCCGCGTTCACGAACGCGAACTGCACCACGATCGCCCAGAGCCAGGTGCGGGACCGGAACTCCCGCCAGCCGCCGGCGAGCTCGCGAAGAACGCCGGCCGGCACGGTCCCGATGTGCGGCAGCCTGAGCCCCGCGAAGAACACCGCGGCGGCGACGAACGTCGCGGCGTCCAACGCGATGCCCCAGCCGGGCCCGAAGGCCGCCACCACCACGCCGGCCAGGCCCGCACCGAGCATCCTCGCCGCGTTCGTGGCCAGGCGCAGCAGTGCGTTGGCCGGCTGGATGAGGGCCGGCTCCACCGTCTGCGGCAGCACGGCGAGGGACGCCGGATACAGGAAGGCCGCCCCCGTGCCGTTCACCGCCTCCAGGAGCGCCAGCTGCCAGATGTGCGCCGAGCCGATGATCAGGAGTGCCGCCGCTGCCGCCTGGGTGACCGCGGCGAGCAGCGAGAAGGTCACCAGCAGCACGTGGCGCGGCAGTCGATCCGCCCACACGCCGCCGACCAACAGCAACGCGACGGTCGGCAGGCTGCGTGCGGCCAGCACGATGCCCAGGTCTCCGGCCGAGCCGGTCAGGTCGAGGACCGCGAAGGCGAGCGCGATCGGCGCGAACGCGTTGCCGAGGAAGGACACCAGCCGCCCGAAGAAGAGCAGCCGGAACTTCGGCGCGGTCAGGGGCTGGAGGGCGGCGTTCACAGGTGGACGACTGTAACCGCGGCGGTCCCGGCGGTCGACCGGATTTCTCCGCGGCGCCGGTTTGCCGTTTTAGAGCCGGACACACCCAAGCCCAGCGGCGACCGCCCTGCGGACCTCGCAGCCGCGAGGATTGCCGGTCTGGGGGGAGTGTGATCGTCATGGCCTCGGATCGGCCGATCTTCGTGCTTGGCTGCCCGCGGTCGGGTACGACGCTGCTGCGGCTCATGCTTCGCGCCCATCCGCGCATCGCGATCGCGCCGGAGACCCGTTTCCTGCTCAGCGCGTACGAGCATCGGGCTGCGTACGGCGACCTCCGGGAGCTCGCGAACCGCAGGGCCCTGGCCGAATGGATCGTGGCCGGCGCCGGCACACGCTTCGGCGGCCTCGGGCTGAACCGGCGCGACGTCGCCGAGGAGATCGTCGAGGGACCGCCCACACTCGGGTCGGCTCTCGGAATCGTGCTGCGGGCCTATGCCCGGCGGGTGGGCAAACCGCGGTGGGGCGACACACGGCCCGGCTACGTGCAGCACATCGGCGCGCTGCTGCGCCTGTTCCCGAACGCGCAGATCGTGCACGTCGTCCGCGACGGACGCGACTGCGTCGCCTCGCTGAAGCAAACGCCGTGGTGGCGGATGGGGACCTACCATGCCATCGCCACCTGGACACAGGCCCTGGACACCGGCCGCACCGCCGCCCAGCGGCTGCCGCCCGGGTCGTACACCGAGACGCAGTACGAGCACCTGGTCACGGACCCGGGCGGGGAACTCCGCCGGCTGTGCGCCTTCCTCGGCGAGGAGTACACCCCCCGGATGGCCGGACCGCGCGAGCTGGCGACGCCAGAGTGGCAGAGGTGGCATGCCGTCACCGGGGAACCGGTCGGGCCCGCTTCCATCGGCGGCTGGCGGCGCCACCTGGAGCGGTGGGAGATCGAACTGTGCGAGGCGGTGATGGCGGAGCGGCTGATGGCCTATGGCTACCCGCCATCCGCCGCCGCGCGGCCGGCCGCCCATCGCCTGGCGCGCTACGCCGCGATCACGACGCATCGCCGGCTTGCGGCCCGGAAACGGGCTCTCGTCGATCGCGGGATTCGCGCCGGCGAGCCGCAGCCGGTGGCGTCACGTCTCATCCTGCCGGCCGACCGGGCTCTCGTCTGAAGCCCGGGTCGTCGCGCCCCGGGCGGGACCGACGACGGCGGCTCGGGCCGCTGACGTCGCGGCGTGCCGCCGTTGCCACGGGTCGCCGTCGCGGCGGGCCGCGGGATCCTCAGCGGGCGAAGCGCTCGTCCAGGCCCTCGCGCATGTCCTCGGGCAGCTCATGCCGTCCGGCCTTGATGCGGTCGAGGAAGTCTTTCCACGCGCTCACGCTGAAGAACAACTTGGGACCGTCGGGATCTTTGCTGTCGCGAACCGCGATGACGCGCTCGCCACGGCCCTCGTCGGACGCGTCGGACATCACGTACCTCTGTTCTACGAATCACGATCAGGGGCCTGCTACCAGGCCCGGCCAGGCCATTGCCCGGCACCGATGAATAAACGGTAGCAGGCGTCACCGACGGTGGCGGGCCCGTTGGATGTTCCGGCCAGGCGGGTCCCACAATGAGCACCATGACGACCTTCCGTTCTGTCGCCCTGTTCCTGCTCGCCGCCGTCGCAGAGATCGGCGGGGCGTGGCTGGTCTGGCAGGGGGTGCGCGAACACCGCGGAATGCTCTTCGCCGGTGCCGGCATCGTCGCGCTGGGCGCGTACGGCTTCGTCGCCACGTTTCAGCCCGATCCGCACTTCGGGCGCATTCTGGCCGCGTATGGCGGGGTGTTCGTTGCCGGTTCCCTGACCTGGGGAATGGTCGTCGACGGCTTCCGCCCGGACCGCTTCGACGTGATCGGCGCCGCCTGCTGTCTTCTGGGCGTTGCGATCATCATGTATGCGCCGCGGGGGTGAGCAGGGGGTTCTTTGGGAACCCGTGGAATGAGAAAAGGCCCGCCACTGGGTGGCGGGCCTTTTCTATCTATATGTTTGTGTCCGGCGGTGTCCTACTCTCCCACACCGTCTCCGGTGCAGTACC
>JAOPYL010000346.1 GCA_025964625.1 Actinoallomurus sp. | reverse complement strand
GAGTGGGTCGGCCGGGTGGTGGTGGGCGTCGGCTTCGGCGAGGTGGCCGTGGGAGTCGGAGTCGGGCGGGGTGAGGTGGTGGTGGGCGTAGGGCTCGGAGTGGGCGTCCGCGTCGGCTCGGGGCGTCCGGAATAACTCGCCTGCCCCGCCGGAGCCGTGCCCTGCCTCCCGCCGCCGCTCCCGCCGCCGGAGTTCGTGCAGATCCCCTGCTGGGCCTTGCCGTACGTGTCCTCGGCCGCGGCGAGCGCGGCCTGCGCGACGTCGACCTGCTCTTTCGCGGCGGCGTCGTCAAGACGCGCGAGGACCGCACCGGCCCGCACCCTGTCGCCGGGCGAGACCTCGACCTTCTTGACCGTTCCCGCCGTACCGAAGGCCAGCTCGCGCGTGTCGGCGCTCCGCACCGTCCCCGCCGCGCCCGCGGTGGCGGTGACATTCCCGCGCCGCACCATCGCGTACGACATGCCGCGTGCGGGAGAGTCGCCCACGGCCACCAGCCCGGTGGCCAGGACGACCACCGCCCCCGCGGTGAGCCATGGCGGTTTGCGGAGGTCGCGTACGGTCGGCCGATTCACGGGGGATGATCCTGGCGTGCGAAGGTCACAGTGACCCGAGTCCCACCTGAGAGTTCCCTGAGGGCCGGCTCGCCGGTGGCGATCATGCAATGGTCAGCCGCGGATCGCGGGATCGCCGCGGAACGGGGCTCGCAGAAAGCTTTCAGGATCGGGTCAGCTTGGCCCCAGCCGGGTCCACGACCCTGTAGCGGGTGAAAGCCCTCCTCCGACGCCGGGGCGTGCTGCTCAACGGCGCCTTGGCCCTCCTCCTCGCCGCCGGCGCAGGCATCGCGTACGTGTCGCTGCGCGATGACGCCGGCGCGTCCTCACCCGGCCGGATCGTCCGGGTCAGCCGCGGCACCGTCGTGTCGTCGGTGTCCGCCTCCGGGTCGGTCGCCAGCGCCAACTCCCGTGACCTCGCCTTCGGCACCAGCGGCACAGTGGACACGATCAAGGTCCAGGTCGGCGACAAGGTGAAGAAGGGCCAGCTCCTCGCCACGCTCGACGACGCGAGCGCCCGGGACAGCCTGCAGTCCGCGCAGGCCGCCCTCACCGCCGCCGAGGCCGGCGACACCACGACCGCGGCCGGCTACTCCAGCTACGTGCAGGCCAAGGCCTCCTACGACAGCGCCCAGCGGGAGGTCGACGGCACCGCGCTGACCGCGCCGTTCAGCGGCACGATCATCGCGGTCAACGGTTCTGTCGGCGGCTCCTCCAGCGGTTCCGGCTCCTCCAGCGGCTCGAGCGGCTCGAGCGGCGCGTCCACGGGCGGCGGCGGGGGAAGCGGCGGCGGAGGCGGCGGGGGAAGCGGCGGCGCCTCCGGCTCCACAGGGTCCTCGTCCGGGTCCTCCGGCAGCTCCGGAAGCGGGTTCATGACCATCGCGGACACCTCAAAGCTGGACATCAAGGGTGAGTTCACCGAGTCCGACGTCGCCAAGGTGAAGAAGGGCCAGCAGGCGAGCGTGACCTTCGACGCGATGCGCGGGACGCAGGCTTCCGGCAAGGTCACCGCGATCGACCAGACCTCGACGACCTCCAACAACGTCGTGCAGTACGGCGTGACCGTCGCGCTCACCGACCCGCCGTCCGGTCTGCGCATCGGCGCCACCGCCACCGTCCAGGTGACCATCTCGCGGGCCGACAACGTGCTGTACGTGCCGACCGCGGCGGTGCGGACCGCCGGAGGCCAGAGCACGGTGACCGTCCTCAGCAAGGGCAAGCAGGTCACCAGGACCGTGCAGACCGGCGCCCAGGGCGACCAGGGCACCGAGATCAGATCCGGTCTGAACGAGGGCGACCAAGTGGTGATCGCGACCACCGGAACCGGCGGTACCGGGTTCCCCACCGGTGGTTTCCCCGGCGGAGGCGGCCTCGGCAGCGGTGGCGGCGCCCGCATCGGAGGCCGCGGATGACCGTCCTCGACGTGCGCGACGTGACCAAGGTGTACGGCCAGGGCGGCACGGCCGTGCACGCGCTGCGCGGTGTGTCCCTCGCCGTGGAGCGGGGCGACTACCTGGCGATCATGGGTGCGTCCGGGTCCGGCAAGTCGACGCTGATGAACATCCTTGGCTGCCTCGACGTGCCCACCGGCGGCCAGTACCTCCTCGACGGCACCGACGTCGGAACGCTGGACGACCGCAGGCTGGCGATCCTGCGCAACCGCCGGATCGGCTTCGTATTCCAGTCGTTCAACCTGATCCCGAGGATGAGCGCCCTCGCGAACGTGGAGCTGCCGCTCGCGTACGGTGGCGTGAAGGCGGCCGACCGGAGGCAGCGCGCGCTCGCCGCCCTCGACCAGGTCGGACTCGCCGACCGCGTCGACCACGAGCCGAACGAGCTGTCCGGCGGTCAGCAGCAGCGCGTCGCCGTGGCGCGAGCCCTCGTCACCGCGCCCGCGCTGCTGCTCGCCGACGAGCCCACGGGCAACCTCGACACCAGGTCCACCACCGACGTGCTGCACGTCCTGGACCGGCTCAGCGCCTCCGGCCGCACGATCGTGCTCATCACCCATGAGGACGACGTCGCACGGCACGCCAAGCGGGTGATCCGCCTGGTCGACGGGCGCATCGTCGAGGACCGGCGTACGGCGCCCGTGGACGGGCCGCCGCCCGGACTGGTGGGTCTTCGATGATCGTGGAGGTGGTCAGGTTCGCGCTGCGCGGGCTGGCCGCGAACAAGCTGCGCAGCAGCCTCACCACACTCGGCATCCTGATCGGCGTCGGCGCCGTGATCATGCTGGTGGCGGTGGGCAACGGCTCATCCAAGCAGGTGCAGAAGAACATCGAGCGGCTGGGCACGAACACGCTGACCGTGATGCCGTCCACCACGAGGGGCGGTCGCGGCGGCGGCGGTGCCGTCGCCCGCCTGTTCGGCGGTGGCGGCGGCAGGCAGCAGCAACAGCAGACCGGGCCGCGGACCCAGGCGCGGGACCTGACCGTCGATGACGCGCGTGCGCTCGCCGACGCCGCGAACGCCCCCTCGGTCAAGAGCGTCTCGCCCGTGGTCAACGCGTCGTCCTCCAACGCGGTGTACGCGGGGACCAGCCATGCGATCCAGCAGTTCGTCGGCACCTACCCGGCGTATTTCGAGGCCTCGAACGACCCGGTGGAGCAGGGCACGTACTTCACCGCAGACGACGTGCTGAACGACCGCAAGGTCGTGGTGATCGGCCAGACCGTGGCCCAGGACCTGTTCGGCACCGTCGATCCGGTGGGCAAGCAGATCACGGTCGGCGGCGTGAACTTCACCGTCGTCGGGGTGTTGAAGACGAAGGGCTCGTCCGGGTTCCAGGACGCCGACGACGTCGCGATCGCGCCGCTGCCGGCCGTACAGCAGAGCCTGACCGGCTACGGAGCGCTCAACCAGATCGTCGTCCAGGCCAAGACGCCGAAGACCGTCGACGCGGCGCAGTCCGAGGTGACGGACATCCTCGACCAGCGGCACGACATCACCGGCGGCAACACCGCCGACTTCCAGATCCTCAACCAGGCGAGCCTGCAGTCCGCGATCAGCAGCAGCAGCAAGACGTTCACCGTGCTGCTCGGCGCGGTGGCGGCCATCAGCCTGCTGGTCGGCGGCATCGGCATCACCAACATCATGCTGGTGACCGTCACCGAGCGGACCCGCGAGATCGGCATCCGCAAGGCGATCGGGGCGCCCAGAGGCGCCATCCTCGGCCAGTTCCTCGTCGAGGCCACCGTGCTCAGCCTGCTGGGCGGGCTGCTCGGCGTGGCCGCGGGCGTGATCGGCAGCCAGTTCAAGGTCGTGGGGGTCCAGCCGGTCATCGTCCCGAGCTCGATCGCCCTCGCCCTCGGCGTCTCCGTCGCCATCGGCCTGTTCTTCGGCAGCTATCCGGCCAACCGCGCCGCCAAGCTCCGGCCCATCGAAGCCCTTCGCCATGAATAGGGGAGCAAACGTGACTGGATCCCGGCGCAAGACCGCTGAGGCGCCCGGGGAGGAGCTGCTCAGCACCTCGCCGTTCGAGGGCGACCTCGCCGAGGAGCTGGCGGCCGCGCCACGGCCGCGGCGCAGGCCGCCCTCGGTCACCGTGCTGCTCGGCGCAGGGGTCCTGATCGTCGCCGGGTTCATCGGCGGTGTGCAGGCGGACAAGCACTGGGGCACGAAGAAGTCGCCCGGCACGGCCGCCCTCATCAACCAGTTCGCCGCACGAAGGTCCGGCCAGGGCGGTCAGGGATTCGGAGGCAACGGCGGAGGCGGCGGCTCCGGGGGCCGCGGCCAGAGCGGCGGCACCTCCACGAGCGGGTCCGGCAACGGAACCGCCGGCACCGTCAAGCTCGTCGACGGCGACATCATCTACGTGCAGACCACCGATGGAGTGGTCCGCGTGAAGACGACCGGATCCACGAAGATCACCATCGCGAGGAAGGCCGCGCCCAAGGACCTCAAGGCCGGTTCCCCCATCGTCGTACAGGGCACGCCGGGCCAGGACGGCACCGTGACCGCGACCAGCGTCAGCCCGGGCGGGTGAGACCGGTGGGCCGCCGGGAGGCGGCGGCCCACCTGCTCAGCCGCCTTGCGGTGCATCCACCTGGAGACCGCTCACTGATCCAACGCCCTATCGCCGGTCGCTCTTACTGGCTCGCGGAGGGACGCGGGGAGGAGGCCGGCAGGAGCGGCTGGCAGATCTTCATGGCCTTGGCGACCTTCGGGTCCGCCGTGTTGAGCTGACCGAACCGGCCGGCACCGGGTGAGCGGCGCACGCCAGGGGACCGGCTGGCGCCGGGTGTGCGGACGGCGCCTGGGGTCCGGGCCGGGAGCTGCACGCCGTGGTCGGACAGGCAGCTGCGGAACGCCTGCATCTCCTGCATGCCACCGCCCTGTCTCTGCGGGGCGAGAGACCGGCAGGCCTGCCGCGCCTGCTGGTTCGCCCCGCCGGCGAACAAGCCCTTGCCCGGCCGTCCGGAGGGTTGCCCGCTCGGACCCGCCGTCGGGATCTTCACGCCGTGCTTCTGCAGGCAGGCGGTGTACGCGGCGAAGCCGCCCGAGGCGGACGTGCTGGAAGGCGTGGCCGAGGCCTTACCGCCAGAGGACCCGCAGGCCGCGGAGAAAAGCAGCGCGGCGGTCGATGCCAGCACGGCTCCGGTTTGGAGAATTCGCATGGAGTCAGATGCTGCCCCACGAGCCTGTGAATCGCCTTGGGGGTAGCTGAGAGATTCCGCAATCTCAGAAGGTGATGTTGCCGTGGATGTCACGGGCCTGAAGGATGTTGCCGCGCACGTCACCGGTGACGGTGTTCGTGACGCGTTCCTCCTCGGAGATCGTGTGCTCGGCGGCGACCAGCCAGTGGCGCAGTTGCGCGGCCGCCTGCGGGTCGTGGGAGGCGTCCGTGACCAGGGCCTGGGCGAGCGCCTTGATGGAATCGGGGTCGCCGGGACGCTCGCCGAGGCGCTTCACCGCCTCTACCGAGGTGCTGCGCCTGCTGAAGACGCGCCGGACAACGGAACTCAGGGAGTCCCACAGCTGCTCTCCGGCCTTGCCGGTCGTCCCGCTGAAGATCTTCGACAAGAGCGGCACCAGCGCCGATACCGATATCGGATCCACTATCCACACTCCGACCGTGATGAGACCTCTGAATAGATTAGTTCGGTCGGCCGGTAACCGGCGTCGATTCGGGAAGTGACCTCGACCGGTCGCGGGCGACGGGACCGTTCCGCAGGGCCTTCCGGTCTGCCGAGCGGTTTACGGTGGAACTGTGAACCGGCTCAAGGACGCCACCAGCCCGTACCTCCTGCAGCACGCGGACAACCCCGTCCACTGGTTCCCGTGGGGGGACGAGGCGTTCGCCGAGGCCAGGCGGCGAGACGTCCCGATCCTGCTCTCGGTCGGCTACAGCGCCTGCCACTGGTGTCATGTCATGGCGCACGAGTCCTTCGAGGACGACGAGACCGCGCGGCTGATGAATGAGCTGTTGGTCAGCGTCAAGGTGGACCGCGAGGAGCGTCCCGACGTGGACGCGGTGTACATGGAGGCCACCCAGGCGATGACCGGGCAGGGCGGCTGGCCGATGACCGTCTTCATGACCCCGGACGGCGAGCCGTTCTACTGCGGCACCTACTTCCCGCGGCCGCACTTGCGGCAGCTCATCCAGGCGGTCTCGCAGACGTGGCGCGACAAGCGCGACGACGTGCTCGCCCAGGGGCAGAAGATCGTCGGTGCGCTGGGCGGGCAGGTGTCGCCGTTCGGAGACGGAGCGCCGCCGGCCGGGGTGCCGGCCGCCGCGGTCCGGACGCTGGAGCAGAGCTTCGATCACGTGCACGGCGGTTTCGGCGCCGCGCCGAAGTTCCCGCCGTCGATGGTGCTGGAGTTCCTGCTCCGGCACGCCGCCCGGGGCGGAGACGGGCTGGCCATGGCAGAGCGCACGCTCGAAGCCATGGCGCGGGGTGGCATGTACGACCAGCTCGGCGGCGGGTTCGCCCGCTACTCCGTGGACGCGCGCTGGGTGGTGCCGCACTTCGAGAAGATGCTGTACGACAATGCCCTGCTCGCCCGGGTCTATGCGCACTGGTGGCGGCTGACCGGTCACCCGCTGGCCCGCCGGATCGCGCTGGAGACGTGCGACTGGATGCTGCGCGACCTGCGTACCCCGCAGGCCGGGTTCGCCAGCGCCCTCGACGCCGACAGCGAGGCTCCCGGGGGCGGCCACGAGGAGGGCGCGTACTACGTGTGGACCCCCGAGCAGCTCACCGAGGTGCTCGGGCCGGACGACGGCGCGTACGCCGCGGAGCTGTTCGAGGTCACCGGCACCTTCGAGCACGGTACGTCGGTCCTGCAGCTCCTCACCGGCCCCGCCGACGAGGAGCGGTACCAGCGGGTGCGCGCGGCTCTGCTGGACGCCCGCGCGAGGCGCGTGCCGCCGGGCCGCGACGACAAGGTGGTCGCGGCCTGGAACGGGCTGGCCATCGCCGCCCTCGCCGAGTGCGGCGCGTACTTCGACCGGCCGGACCTGGTCGCCGCCGCCGGCGATGCCGCGAGGCTTCTCCGCGGCACCCACTGGCGGGACGGGCGACTGCTTCGTACCTCTCGTGAGGGCACGGCCGGCTCCAACGCGGGAGTGCTGGAGGACTACGCGGACCTGGCCGAAGGGCTCATCGCGCTGTACGGCGTGACCGGTGAGGCCGACCACGCGAACTTCGCGGGAGAGCTACTCGACGTCGTGCTCGACCGGTTCACCGACGGCCGCGGCGGCTTCTACGACACCGCCGACGACGCCGAACGCCTGTGGAAGCGCCCGCAGGACCCCACCGACAACGCCACACCGTCCGGGCAGTTCGCGGCGGCCGGCGCGCTGCTGTCGTACGCCGCGCTGACGGGGTCGGCCCGGCACCGAGCGGCCGCCGCCGCCGCGCTCGGCCCGGTGGCGCCCCTCGCCGAGAGGCACGCCCGCTTCGCGGGCTCGGGACTCGCCGTGGCGGAGGCCTACGCGGCCGGCCCGCTCGAGATCGCCATCGCCGGCCCGGCCGATGACCCGCGCACGCGGGCCCTGCATCGCACCGCGCTCCTGAGCCCGGTGCCCGCCGTCGTCGCCACCGGGTCCGGGGTCCCGCTCCTGGACGGCCGCACACCGGTCGACGGCAGGCCCGCGGCCTACGTCTGCAGGGAGTTCACCTGCCGGATGCCGGTCACCGAAACCGGTGCCCTCAAGGCTCAGCTCGGCACCGCTCCCGCGGAGTGACCGGACCGCCGCGGCGTGGCCAATTAGAAATTCTGTCCACATTGCCCGCCGACGGTCTTGATCTTTGTGTTATCACGGTGTTACCTCAATGGCGGGTGCCCGCATGGCAGAGCGCGGTCAGGTGAACCTGCGTGACGGCTGGGGCGCATGGGCAACTGGACGACCATCGCCTTGGTGGGTCATAGTCGTACAACGCAGCGGGGACGAGGGAGGGTGCCGTGCGCTGGCCGAGCCGCCGCATGCTGCCGACGGTCATTGGCGTTTCGCTGGCCACGACGGTCGTCGCCGATGTAGCGGTCGTGGTCGCCGGTCACCAGGGCGAGGGTTCCCCCGGGCGGCCCGGCGTCGAGCGCTACGTCGCCGCCGCGGAGACGAGCAGCTACACCCCCGGCTCGATCACGCCGCTGCAGAGGGCGATCACACCCGACGTCCTCCTCGCCTCGCCACAGACGCTCCCCGCCGACGCCGTCGAGAACGTACGCCACCTGAACGGCGTCAAGGCCGTGGAGGTGGTCGACGCGGCCCGCGCCTTCCTGGGGGGCAAGCGGGTCGGCGTGATGGGCGTCGACCCGTCCACCTTCCGCGCGTACACCCCTGCTGCCAGCGCCAAGTCCGACGCGCTGTGGCGCAACATCTCCGGCGGCGACGTCGCCATCTCGTTCACCATGGGCCAGGACGGCGGCATTCCGCTGGCGTCCTGGACCCAGATGGGCGGCAGCTCGCACCAGACCTCCGTACGGGTCGGCGCCTATGCCACCATGGGCATCGGTCAGGTCGACGCGGTCGTTTCGCACGCCACCGCGCAGGCGATCGGCATGCCGTCCGGCAACGCCCTGCTCGTCAGCGCCCCGCACACCAACGTCGCCAAGCTGCAGAAGGCCTTGGCGAAGGTGCTGCCGAAGGGTACCAAGACGGCCGCCCTCGAGTCGCGGTTCGACGGCGCCACCGTGCCGGGCGGCGTGCCACCCTCCAGCTCCAACCAGGTCATGACCGCCCCGGAGATCACAACGGCGATCAGCGCCGCCGAGTCCAAGATCGGAATGCCGTATGTCTGGGGCGGCGAGTCCGATCGTGAGGGTGGCTACGACTGCTCCGGACTCGTGCAGTACGCCTTCGCCCGGGCGGGCATCAAGATGCCGCGCACCGCCGACATCCAGGCGTTCACCGGCTGGCGGCTGCCGTACAGCCAGGCGCAGCCCGGCGACCTGCTGACCTGGAAGAACGACCCCACTTTCAACGGCGTCTCGCACATCGCGATCTACCTGGGAAACAACAAGATGGTGGTGGCGCGCCATACCGGCACGCTCATCACCATCATGCCGGTGTACCTTCAGAACTTCTGGGGAGCCATCCGGGTCAACCCGCAGCTCGCCGCCCGTAAGGCCGCCGGCGGCTGAGAGGGCAGCCGGCCGTGAGGAAGTCGATCCCGCGGTCCAGCAGCTCGAGCAGGTCGCCCTCGCCGTCGTTCTCCACCCACGCCATGATCGTCATCTCCCAGACGCCCAGGACCGCGGCGGCGAACGCGCGGACCTCGAAGTCCCTCGCCGAGCGGCCCAGCCGCTCGGCGAGGGCATCGACGATCAGCTGCCGGCTCTTGTTCCTGTGCTCCCATCGGCGGGTCCGCAGGGCGGTGACGGAGAGCATCAGCCTGGACCGGTCGAGGATCCGCCGCCGGTCGGCGGCCGGCATCGCGCCGACGATCTCGTGGAGGGTGTGCCGGAGCGTCTCCGCCGCGGACAATTCCGGCGGCTGAGCGCGCAGCGACTCGACGATCATCGGGTCGTACTCGTCGCTGAGGACCGTGTCCTCCTTGGTGGGGAAGTACCGGAAGAACGTGCTCGGGGACACCTCCGCGGCCTCGGCGATCTGCGCGACCGTCGTCGCGTCGTAGCCCCGCTCCTGGAAGAGCCGGAGCGCATGCTCCTGGATGGAGCGGCGCGTCTTCAGCTTCTTCCGCTCGCGCAGGCTGAGCCGGTGTTCGAGCGAGTGCACAAGCGGAGGCGTACTCATGTGCCGATTCTCCGTCACCGGCGGCCGGTCGGGACTGTCAACGGGTGGAGTGGGTTGGCGGGACCCACTTAGTGTGTAATCATAATTACATGACTACGAACGATGGGGCGGAGAAACTGCGCGGTTGGTTCTCCGGTCGGTTGCCGGACGGCTGGTTCGACGGCGCTCCCCAGGTCGTGCTCGACCGTGAGGAGATCAGCGTGATCGGCCGGTTGCCCGAGCCCGAGGTGGCCGAGGACGTGTCCGACGCGGAGCGGTCCGGCGCGATCGCCGGCCAGGTTCAACGCTTCCGCGAGGACACGCGGGACCGCCGGGTCGACATCGCCAGCGAGGCCGAGCATCGGTTCGGCCGGAAGGTCTCGTGGGGCGTGGAGTGCGGCGACGAGATGATGATGTTCACCACGCTGTCCGTCCCGGTGATGACCCGGCTGCGTCAGTCGGAGCGCCGGGTACTGGACACCCTCGTCGACGCGGGCGTGGCGCGCAGCCGCAGCGACGCGCTGGCCTGGTGCGTGCGCCTGGTCGGCAAGAACGCCGACGAATGGCTCGGCGAGTTGCGCGAGGCCTTGCAGCACGTCGAACGGGCGCGCGCCGCCGGCCCTCAGGTCTGAAACGCCGACCGCGACGGGGCCAATGCGGAAATGGCGCAGAGGTCTAATCCAAAGGTCTAATCCAAAGGTCTAAACCAATGCGCGGAAGTAGCTTCCTGAGACGCCCCTCTGGGCTGTTTTAAATCGTTCGTACGGGTACACTCAGAAACCCCGGCCATTCAGTCGCTGGGGCGTCCCTGCGCGAAGGAGTGATCGTGGCGTACGAGGCCAAGGCCAGGTCCGTCGAGTGGAATCCGGCCCCCGCGCGACTGCGTGAACTCACTGAGAAGATGCCCAACGCGTCGGTGACCGAGTTCGGCAACGTCGTCGTCAAGGCCCGTGTCGACAGCCGGAGCGCCAAGTCGACCTACATCGTCGAAGACTCGACCAACACCACCAAGCAGACCATCGCACGGGACGAGTACGACCGCGTGGCCGAGGCGCAGGACGCCTACCTCGCGCAGGAGGACGTGGTCGTCGTCGACGGCTACATCGGGAGCGACCCGGACTTCCGGACCAGGGCACGGCTCGTCATCGAGGCGTCGAACGCCAACGTGGCCGGCATGCAGCAGCAGCTCTACTACCCCGTGGGCGAGGACTACGATCCCGCCACGTGGGAGCCGGAGACCACGGTGGTCTACACGCCCAACCTTCCGATGGAGGGCTACCCGAACGATCGCCTCATCGCGGTCGACCTGAATTCGAACATTACGCGGGTCTTCAACTCGGACTACTTCGGTGAGTCCAAAAAGGGTGGCCTGCGGATGTGGAACAACACCGTTTATAAGCGTGGCGGCCTTTCGCTGCATGCCGGTTGCAAAGTCATTCCGGTCGGCGGTGAGAACAAAACGGTGCTGATCGTCGGGCTGTCCGGCACCGGCAAGACCACAACGACTTTTACCACGCAGCTGGGCAGTAAGCCGGTGCAGGACGACTTCATCGCGCTGATGCCGCAGGGGCGCGTCTACACCACCGAGAACGGCTGTTTCGCCAAGACCTTCGGCCTTGACCCCGAGTTCGAGCCGACGATTTACAACGCCACCGTCAAGCCGGACGCCTACCTGGAGAACGTCTCGGTCGACGCCGAGGGCAAGGTCGACTTCTTCGACACGTCCTACACGAAGAACGGGCGTACCACCTGGCCGTTCAAGTACGTCGATCCGTGGCCGGCCGACCAGGTGGAGCCTGCGGAGTTCCTGCTCATCCTCAACCGGAACGAGAACATCGTCCCCGGCGTGGCCCGGCTCGACCGCGAGCAGGCGGCCGCGTACTTCATGCTCGGTGAGACGACCGGCACCAGCGCCGGTGGGAAGGACGAGGACGGCAAGTTCCTCCGCGTGCCGGGCACCAACCCCTTCTTCCCGCGTGACATGGCCGACATGGGAAACCGGATGCTGGAGCTGCTCGACGACCACGAGCTGAAGGTCTTCGTGCTCAACACCGGCCGCGTCGGCGGCGGGGACGGCGACGAGCGCAGCAAGAAGGTGAAGATCCCGCATTCGTCCGCGATCGTGCAGGCCATCGTCGAGGACACCATCCAGTGGGAGCAGGACCCGGACTTCGGCTACGAGGTCGCCTCGTCTCTCCCGGGTGTCGACGACATCGAGATCCTCCAGCCCAGGCGGCTGTACGAGCGTCAGGGCCGGCTCGACGAGTACGAGGCGATGGTGGAGCGCATGAGGTCCGAGCGGCGCGAGTACCTCGCCTCTTTCAGCGGCCTCGACGAGGCGATCGTGAAGTCGGTTCGCTGACGCCGGCCGACGCACTCGGCGCCCCGATGGCCGCGGCAGCGGGTCATCGGGGCGCTTCCGTTTCGGAGGTCAGCGTCGGGTCAAGACTCCCGCGAGGTCTCGATCTGGCCAAAGCGTCGTCCTAGCCTGGCGTAATGGGGGAACTGTGCTGCGTCGACGGCTCGCGGCTCGAGGTGATCCCGATCCCGTCGCGGGACCGCGGCGGCACTCCGTACGAGGTCACGCTTCAGCTCGAACGCGACGGTGAGGTGTTCGGCTCGGTCGGGGAGCGCTGCGGCTACTTCCTGGCGACGCTCGCCAGGACGCTCGCGGCGGCGCGCGTCGAGGACTCGCCGCAGGCGTGCGCGTGGCCCGACGAGGACGATCGCTTCCCCGATCCGCCTCTCCACGCGGCCCTGCGGGCCCACGGCGCCGGTGACCTGACGCCCCGCGAGCCGGAGCTGTTCGCGTTCCGCCACCGTGAGCGGGCCGACGTGGCGAGCACCGGCGAGCTGCGCTGCACGCTGCGGACCTTCTCGACGTGGCTCTGCGCGGGGGACGGGCGCGGCGGAGAGTGGCGGCTGGCCCGCCGGGCCGTGGTGGAGGCATGGGGCGTGGGCGGCTGCGGCGTACGGGCCGTGCTCACCTCCACCGAGCTCGCCGGATTCCTGACCGCGCTGGTCAGCGAGGCCGGTCGTGTCGGCGCCGACTACCGAGACGTTCTCGTGAGTTCATCCGTACGCACCCCGCATCCGGCATCGAGAGCGATAATTGATTGCTGACCGGACGGTGGCGTCGACAGGAGAAGGTGCGGCATATGGGATTGCGGGACCTGGTCTACAAGCTGTACGAACGGCGGCTTGAGGCGCGACTGAGTCCCGACGCCAATCCCCGCCACATCGGGGTGATCCTCGACGGCAACCGCCGGTGGGCCCGCTCGATGGGGATCGCCGACCTCAGCACCGGCCACCAGCGCGGCGCCGACAAGATCTCCGAGATGCTCCAGTGGTCGCAGGAGACGGGCGTCGAGGTGGTCACCCTGTGGCTGCTGTCCACCGACAACCTCACCCGGCCGGCCGAGGAGCTGGAGCCGCTGCTGGCCATTATCGAGAACACCGTGGAGGATCTCGCCGCGCAGGGATGGCACGTCAAGCCGGTCGGAGCGCTCGACCTCCTGCCCGACAAGACGGCACGTGTACTGAAGCACGCAGGAGAAAGCACATCTGACGCTCCTGGGCTGATTGTGAACATCGCCGTTGGGTATGGAGGTAGGCGTGAGATCGCTGATGCGGTGCGCTCACTCCTGTACGAGCAAGCGAGCAGGGGCACCAGCATCGAGGAGCTCGCTGAGACCCTCGATGTCGAGCACATTGCCGAGCACCTCTACACCCGCGGCCAGCCCGACCCGGATCTCGTCATCCGCACGTCGGGAGAGCAGCGCCTCTCCGGCTTCATGCTCTGGCAGAGCGCCCACTCGGAGTTCTACTTCTGCGAGGCCTACTGGCCTGACTTCCGCAAGGTCGACTTCCTGCGGGCGATTCGCGCCTACGCCGCTCGACATCGGCGCTACGGCTTCTGAACTCCCTGGAAGGTGTCTCCGAACGGCCGGCTTCGGCCGGTCGACTTCTCGGTGCGCTTCTGTTCTCGGGGAGCCAGGCGGCCTTAGCGTCGTATCAGGTCCCCCCGAGTGCAAGGACGCTTCCTCAGGCGGCCCGCCTGGTGAGCGCCCGAAGGAGAACGAGTGGCCATATCCGCCGCCCGGCGCACGTACGTCCTCGACACCAGTGTCCTGCTGGCCGACCCGGGCGCACTGACCCGGTTCGCCGAGCACGAGGTCGTGCTTCCGATCGTCGTGATCACCGAACTCGAGGCCAAGCGCCACCACCCTGAGTTGGGCTACTTCGCCCGCAACGCCCTGCGGATGCTCGACGACCTGCGGCTTGTCCATGGCCGTCTGGACGAGCCGCTGCCGGTCGGCGACCAGGGTGGAACGGTCCGGGTCGAGCTCAACCACAGCGACCCGTCGGTGCTGCCGGCCGGGTTCCGGCTCGGCGACAACGACACGCGCATCCTCTCGGTCGCGCGATCACTGTCCCAGGAGGGGCATGACGTCGTCCTCGTGTCCAAGGACCTGCCACTGCGGGTCAAGGCCGCGTCGGTCGGGCTGGCCGCGGAGGAGTACCGCGCCGAGACCGTCGTCGAGACCGGGCACACGGGTATGGCGGAGCTCGAGGTGAGCGCCGAGCAGGTGGAGGAGCTGTACGACGCCGGGCGATTCGATCTCGATGAGGCACGTGACCTGTTGTGTCACACGGGGCTGCGGCTGATCTCCGCGAGCGGGTCCGCGCTCGGACGGGTCATGCCGGATAAATCGGTCCGGCTGGTCCGCGGCGACCGCGAGGTGTTCGGGCTGCACGGCCGGTCGGCGGAGCAGCGGGTGGCCCTGGACCTGCTGACGGATGAGGACGTCGGCATCGTCTCGCTCGGCGGCCGGGCCGGCACCGGCAAGTCGGCGCTGGCGCTGTGCGCGGGCCTCGAGGCCGTGCTCGAACGCCGCCAGCACCGCAAGGTCGTGGTGTTCCGGCCGCTGTACGCGGTCGGCGGCCAGGACCTCGGCTACCTGCCCGGCACCGAGAACGAGAAGATGTCGCCCTGGGGACAGGCCGTCTTCGACACCCTGTCCGCCATCACGACCCCGGAGGTCATCGAGGAGGTCCTCGAGCGCGGCATGCTCGAAGTGCTCCCGCTGACCCACATCCGTGGCCGATCGCTGCACGACTCCTTCGTGATCGTCGACGAGGCGCAGTCTCTCGAACGCGGGGTGCTGCTCACCGTGCTGTCCCGCATCGGGGCGGGCTCGCGGGTCGTGCTCACCCATGACATCGCGCAGCGCGACAACCTGAGGGTCGGCCGCCACGACGGCGTCGTCGCGGTGGTGGAGAAGCTCAAGGGCCACCCGCTGTTCGCGCACGTGACGCTGACCCGCTCCGAGCGGTCTCCGATCGCCGCCCTCGTAACCGACACGCTCGGCGACGTAGGCGTCTGAGTCGTCGGGGAGGCCCCCTCGGTATGCCGAGGGGGCCTCGTTTTCGGTGACATAACGGAGTTGCTCAAACCTCTTAGGTAATGCTGTGACCAACGTCACATCACGATACCGCAACCGTGAAGCCGCTGCTCGGGGTACGAATTCGGCCTCCTGCGCCCTCTGTGGTGTGGTTCGACGTGAGATCAGTCACGTCATTCCGGTTGCGGGGTACCCCCCGTCTTCGTGCAGTGTGGGGCGCCGTAAGCACCTCTGCGGGAAACCCCCCGGTCCCGGCGTCCGCCCCCCGCACGCCGTCCTCGGGAGGACCTGCCCGCTCAGGGCCTCGTCCGGCCGCGAAGTTCGTGGCTGTGCCGAGGCCGGGGGTGAAGCATTCGCACGTGTGCCCATGCGCGTGTGATGGTCGGAAGGACCGCCTTGTACGGAGACCAGTACAGGTCCGCCGGACGAGACGATCGACAGGACGGCTCGGAGTCCCCGGCGGCGTCGTGGGACGCCGGCTTCCCCGCGAACCCGGTGTCCGACGACCTCAAGGTCGCTGGCGCGCCGATCGCCGAGCAGCCTCCGTACGCGCACGACGCGAACGCGACGGCCGCCCTGCCGCCTCTCACGGGTCCGGAGCAGCCTCCGTACGCGCACGACGCGAACGCGACGGCCGCCCTATCGCCTCTCGCGGGTGCGGAGCCCACTCCGCCCACTGACTTCGAGGACATGCGCCGCGCGCCTCGCTCCTCCCGCAAGCTGATCAAGGTCGCGGCGATCGCCGCCGCGGTCGTCGTGGTCGGCGGTGGAGGGGCTGCCTGGGCCATGACCGGCGATTCCGGCTCCGGCAAGAAGCCCGGCGACAGCACGCGGCAGGTGGAGGCCGCCGTACCGCCCCCCGCGCCGCTGACCGACGCGCAGCGCAAGGACGTAGCGGACAAGCGGCGCGTGCAATTGAAGAAGCTCGCCGTCCGCGCCGCGCGCGACGAGGTCAGCAGGCCGATGCTCTTCACCAAGGGCACGCCGCCCCCCACCAAGAAGCCCACGCCCCCGGCCTCCGGCGGCGCGGGAGACCCGATTCCCGCCGGGGCGGCACAGCAGATCGCACGGGCGATGCTGCCGGGCTTCGGGTGGAGCCCGAGTTCGCAGTTCGGCTGCCTCGTCAACCTGTGGAACAGGGAAAGCGGCTGGAACGCGCACGCGGCCAACCCGTCGGGGGCCTACGGCATCCCGCAGGCGCTGCCGGGTCGGAAGATGGCCTCTGCCGGGTCGGATTGGCAGAACAACGCCACTACGCAGATCAAGTGGGGTTTGGGCTACATCCAGAGGACTTACCAGAGCCCGTGCGGCGCCTGGGCCCAGTCCCAGCGGACCGGCTCGTACTGACCGACCGTTCCGGCGGCCCCGTGCGGGCCGCCGGAACCGTTCGGCGGACAACGGCGACGCGGCATACCGCCGCATTGCCGCCCTTTCCGGTGGCCGGGTACGGTGTCGGCTTGACGCCGACGGTCGCCCCGGTCGTTTCACCCGCGACGGCCGCCCGGCCGACGTAATGAACGGATCGCCGCGCGCCCCGCGTCCCGGCTGATGGAAGGCTGATCGTGGTCCGTAACACCCACCGCAGGATCACCGCCCCCAAGGCGGTCGCC
>JAOPYL010000271.1 GCA_025964625.1 Actinoallomurus sp. | reverse complement strand
CTGCCCGCCGCCACCAAGGCCGTGTACGACGCACGGCAGGCGGCGAACCGGATCGTCGCCGGGGTGAAGCTGCTGACCGATCCCGCCCACCCCCGCCATGCCGACGCGCTCAGGGCCTTCCATTTCGCCAACGAGACGATGGCGTTGCAGCGGCGGCACACCGCGCTCGCGCCGCTCCGCGAAGAGGGCCTGAGCTACCAGCAGGCGGACGACACAATCAAAGGACAGGGAGCGGACGCCGCGAGCTGGCGGCCGTTCCAGCTCGCCTTCATCCTGCTCAACCTGCCCTCCCTCACCGACCCAGGGCATTCCGAGCGCGCCGCCGACCACACCGCGCTGGTGGACCTGCTGTTCTTCCCGACCGGCGGCGGTAAGACCGAGGCGTACCTGGGTCTCACCGCGTACACGTTCGCGATCCGGCGGCTGCAGGGCACGGTCGGCTCCGGCGAGGACGCCCGGAGCGGGGACGCGGGCGCCGCCGTGCTCATGCGGTACACGCTGCGGTTGCTCACCGCGCAGCAGTTCCAGCGGGCCGCGGCGCTGATCTGCGCGGCCGAGGTGCTGCGCCGGCAGGACCCCGGCACCTGGGGCGACGAGCCGTTCCGCATCGGCCTGTGGGTCGGGGCCGGCGTGTCGCCGAACTGGTTCGAGGACGCCAAGAACCAGGTCATCGACGCGCGCGATGCCGGGCACGGCCAGCGCGCCAACGTGCTGCAGACCCTGTCCTGCCCATGGTGCGGTGAGGAGTTGCGCGCCGAACGCGACCTGAACATCGACGACGCCCGGCGGCGCGTCCTGCTCTACTGCCCCAGAGGCGAGGGCGTGGACGCCTGCCCCTTCTCCAAGCGGATGGCCTCGGGTGAGGGCCTGCCGATCCTCACCGTGGACGAGGAGATCTACCGGTACGCGCCGAGCCTGGTCATCGCGACCGTCGACAAGCTCGCCCAGCTTCCGTGGAAGGGCTATGCCGGGATCCTGTTCGGCCGGGTCCGCCAGCGCTGCCCCCGGCACGGCTACCGGCACGACGACCTGGACGACAAGACCGGCTGCGCGACCAAGCACAACAAGAAGGACGGTCTGCCTGCCGTCTCCGCGCAACCGGTCGTACGGCTCCGCCCGCCGGATCTGATCATTCAGGACGAGCTGCACCTGATCTCCGGGGCGCTCGGCACCACGGTCGGCCTGTTCGAGTCGGCCGTCGCCGAGCTGACGAGCTGGCCGTACGGCTCCGGACTGACCGGTCCGAAGATCGTGGCGTCCACGGCCACCACCAAGCGGGCCCGCGAACAGGTGCTCGGAGTGTTCGGACGGGACCTCGCGGTGTTCCCGCCGCAGGTCATTGATGTGGCGGACACGTTCTTCTCCCGGCAGGTGCCGGTCACGCCGGAGACGCCGGGCCGTCGCTACCTCGGCATCTGCGCGCACGGGGTGCGCATCAAGTCGGCCGAGATCCGGCTGGCGGAGATCCTGTTGCTCGCCGGTCAGACGCTCTTCGACACGTACGGTGAGGCCGCCGACCCGTACATGACGATGGTCGGGTACTTCAACGCCACGCGTGAGCTGGCCGGGATGCGCCGCTATCTCGACGACGACGTCACCACGCGGGTCCGCCGGCACGGCAGGGCCAAGGGCCTGTCGGACCGGATCGTCACCCGGTCGGGGATGCTGACGATCCAGGAGCTCACCTCCCGGATCTCCTCCGGCGACATCAGCGACGTGCTCAAGCGGCTCGAGCACGGCTTCGACGCCGAGCTGGACACCTCCCGGCGCCGTTTTGACTGCCCGGGCGAACTGGCCCGGTTCATGAAGGACAGGCGGAACGCCAAGTCCAGCGAGAAGGTCACGCCGCCGCATCCGGTCGCGCAGCGGTACGGCGACCGGCAGCGGGCCGAGCTGCAGCCGGTCGACGCGGTGCTGGCGACCTCCATGCTGCAGGTCGGTGTGGACGTGTCGCGGTTCGGGCTGATGGTGATGGTCGGGCAGCCGAAGAACACCGCCGAGTACATCCAGGCCTCATCCCGGGTCGGCCGTGACGCGGCCCGGCCGGGGCTGGTGGTCACGCTCTACAACTGGTCGCGGCCGCGCGACCTCGCGCACTATGAGGACTTCGAGCACTACCACGCCACCTTCTACCGGCAGGTCGAGGCCCTGTCGGTCACCCCGTACACCCGGAGGGCGATCGACCGGGGAGCCGCCGCCACCTTCGTCGCGGCGGTCCGCAACGCCGTCGAGGAGAACTCGCGGAACCACGACGCCTACGACGTCGACCTGGACGGCCCGCTCGTCGAGGAGATCACCGACCGGCTGCTCGGCCGCGCCGAGGCGGTCGCGATGGAACGCGGCCGGGGCTACCTCGAGGAGTCCCTGGGAGTGATCAAGGACAAGTGGGCCAAGGAGCGGGACAACGGCACGGCCCGGCTCGGCTACCAGGACGGGACCTGGAACAAACAGCAGCTGCGGGGCCTGCTCAAGCCCGCGGGCACCGGCAGATGGGAGACCCTCACGGCCGGGATGTCGATGCGGGAGACCGAGAACGAGATCAACCTGCTCTTCCCCGGCGGAGACTCGATCTTCGCCCCCCTCTACGGCGAGCCCGCCTGGTCCTTCGGACCGCCCGGTGAGGACTCCGACCTGCCGGACGGTGACGAGCTCGGAGACTCCGGCCTGAACCAGAAGGGCGTTTGATGAGCGAGACCACCACCTTCAAGCGCCGGGTCGGCAACGTACGGCCCAGCCATCTGATGTTCACCAGCGGCGTCGGTTCCCTGGTGGACCTGCCCAAGTTCTCGGTCCTGGTCAAAGGGCTGGACGACTGGAACTACCAAGGCCTGCCGGACGCGCTGCCGATCGCGGAGCCGAGGCTGCTGGCGGCCGTGCAGGGCGTCATCGGCAATAGCGTGGCAGAGCTGAAGCCCGCGCCGTGGATGGAGGGCCTGAACAAGGATCCGAACGGGCCGGCCTCCAGGGTCGGGGTACCGGTCACGCCGTTCCCGAGTTGGCTGCGCTGCACCGCCTGCAACGAGCTCGGCGCCCTGGACTCCGGGATCTTCGGGTTCGAGAACTCCAAGCCGCGCAAACCACACGAGGCCCATTTCTTCCACGACAAGTGCAAGAGGAAGAAACCACTCGCGGTGGCGGCCCGATTCGTGCTCTCGTGCACGGCCGGGCACCTCGACGAGTTCCCGTACCGCCACTTCGTGCACCGGGGCGGGGAATGCACCAAGGCTTCACACCCTCGGTTGCGGATGGAGGACCGGGGCGGCAACCTCGGGGCGAACGTCCAGATCGTCTGCGTCAACTGCGGAGATCACCGCAACATCCGTGACGCCATGGGCAAACGCGGTGAGGAGAACCTGCCGCGCTGCCGAGGCCGGCACCCGCACCTGGCGACCTTCGACCCGCAGGGCTGCGACAAGGGCCCCAAGGTTCTCGTGGTCGGCGCCTCCAACCAGTGGTTCGCGCAGACCCTCTCGGCGCTGGCCGTGCCGCAGTCCGGAGCCAGCGCCCTGGACGCCAAGGTCGAGCAGCACTGGGCCGCCATTCAGCCGATCGGGCCTGCGATGTTCCCCTGGGCGAGGACGAACCTGCCCGCCTTCAAGGAGCTCGACCAGTGGAGCGATGAGGACATCGCCGAGGCGATGGGCCGCCATCGGGTCAAGCTCGAAGGCGGGGGCGACGATTCGGGACCGGACGACAAGTACCCGGATCTGCGCACCCCCGAATGGGAGGTCTTCTCCGCCAAGAAACTCCCCGAGGAGAGC
>JAOPYL010000258.1 GCA_025964625.1 Actinoallomurus sp. | reverse complement strand
CGCGACGACGAGCGTGCCCGGCGCGGCCCCGGCCAGCGCCTCCAATGCGGCGGGCGCGCCGCCGACCTGCTCTACAACGGCGGTGTCGGCGGACAGGCCGATCCCCGCCAACAGGGGGGCGCCGTTGCCACCCTCCAGCAGCGGCAGGTCGCGGGTGAGGAAGACGACCCGGTGGACGGCCTCGCCCGGGACGTCTCGCAGCGCCGCGCGGGCGGCGGCGACACCCAAGGTGACGGCGTCCTCGTCGTGGCCGGCCTCGCGTCCGCGGTCGTCGCTCCACGGTGGCAGGTAGGTGCCGAGTACGGCGAGTCTGCTCATCGTGCTCCTCCGAGACAGTCGACGCCCCGGCCACCGCCGGTGACGATCCCGACCGGTTCGTCGAGCGACCGCCGGTCCTCCATCTGCACCGCATCGCTCCCTCGCTCAGTCGGCCCGCCGGACGGCTCGGCCGTGGCCCCCCTGGATCCCCTCCCGGCGGCGCCGAGCACTACCGTAGGAAAACTTGACATATTCGTCAATCATGGCTCTGATGAGACCGGGGCCGGGCGCGCGCTGTCTCCGCGCTGGTGCAGCGTGCGACACGGACGTTTGCGGGTTGACATGTCCGTCGAGCAGGCATCGACGGCTGAGGCCGGAGGGACCGAGCCGGTTCCACCCAGGGACATAGGGAGTGCCAGTGGAGAACCCCTTCGCGCCGGAGCTTCTCGTCGAGGTGAGAGGCCCGGTGCGCGTCGTGACGCTCAACCGCCCCGAGGCGCTGAACGCCACGAACGAAGCCCTGCACGGCGCCCTCATCAAGGTCTGGCGGCACCTCGCCGACGATCCGCAGGCCCGCGCCGTCGTCCTCACCGGCGCCGGCCGTTCCTTCAGCGCGGGCGGGGACTTTGACCACTTCGTCGAACTGTGGGAGGACCGGGACCTGCGCCGTCAGGAGATCGACGGGGCGCGGCGGCTGCTCACCGAGATGGTCGACTTCCCGTTGCCCGTCGTGGCCGCGGTGAACGGGCCCGCCGTTGGGCTGGGCTGCAACCTCGCCGTCTGCAGCGACATCGTCCTCATTGCCGAGAGCGCCTTCATCGCCGACCCCCATGTGGGCGTCGGGCTCACCGCCGCCGACGGGGGCGCGCCGACGTGGCCGCTGCTCATGGGGATGCTCCGAGCCAAGGAGTACCTGCTGACCAGCCAGCGCATCCCGGCCGCCCAGGCGGTCGAGATCGGACTGGCCAACCGCATGGTGCCCGACGGCGAACTCATGGACCAAGCGCTGGCGCTGGCCGAGAAGCTGGCGGCCCAGCCACCTCAGGCGGTGCAGAGCACGAAGCGCGCGCTGAACATGCACATGAAGCGAGCGATCGCCGGGGTGCTGGAGTACGCGCTCGCGGAGGAGTACAGCTCCTTCGACACCCCGGAGCACCAGGCGCTCGTCACCCGTTTCCGCGAGCGCTCGCGCGCCGCCGGGGAGCGGCAGGCGCGGTGAGCGCCCAGGTGCGACCGGCCGTGGGGGCCTCCGGCCTGGCGACCGACCTCAACGCGTACCGGCAGGCCCTGCGAGCTTACCTGGGCGCGGAGCCGCGGCTGGATCGCTGGCGCGGGGCGCGTTATACGACCACCGAGGAGCGAATCCGCGGCCACGGGATGCTGATGGGCGCGCTGCACCGCGACGGCTGGAACAGGTACGGCTGGCCAGAGGCCGCCGGCGGGCTGGCCGGCGACGAGCGGCACCGCGCGGTGCTGTACGAGGAGCTCTCCGCGGCGGGACTGCCGGTCCCCGAGCCGGTCCTCATGCTCGAGACGCTGGGTCCGCCGTTGGTGCGCTTCGCCCCCTACCTGGCCGCCGAGCTGCTGCCGGCCTATCTGCGCGGGGAGGAGTGGTGGGGTCAGGGCTTCTCCGAACCGGAGGCCGGCAGTGACCTCGCCGCCCTGCGCTGCCGCGCCCGCCGCGACGGTGACTCCTACGTCCTTTCCGGACAGAAACTCTGGACCAGTCACGGTGCGACCGCGCGCCGACTGATGTGCCTGGTCCGCACCGGCAGTCCGGAGAGCCGACACCGGGGGCTGACGATGGTCCTCGTCGACGCCGACGCGCCCGGGGTCTCGGTACGCCCGGTCGCGCTGGCCAGCGGGCGCAACGAGCTGGCCGAGGTGTTCTTCGACGACGCGCGCGTACCCGCCTCGCGGCTGGTCGGCGCCGAGGGCGAAGGCTGGGCCGTGGCGATGTACCTGCTGCAGTTCGAGCGGGCGATGTTCGCCTGGCTGAGCGCGACGGTCGCGCTGCGGCGGCTGCGGGAGCTGCGCGACATGCTGACCGCCCGCGATGGACACCGGCTGCCCGACGGGTCCGCGCGCCGCGTGGGCGAGTGCTACGCCGATCTGGTCGCGCTGCGGGCCCGCAGTGCCCAGACCGTACGCCGGCTCGCGGCCGGCGAGGCGGTCGGACCGGAGGCCAGTGTCGACAAGGTTCTGCTGGCGACCGCGGAGACGGGCCTGCACGACCTGGCCCGCGACCTGCTGGGCGCGGAGTTCGTGCTCGGCGGTCCACCGGAGGTCGAGGAGTGGCGCGCCGACTGGTGGTACAGCCGCGCCTCAACGATCATGGGCGGCTCGGCCGAAGTGCAGCGCACGATCCTCGCGGACCACGTCCTGAACCTTCCGAAGGAGCGGGGCGCATGACCGGCACGGCGTTGGACGCCGCGACCACCGAGCTGCTCGCCGGGTCACTGCGCGAGCTGCTCGCCTCGGTTTCCGCAGGTGGCGAGCTCGGCCCCGCGCTGGACGCGCTCGGCTGGGCCGAGGTGCTCGCCGACGACCCGGCGACCGCCACGACCCTGCTGTTCACCGAGCACGGCCGCGCGCTGGTTTCGTCCCGTGCTCTCGACGACGTGCTGCTAGCCGAGCTCGACCCGGCGCTGCCCCCGGCTGCCGGTTCCCGCGCGCTGCTCTACCCGCACCCGGCCGAGGGCGCCGATCCCGCGCCGCTCGACGGGCCGCTATGGGGGGTGCTCCTCGGGCCGCTCCACGGCGTCGACGAGGTCGTCGTGCCCGCCACAGCCGAGGGCAGGACGGTGCTGGTCACCGTGGCGGCCACCGACCTCGCCGCGGCCGGCGGCCCGGCCACCGGGTTCGACCTCGGATCGACCTGGCACACCGTGGCCGGCCCCCGGCCGCCGGGCAGCGGCCCCCCAGCGCCGGAAGCCTGGACCCGCGCCGTGGCCGCCGGGCGTCGCGCGCTCGCCGCCGAGATGATCGGGGTGTGCGAGTCGGCGCTGACGCTGGCCACCGCGCACACCACCGACCGCGTGCAGTACGGGCGCCCGATCGCGTCGTTCCAGGCGGTGCGGCACCGGCTGGCGGAAGCGTACGTGGCGGTCACCGCCGCCCGTGCGGTGCTGGACGCCGCGTGGACCGCGGCCGGTGGCGCCGACGGCGGCGGGTGGGCGGCGGCCGCGGCGAAGCTGCAGGCCGGCCGGGCCCAGGCACAGGTCATGCGGCATGCCGTGCAGGTGTGCGGCGCGATGGGTCTGTCCCAGGAAAGCGAGCTGCACCGGCACGTCACCCGCGCCGCGGCACTGGATGCCCTGCTCGGGGGTCATATGGCGCTCGCGGAGTCGGCCGGCGCGGCACTGCTGGCCGGGGCCGACGTGCACCCTGTCGTCGAGTTGTGAGGGAGAGCCGTCATGTCCGGTGAAATGGACGTCTTCGTGGCGGAGGTCCGCCGGTTCCTGGACGCGAACGTGACGCGACAGGCGACCTCGGGCACCGAGCTCGAATGGGGCACCGGGCCGGACCAGATCGCGTACTTCAGCACCGATCCGCCAGACGTCGACGCGGCGAAGGTGGCGGAGGCGCGCTCGTGGCAGCGCCGCCGTCATGAGGCCGGGTTCGGCTGGATCACCGGGCCGCCGGAGTACGGCGGGCGCGGGCTGTCCACGGTGCACGACCTGGTCTACGACGGGATCGAGGCGGAGTACGAGGTGCCCGATACCGGGGTGCTCTCGGTGATCGGTCTCGGCATGATCGGGCCGACGATCCTCGCGCACGCCCAGGGCCACATCAAGGACCGCTACCTCCCGGCGATGTACTCCGGCGAGGTCATCGCCTGCCAGTTGTTCAGTGAGCCCGGCGCCGGTTCCGACCTGGCGAGCCTGGCGACCCGGGCCGTCCGCGACGGCGACGGGTGGGTGATCACCGGCCAGAAGGTCTGGACCTCGATCGCCCAGCACGCCCACATCGGTATGGCGCTCTGCCGTACCGATCCGGACCAGCCGAAGCACAAGGGCATCACGGCGTTCCTGATCGACATGTCCGCCCCCGGCGTCGAGGTCCGCCCACTGCGGCAGATGAGCGGCGGAGCCGACTTCAACGAGGTCTTCCTCACCGACGTCCGGGTCCCCGATGACCACCGGCTCGGCGAGGTCGACGACGGCTGGCGGGTCGCTCTGACGACCCTGATGAACGAGCGCGCGACCGTCGGCGGCGAGGGTGCCGGCCCTGCCGCGCGGGCGGTGTCGCTGCCGTTCCTCACCGCCCTGCTCAAGGCCAACGGGCGGCTGGAGGATGCCGCGTCGCGCCGGCGGCTGGCCGAGCTGGTGGCTGACCTGACCGCCACGGAGTACCTCAACCACCAGGCGCTGCGGCGGATGCAGGCGGGCCGGCAGCCCGGGCCAGAGGCGTCGGTGTCGAAGCTGATGTACGCGCAGAACCTCACCCGCGGCGCGCACTTCGCCGCCGAGATCGTCGGGCCCCGGCTCATCGCCGACACCGGCGAGTGGGGTGCCTACTCCTGGAACGAGTTGCTGCTGTCAACGCCGGCGCTGCGGATTCTCGGCGGCACCGAGGAGATCATGAAGAACATCCTGGCCGAGCGCGTGCTCGGCCTCCCCAAGGAACCCGGCATCGACACCCGGTCGCCGTTCCGCGAGCTCAAGCGGTCGGGAGGTACGGCATGAGCGAGACCACCACCCAGAGCGAGTTGGACGAACTGCGCGGCTCCGTACGGGAGTTCCTCGCCGCCAAGTCCGGCGAGCAGCAGGTCCGCCGGCTGATGGAGTCCGAGGGCGGCTACGACGACACGGTGTGGCGCCAGATGACCGAGCAGCTCGGACTGCAGTCCCTGGCGCTCCCCACCGAGCACGGTGGCGACGGCTATGGGTTCGTCGAGCTGCGGGTGGTGCTCGAGGAGATGGGCCGCACCCTGCTGCCCAGCCCGTTCCTGTCCACCGTGGTCCTCGCCGGGTCCGCGCTGATGGCGTCCGGCGACGCGGCCGCCCAGGCCGCCCACCTGCCCGGGATCGCCGGCGGCAAGACGACCGCGACCCTGGCCGTCGCCGAGGCCGATGGCGCCTGGCGGACCGACGGCCTCGCCACCGAGGCCGTACGGACCGACGCCGGCTGGAGGCTGCGCGGGGAGAAGTGTTTCGTGCTGGACGGCGCAACCGCCGACCTCCTACTTGTCGTCGCGCGCACCGTCGCCGGTCCCGGGCTGTTCGCCGTGACCGGCGACGCCGGGCTGACCCGGACCCCGCTGCGCACGCTCGACCCCACGCGCCGGCTCGCCAGGCTCACCTTCACCGACACGCCGGCCGTCCCCGTCGGGCGGACCGGGAGCGCGGGACCGATCGTCGATCGGGTGCTGGATCTGGCCACCGCGGCGCTGGCCGCCGAGCAGGTCGGCGGGGCCCGCGCGTGTCTGGAGGCGAGCGTCGCGTACGCGCGCGAGCGGGTGCAGTTCGGCCGCCCCATCGGGTCGTTCCAGGCGGTGAAGCACAGGTGCGCGGACATGTTCACGCGCGTGCAGCTGGCCGCCTCCGCCGCAGCGGAGGCGGCCAACGCCATCGCCGGCGTCGAAGGCGCGCCCCCGGCCGGCGTGGCGGCGGCGGTGGCCCACGTCGTCTGCTCCGAGGCGTTCATGTTCGTCGCCGCGGAGAACATCCAGGTCCATGGCGGCATCGGCTTCACCTGGGAGCATCCCGCGCACCTGTACTTCCGGCGGGCGAAGTCCTCCCAGCTGCTGTTCGGCGGGCCCGCCGTCTACCATGAGCGGCTGCTCGACCGCATGGGCGTATGACCGGCCCAGGCATCCCCTCACCCGGCCCCGCCGCACTGGACCACGGCACCACCGTCGGGTCGCACGGGATGCGGTTCGCCGGGCTCGCCCCGAGCCTCGGCGCGCTCGTGCGCGCCACCGTCGACCGCACGCCGAGGGCCGAAGCCGTCGTCGACCTGGCCACCGGCCGGCGGCTGGACTACGCGCAACTGTGGGACGCCGCCACCCGGGTGGCCGGCGGCCTGGCCGAGGCGGGAGTCGGGCCCGGCGACCGGGTGGCGATACGGCTGCCCAACGGCGCCGACTGGTGCCTCGCGGTGCTCGGCGCGACCCTGGCGGGCGCCGTGCCGGTCCCGGTGAACACCCGGCTCGCGACGCCGGAGGTCGACTACATCACCAAGGACTGTGGCGCCAGAATCGCGCTCGACGACAGCGCTCCGCTGCCGGACGGCCGCCCGGTCCAGCGCGCCACCGACGATCCCGAGGCACTGGCCGCGCTGTTCTACACGAGCGGCACGACCGGACGGCCCAAGGGCGCGATGCTCTCGCACCGGGCGCTGCTGTCGGCGGCCGAACAGTGCCGGCGCGCGCTGAGGCTGCGTCTCGCCGAGCCGACGCGCAACCTCGTCGCCGCGCCGCTGTTCCACATCCTCGCCTGCGGCATGCAGTGGATCCCCGCGCTCGCCGCCGGTGGCGCCGCAGTGATCATGCCGTCGTTCGATGTGGCCGGCTGGCTGCGGGCGATCCACGACGAGCGCATCGACGTCCTCAACGGCGTGCCGGCCATGTACTGGCATGCCCTGCGGCACCCGGATTTCGGCGGCCTCGACGTCTCGCGCGTCCGGCTGCTCAGCTACGGCGCCGCCCCCACGCCGCCGGCCCAGGTTCGCGCCCTGATCGATGCGTTCCCGGCGGCCCGGCTCGCGCCCGGCTACGGCCTCACTGAAGCGGCCTGCGTCACCGGGCTCGACCACTCCGAGGTGGTGGCCCACGCCGACTCGGTGGGCACCGCGGTGGCCGCGACCGAGCTGCGGCTGCTCGGCCCGGAGGCCGCGCAGGGCGTCGGCCAGCTCCTGGTACGCGGGCCGCAGCTGATGAGCGGCTACTGGGGTCGCCCGCAGGCCACGGCCGAGACGCTCGCCGGCGGGTGGCTGCGCACCGGCGACCTCGTACGCGTCGACCAGGCCGGACGAGTGCACATCCTCGACCGGCGCACCGACCTGATCAACCGCGGTGGAGAGAACGTCTACAGCGTCGAGGTGGAGCGCGTCCTCGCCGGTCATCCCTCGATCGCCGAGGTGGCCGTCGTGGGCGTCCCCGACGAGATGATGGGCCAGAAGGTCGGCGCCGTCGTCGTCCCCCGGCCGGGCCAGGTCGTCGAGGCCGCCGACCTGGTGGCCTACGCCCGGGGTCTCCTCGCCGACTTCAAGGTGCCGCAGTACGTGGCCGTACGGCCCGGCGCGCTCCCGCGCAACCCCGGCGGCAAGGTCGACAAGGCGACGCTGCGCGCCGGGACGGCCTGGGGGTCGGCGCTGCGCTGACCCTGCGACCCAGGACTCAGTTCCGCCCCGTCATTGCCGGGAAGGACCCGGCAGGACACGGTCGCCGGTGGGGTCCCAGAGGCCGCGGATCGCCTGGGCCCGCTCGCTGCGGTCGAGGCCGCGCAGGTCCACGGCGCCGTCCTCGGTGACCAGGACGTCCACGTCATGCCCCGGGGTGCTCACCGGAGCCGAGAGCCGCTCCACCAGGGTGGGGCGCCCGCGGTGCGCGGCGGGAACCGCGACGATGCTCAGGCCGCCGACCGAGCGGGTGGCGGCGACCGCGTAGTCGGGGTGCCCGCCGATGCCGCCGACAGCCGCGCCCGGCAGGCCCTCGACGTTGACCTGACCCTGGTCGTCGACCTGGAGCGCGGTGTTCACCGCGATCAGCGGCGCCCCGGTGGACAGCCGGCCCAGGTCGTGGGTGTACTCCAGGCGGTGCAGCAGAGGCCGCCCGGCCGCCCATTCGAACAGCCGCGGGCCGCCGGCGAGGTAGGTGGCGGTCGGCAAGCCCACGAGCATCCCGCGCCGGTCGAGGTCCACCACGGCGTCGGGGAGCAGGCCGGAGTCGACGCGCACAGGGGCGCGTACCGCGTCGAGGACGGCGGTGCCGAGCGAGCCCGGTCCGACCTGCAGCCGCGCTCCCTCCGGCACCAGGCCGGCGATGTGCTCGGCGATGGCCCGGTGCTCCGGCCCGGGAGCGGTGAAGGCGAGCGTGACCGGCGGTTCGTCGGTCTCGCCCACGACCACGACCCGGTCGTCGGGCAGCGCCGGCCCGGCATCGCAGCACGGCGACCGCCGGGCGACGACCGCGGCCACCCGGGCTCCGGCGTCGACGGCGGCACGCATCCAGGTCACCTCGGTGCCGAAGGACAGGCCGCCGCCGGGCCGCGGCACGACGGTGGCGAGCAGGACGTCCGGTCTGAGCGGTCCATGCAGCAGCGCCGGTACCGCGGACAGCCGGACCGGGAGGGCACGCACCAGGCCGGCGTCCACGGCTCGCCGCAGTCCCCAGCCGGGCATCACGGTACGCACGTCGGCGAACGCGGTCAGGTCGAGCGATGGATCGGCTGCCGGCGTCCAGCCGAGTAGCAGCCGGACCCCGCCGGCCCGCGCCGCCGCCTCACTGAGCTCGGCGGAGGCCTGACGCGGGGCGCCGACGCCGTCGCCGAGCGCGACCAGCGAGCCGGGCCGGATGAGGTCGGCGAGGCCAGCCGCGCTCACGTCGGCCGCGCGGGCTCGCGGGGCAGCCCCAGCACCCGCTCGGCGAGGATGTTGCGCTGGATCTCGCTCGTGCCGCCGAGGATCGTCTGGGCGTGGCCGACGAGCATCCGGCGTACGAGGGGCTCGTCGTCCTCGGACCACATCGCGTCCGGGCCCAGCGCCTCGACGCCGAGATCACCGATGGCGCGCTGGGTCTCGGAGGTCAGCAGCTTCAGCACGGAGAACGACGGCGCGCCGGGCTCCGCACCCTCCGCGATCGCCCGTTCCCAGGTGGCGCGCAGCAGCCAGGCCCGGATCCACAGATCCACGACCTGCTCCCTCAGGTACTGATCGAGCCGGCCGCGAACGCGGGCGGCGGCCACCAGGTCATCGAGGGCACGGAACATGCCGACCGCGTTGGCGCCCAGGGACAGCCGTTCCCGGCCGAGGGTCGCCGTCGCGACCCGCCAGCCCTGGCCCTCCTCGCCCACCAGCGCGTCCGGGGCCAGTTCGACGCCGGTGAGGAACACCTCGTTGAACTTGCTCTCGCCGTCCATCTGCGGCAGTGGCCGGACCGCCACGCCGGGAACCTCCATCGGCACCACCAACACCGACAACCCGCCGTGGCCGGGGCCGCCCGTACGGGCCAGCAGGAGTCCGTACTCGGCGCCGTCGCCGCCGCTGGTCCACACCTTCTGGCCGTCGACGACCCACCCCGTCTCGGTACGGCGGGCCCGGGTGCGGACCGCGGCCAGGTCGGAGCCGGCGTCGGGCTCGGAGAACAGCTGGCACCACATGTCCTCCCCGGTACGGATCCGGGGCAGGTACCGGTCGCACTGCGCCTGCGTCCCGAAGGCCATCAGGACGGGCCCGACCAGATCCGGACCGACGATGTTGAGCTGGCGTGGCACGCCGGCCTGGGCGGCCTCCTCGGCCAAGGCCGCCTGCTCGGCGACCGTGGCCTCGCGGCCGCCCCACCGCCGTGGCCAGTGCAGGCAGGCGTATCCCGCCGCGGCGAGCGTGCGCTGCCATTCACGGCCGGCCGGAATATCCGCCGCCGTCGGGGTCGGCCCGTAGTCGTGCAGTCCCCCCGGCCGCGGCGCGCTCCGCAGCCACTCGCGAACCTCGGCGCGGAACCGCTCCACCGGCTCGGCGTCGGCCGCGTCCTCCGCGTCATCCATGGGAACGCTCACCGCGAGAGGATCGTGACCGCGGCCGTACCGGGCGCGCCGTACAGGTGGGCGTATCCCACCCTGGCGCCGTCGACCTGGCGGTCTCCGGCCCGGCCGCGCAGCTGGGTGACGAGCTCATAGATCTGCCGCAGCCCCGAGGCGCCGACCGGCTCGCCATTGGCGAGCAGCCCACCGTCGGTGTTCACCGGAAGCCGGCCCCCGATCTCGGTCTCGCCAGCCGCCAGCAACGCCTCCTGCTCGCCGTCCTGGCAGAACCCGTTCTCCGCCAGGTGAATGATCTCCGATCCGGCGTCGGTGTCCTGCAGCTGGATCACGTCGACGTCCTGGGGGCCGATGCCCGCCTGCTCGTACGCGGCCCGGGACGCGAAGACCGTCGGGCTCGGCGCGGACTCCAGCGGCAACGCGGGGCTGAGCAGCTCGAAGGCGCCCTCCCGCCGGGAGAACAACGTGCTGGCCCGCAGGTAGACCGGAGTGTCGGTGTACCGGTGCGCCTGGTCGGCCCGGCACAGCACGACCGCGGCGGCGCCCTCGTTCGGACCGCAGTACATGTACTGGGTCAGCGGGTAGTTGAGGTACTGCGAGGTGAGGATCTCGTCCTCGGTGAGCGGCTTGCGCCGCCACGCACGAGGGTTCGCCGCCCCGTTCCGCAGGGCCTTCGCCGCGGCCCGTGCCAGCGTCATCGGCGTGATCCCGAAGTCGTGCATGTAGCGGTTGATCTTCATGCCGAAGAAGTGGGTGGTGAGGAACAACCCGAGCTCGCCGTACCAGTCCGGCAGCCCGGAGACCGACGGGTGGTCGGAGAACGCACCGCGCGGGTGCTTGTCTAGCCCGATCGCGATGGTCAGGTCGTGTTCGCCCAGCCGGATGGCGTTGGCGGCCATGGCCAGCGATGTCGCGCCCGTGGCGCAACCGGTGAAGACGGCGCGCCCGGGGATGCCGGTCAGGCCGAGCAGGCCGACGATCGCTTCGGGGTTCTTGACCTCCATGCTGCCCGCGTAGAGCGCCTGGATCGCGGGCCACTCGACGCCCGCGTCGGTGAGCGCCTCGAACACCGCTTCCTCGCCCATCTCGAGCGCGGACTTACCGGGGTACCGGCCGAACGGGTGCAGCCCCACCCCGATGATCGCTATGTCACTGGACGCCATCGTCGTGTCCTCCCTCGTTCACGGGGGCGAAGGCGTAGAACATGATCTGGTTGCCCTCGTCGTCGGTGCCGAACGGCAGGATCCGCAGCTCCATCTCCTCGCCGATGGCCAGCTTCTCCGGGTCGGCCTCGGTAAGCCGGGCCTCGACGCGCACCGCGCCGGGAAGCTCGATGTAGCCGACCGCGAACGGCTGGAACGTCTCCGGGTCGTCGTCGCCGGCGTACGGCGGCGACGGCGGCCGGAAGCGCTGCGTGGTGAAGGTCCACAGGTTGCCCCGACGGGGCAGTTCGACGCGTTCGAGCTCCTCCCGGACGCCGCCGACGATGCGGTAGCGGCGGTAGGGGAAGACGATCTGCCCGTCGGACGACCGCCCCCCGATGAGGGCCGGCTGTTCCGCCGGCCAGGTGAACAGGTCCTCGGCCAGTGGTATCTGCCTGGTCATGTCACACTCCTTCCTGGCGGCGGGGGCCGAGCACGGGCGCCAGCTCGCCGATCAGTGTGCGGTGCTCACGCGCGGTCCCGAGGAGCACCGCGGAGCCGCGGGACCGTTTGACGTGCAGGTGCGCGGGGTGCTCCCAGGTGAAGCCGATTCCGCCGTGGACCTGGACGCAGTCGGAGGCGCAGCGCGCGTAGGCGTCGGAGCAGACCGCGCGAGCGAGGCTCGCCACCAGGGGCAGATCCGGTCCGTCCCGGTCGGCGGCCGATACGGCCGCCCATGCCGCCGAACGCGCCGTCTCTACCGCCACCAGCATGTCGGCGCAGCGGTGCTTGACCGCCTGGAACGATCCGATGGGCCGGCCGAACTGCACGCGTGTGCGGGCGTACTCCACGGCGAGCTCCAGCGCTCGGGCAGCGCCACCGACCTGCTCGCAGGCGAGCGCGGCGGCCGCGCGCGGCAGCACCTGCCGGGCGATATCCCATCCCCCGCCGTCCCGGCCGATCAGCTCGCCGGGGGTGCCGGACAGCTCCACTCGGGCGATCCGGCGGGTCCGGTCGGAGGTGCGCGGGGTGGTCACCCGCATCCCGTCCGCGGCGGCCTCGACGGCGAAGAGCCCGACTCCGCCGTCGGTCCGGGCGAGCATGAGCAGCAGGTCGGCGACACCGCCGTCGAGCACGTACGGCTCGGCGCCGGCGAGACGCCAGCCGGCACCGTCCCGAGTAGCGGTCAGCGGTACATCGCCGTGGTCCCGCCGCATCGTCCCGGTGACGGCGGCAGTCGCGACCACCCGGCCTTCGGCGATGCCCGGGAGCCAGCGCTCGGCCGCCGCGGCGTCACCACTCGCCAGCAGCGCGGGCACGGCGAGACCGACGGTGGACAGGTAGGGCGCGCACACAAGGGCGCGCCCCATCTCCTCGAAGACCAGGCCCTGCTCGACCCACCCCGCGCCTGCGCCGCCGTACCGCTCCGGGATCGCAAGCCCTTGCAGGCCCAGCTCGCGTGCCATGGTCTGCCACAAGCCGGGCTCGTACCCGGCGGCGGTCTCCATCGTCGCCCGTACGGCCGGCTCCGGGGACTCCTTGTCGAACAGCGCCCGGACAACCGCCCGCAGCTCCTGCTGCTCCTCGGTCAGCGCCGCGGTCATGACCGTGGCTCCCGTTCGTCAGCTGGAAGAAGGACGACAGACGCCGTGCCACTCATCGATCTCCCCTCGCCGGCTTCGACGAACGATAAGCGGGCGGAAGCAGCTTGTCAACGAAAGCGTCAAATACCGTGCTAGAGACCGCTTCCACAGGTCAAGACCGTGTGATGCACGTGGACGGCAGCGCCTGCGGTCGGTTTTGACGAATACGCCAACTGCGGTCGTCCATCCGGGCGTCAGCGAGGCTCGCCAGGCCGGCGGACCGACGCCCTCGGCCGCTCGACCAACTCGACGACCGCGCCATCGGGATCGGCGAGGAACAGGACGGTGAACCCGCCGGTCGGCGTATCGGGCATCGGGATGAACACCGGCTCCGGCAGCCCCGCCGCGACCTCGCTCAGCGCCGCGTGCGCCGCGCGTACGTCGTCGACGGCGAGCGCGATCCGGTAGACCCCTTGGGTGTTCGCCGCCCGTCCGGCCGGCGGGCCGGACAGGGCCGGGTGCTCGTCGCACTCCAGCGAGAAAGTGGGATCCTCCGGCAGTACCAGCGAGGCGCTCGGCGGACCGTCCACAACCTCACCAGGCCGAAGGGCGAACCCGATCGCGGCGTACCACTCGACGGTACGGCCGAGGTCGCGACAGTGCAGCCGCTCATGGGAGAACAGTCCGCCGTCGGGATCGCCGGGAGCCGGCGGGATCTCGACGATCTCGACCGGGACGCCGTCCGCGTCCGTCGTGCGCAACGCCGGACGCAGCCGTCCCCGCACTCTTGCCGGCTCCGCGGCCGTCTCGGAGCGACCCGCGAGCCGGCCGGACACCGCGGCCAGCGACGGGACGCGGTAGCCGACCGCGGCGAATCCGGTTCCCGTGGGCCCGGCGGACGGCACGGTCACCGGCCGGCGCCACTCGACCAGTTCCAGGGCCGGCGCCGCCCGCGGTCCGCGCCGGTCGTACAGGAAGCAGGTATCGCTGGCCGTGCTCTCACCGAGGCCCATCGGGGTGGCGTCGGAGTCGGTGCTCACCGAGCGCATGCGGGGCTGCAGCCCGAACACCGTCGTGTAGAAGGGCTCGGAAGTCGCGAGGTCGACGGTGTTGAGGTTGCAGTGGAGCACGGCGTGGGCCTGCTCGGGCGCCGGTTCCGGACCGGCCTGCTCGGCCGGGCTGCTCATCGGGCGCTGCTTCCGGGCAGGAACCAACTCGCCTCCAGCTCGTCGTCGCTGTCGCCGAGCCGGTACGGCGCGAAGTCGGTGACGTCCTCGGAGCGCAGCACTTCCTCGTCGGTGAACAGGTTGCCGGTGCACGAGCGCGGGTCCCGGCGCAGGATGGCGAACGCCGCGTCCGCCATGACCTCCGGCCGGCGCGAGCGGCGGGCGGCGACGTCCTCGCCCAGGATGACCCGGATCGCCTCGGTCCCGATCGAGGTGCTCGGCCACAGCGAGTTCGCGGCGATGCCGCGCTCGGCGAGCTCGTGCGCGAGGCCCAGGGTGGCCAGGCTGACGGCGTACCGCGAGGCGGTGTAGGCCAGGTGTGCGCCGAGCCAGCTGGGGTCGAGCGTGAGCGGCGGCGAGACCGACAGGATGTGCGCCGCCGGTGACTTCTCCAGGTGCGGCAAGGTCGTACGGCTCACCAGGAAGCTGCCGCGCGTGTTGACGCCGTGCAGCAGGTCGTAGCGCTTCATGGAGATGGCCGCGGTCGGCGTCGTGTCGAAGGCGGCGGCGTTGTTCACGACGATGTCGAGCCCACCGAACTCGGCCACAGTACGCGCGACCGCGGACTCCACGTCCTCGTCGCGGCGCAGGTCGCCGACGATCGTCAGGGCCCGCCCGCCGGCCGCCTCCACCCGCTCGGTCGCGGTGGATCCCGAACCCGCCTGCGGCTCCGCCGCCTTGTCGAACAGGGCCACGTTCGCTCCGGCCGTCGCCAGCCGGGCCGCGATCGCCGCCCCGATCCCCCGGACCCCGCCGGTGATCAGTGCGGTGCGCCCCGCCAGTTCCCTGTCTGCTGCCATCCGCGGTGCCTTTCCGATGGGCGTCTAGGTCGGTTCGGGCCGGGCTCCCTTGTGCGCCCGGCCCGGCCGCTCACAAGATCGACCCGTTCTCCTTGAGCGCGATGATCTTGTCCCAGTCGTAGCCCGCGTCGAGCAGGACCTGCTCGGTGTGCTCGCCGTGCGCCGGCGCCGGGCGCTGGGCGTTCGGCCGCTCGTCGAACTGCACTGGGCTGTCGACCAGCGCGAACTCGTTGGCGTTACCGTCGGTCAGCTGCGGCAGGTAGCCGTTGGCGACCGCCTGCGGGTCGTCGTGCACCTCCAGCGCGTTCCGCATGACGTCCCAGACGCCGTCGAACCCGCGCAGCTTCTCCTCCCAGTGCGCCAGCGGTTGCGACTCGAACGTCCGCCGTAGCTCCGCGATGCACTCACGACGGTTCTGGAACCGTGCCGGGGCCGTGGCGAACCGCTCGTCGGTGACCAGGTCGGGCCGGCCGAGTCGGGCGCACAGGTCCGGCCAGAACCGGTCGGCCTGCAGGAGCACCAGGCTCAGGAACCGGCCGTCGCCTGTGCGGTAGATGTTCGCGACCGGGTTGGGCATGTCCTCGAGGTCGTACTTCGGCACCGGCCGGCCGATGATCTTCGCCGCGACGATGTCGGGCGCCAGCTGCCACATCGCGGTCGCCAGCAGCGAGACGTCGACCACCGAGGTCGTCCCGGTCCGCTCTCGGCGCAGCAACGCGCCGACAACGCCCGACGCGAGCGCGAACCCGCCGAACAGGTCGCCGAAGGCCGGGCGTTGGACCGGCGGGTAGTCGTCGCCGAGCGGGGCGTAGGCGTCGGCGATGCCGCCTCGCGACCAGTACGCCGCGAGGTCGAACCCTCCGCGCTCCGCCTCCGGACCCTTGGACCCGTAGCCGTGGCCGCGCGCGTACACGATCTGCGGGTTGCGGGCCCGGATCTCCTCGACATCGACCCCGAGCCGGGTCCGGGAGTCCGGGAGGAGGTTCGTGATGAACACGTCCGCGGACTCGACGAGCTTGTACAAGACCTCGAGACCGTCCGGGATGGACACGTTCACGCCGACACTGCGCTTGCCCCTGTTGGGCTGTTCGACGAAGTGGTTGACGCCGCCGGCGCCGGCCACGATGCCTGAATTGATCAACCCGCGCTGTGGGTCACCCGTCTCCGGGTGTTCGATCTTGATGACGTCGGCGCCCCAGTCGGCAAGCACCGCTCCGGCCGAGGGAACGAAGGTCCACGCCGCCAGTTCGACAATGCGGATACCGTCGAGAATCGGGGCTGGGTGCTGGTCGCTATCGCTGCTCATGTTCAACCACTCCAGGTCTCGTGGAGCCGGCTTTTCTCCCAGTCGGCCACCAGGTCGTCGACGGTGGTGATCCGGCCGAGCATCGCCATCGTGTGGGCCAGCACGAGCTCGCCGTACTCGGCCGGGGTCCCCATCACCGCGTCCCGGGGAACGACCACTCCGAAGCCCCAGTGCGCGGCCTCTCCGGCAGTGAGCGGAAGAGCCACGTTCAGGGACACGCCCGCGAGGACGATCGTGCGCACGCCGTGCGTACGCAGAACCGGCAGCAGCTCCGTGCCCCAAGCCGGGGACAACCCGTGGTGGCGGGGCAGGACGAGGTCGTCCGGCGAGTAGAGCTCCGTGAGGACGGTCGTGGCCGGAAGCCCCGGCGCCCACCCGGCCGTGCGTGCACCGAGTGTCCGCCACAGCGGCGCCGGGCCGGGTTCGCCTGCGCCGAGACCGCCCTCGAACGTCGCGTGGACGACCCGCACACCCAGGCCGCGCGCCGCCCGTACCAGGCGCTCGATGCCCGGCAGCACCCGCCGGGCGTCGTCACGCAACGCGGGCAGGACCGAGTCCTCACCCAGCACGCCCTGCTGGCATTCCACGCAGACGACGGCCGTCGTGCTGGGGTCTCCGGTCCGTCCCGCCGTTCCCGGCCGCTCCTGCCCGCTCATCGCCGCACTCCCCCGGCCGGCTGAGCCTCCGCGGAGCGCGTACGGCGCAGATGCGTCCCGACGGCGGCGATGTCGGCCAGGCACTGGTCGACCGATCGGGCCTTCGACTCCCAGGTGATCCAGGTGACACCCGCCTCCGCGCAGGTCCGCGACCGCTCCTCGAGGAACCCGATGAGCTGCTCGGAACTGCCGAGTCCGTGCGGGGCGAAGCAGACGTCGAGCGGGTCGGGACGCCCCGACTCGAGCCGCATGCGGTCCAGTTCGGCGACCCGCTCGGCCAACTCTTCGAGCGTGGTGAGGGCGTCCGTACCGGTGATGGCCGCCTGGGCCGGCGGCTGCTGGAACGGCATCCATCCGTCGGCGTGCTGCGCGGCGCGGCGCCGGGCGCGCCCGCTGTTGCCGCCGATCCACACCGGGGGGTGCGGCCGCTGGGCGGGCCGGGGCAGGGCCGTGTGGCCGTGGGCCGGGAAGTACCCCTCCGTCACGGTGACCGTCTCCCCGGACCAGGCGGCGCGCATCGCCTCCATCGCCGCGTCGAACCGCCGACCCCGATCCTCGAACTCCGCGCCGAGGGCACTGAACTCGGCCGCCTGGTAGCCCGCGCCCAGGCCCAGGGTCAGCCGCCCGCCGGAGAGCAGGTCCAGGCTCGCCACCGACTTGGCGGCGAGGTAAGGGTTGCGGTACGCGGCGATGACGAGGTTCGTCAGCATGCGGATCCGGGACGTGCGCGCGGCCATGAAGCTGAGCGCGACGAACGGGTCGAAGGAGTGGTGGCCGCCGACCGCTAGCCAGTCATCGGACGGGAAGGGATGGTCGGTCATCGACACCGCGTCGAATCCGGCGTCCTCGGCGGCAACGGCGAGATCGGCGAGCTCGCGCTCGCCGATCCAGGTCTCGTAGTGCTTCACCGCCCGTGGGGGCATCTGGAAATTGATCTTCATGGATCCTCCCTGCGAGCGGGACCCGGCGGCCCGACCCCGGACGTTCGCGGGCCGATCCGCACAGTCGGGCCTTCCGCCGGAGCCGACTCGTACGGTAGCTTTTCTTGACGCTTTCGTCAAAGAGCTGGCCAGAAAGGCTTCCATGGGTGAGCGGCTGAGGGTCGGGATCATCGGCGTCGGATGGGGCGCGCTGGTGCAGGTGCCCGCGTTCCGGGCCGTTCCCGAGTACGACGTGGTGGCGCTGTGCGCCCGTACCCCGGACAGCGTCTCGGCCGCCGGTGCCCGTACCGGCATCGACGACCTCAGCACCGACTGGGAGAGTTTCGTCCGCCGTGCCGACCTCGACATCATCTCGGTCGCGACCCCGACGGCGCTGCACCTGGACCAGGTCGTCGCCGCCCTGCGGGCCGGCAAGCACGTGCTGTGCGAGAAGCCCCAGGCGCTCACCGACGCCGACGCCGCGCGGATGCTGGCGGTCGCCGAGGAGACCGGGCTCGCGCACGCCGTCTGCTTCGAGAACCGGTGGTCACCGGAGAAGCTCGCCGTACGGGACCTGATCGCCGACGGCTACCTGGGGACCCCGTTCTCCGCGCGGGTCGACGCCGCCGTCGACTTCTGGCATCCCAGCCACCCGCTTCAGTCCGAGTGGATGTACCGGCTCGACCAGGGCGGCGGCTACCTGCTGGGCCTCGCCGCACATGACCTGGACTACCTGTGCCGGCTGTTCGGCGAGCCGGTGGCGATCTGCGCCGACGTCCACACCACGGTGCCCACCCGCGAGCGTCCCGACGGCACGGTGCTCCACATCGACGCGGACGACTCCGCGTCCGTGCTCGTGCGGATGGCCTCCGGCGTGCACGCGACGCTGACCGTCTCCGCGGTCACGTTGCACGCCGGCGCCCGCTACCGGTTCGAGGCCACCGGCAGCGCCGGCACGCTCGCGATCGACGGCAGCCTCTACGGCGGCGCGCTGCGCGGTGGACAGGTGGGCGAGACCGGGCTCGCCGACCTCCCCGGCTCCGGGCGCGCACCCCGCTCCGGCGCCCTGCCCGCCGACGGCAAGCGGTCGCTCGCCGCCGCCCGTCATCTCGCGCTGCTGCTCGAGGACTGGCTTCCCGCGTTCGACGGCAAGCCGGACCCGCACGTGCCGACGCTGCGGGACGGGCTGCGGGCGCAGCGAATGATCAGCGCGGCCCGCCGCAGCTCGGCGGGCGAGGGATGGGTGACGCTGTGAGCGTGCCTGGCCCGTTCGAGCCGGAAGAGGTCGCGGCGCGGCTGGAGGTCGAGCAGCTCCTGGCCCGCTACACCGCACTGGGCGACGCGGGCCGGGTCGCGGACTTCGCGGCGCTCTTCGCCTCGGACGGCGTGCTCGACATCGCCGGCCGCCGGCTCGCGGTCGGCCCCGAGGAGGTGCGCGTGTTCGCCGAGGAGGCCGGCGCGGCGATGCGGTCCGTTCCCGGGTTGCTGCCCGGCGGGCACCACGTCTCGTCGCGGCTCGTCGACCTGGCCGGCCCCGGCGATGCTCGATCCAGCAGCGTGTTCCTGTTCGTGGCGGCGTCGGGCCCCGACCACTGGGGCACATACCGTGACCGGCTCGTCCGTACGGCCGGTGGCTGGCGCTTCGCCCGTCGCAGCGTCCGGTTCACCGGGTTCGCTCCCGAGTCCGGGGCGGCCGCGGTATTCGACCGGCTCACCCGGTAGCCCTGCCAGTCGACATCCCCTGGAGCTGCCGTGTCCCCTGATCTCACGCTCGGCGACACCCTGCACGAGAATGCCGTGCGATACGCCGAGGTTCCCGCGTACCTGGCCGACGGCCGCGTGCTGACGCATGCGCGGCTACGCGAGCGCGCGACCGCGGTGGCGTCCGCGCTGGCCGGTACCGGGCTGCGCCGCCAGGAGCGGATCGCCGTGCTGGGCCGCAACAGCATCGAGTTCGGCGAGGTCCTGGCGGCCGGGCAGATCAGCGGGCTCGTCGTGACCACCGTCAACTTCCGGCTCGCTCCGCCGGAGATCGCGGGCATCCTCGCCGACGCCCGGCCGCGGGTACTGTTCTGCGACGCCGAGTACGTCCCGGTCGTGCAGGCGCTGCGGCCCGGCCTGGACGGCATCGAGCTCGTCGTCTCCTTCGGCCCGGCGGACTCCCCGGGCGTCACCGCGTACGAGGACCTGGTCGCGTCCGGCACGCCGGACGCACTGCCGTTCGCCGCGCGGCCCGACGATGTCGCGTGCCTGATCTACACCAGCGGCACGACCGGGCGGGCGAAGGGCTGCATCCTCGGTCAGCGCGAGATGCGCCGCCTCGCCCATGTCATGAACGTCGAGATGCGCGCCGGCTGCGCCGACCGGGTGCTGCTCAGCATGCCGATGTTCCACATCGGCGCCATGGCGATCGGCCTCGGGCTGCACGCGCGCGGTGGAACCGCGGTGCTGCACCGCCAGTTCGACCCGGCGGCCGTCCTGAGGGCCGTCCCGGAAGACGGGGTGTCCGTGCTGCATCTCGCCCCCACGATGCTCCAGGCCATGCTGGACCAGGCGACCGATCCGGTGGCGCTGGCCGGTGTCCGTACGGTCGTCTACTCCGCCGCGCCGATCACCGGCCGTACGCTGGAGGCCGCCCTGGCGGCGATGCCGGACGCCGGGTTCCTGAACCTCTACGGGCAGACGGAGGTCATCACCTCGGGACTGCCCCGCGAACTGCACCGGTCCGGTGGCGGTGAGCGCGACCGGCGCCGGCTGGCCTCGGTGGGCCACCCGTTCCCCGACACCGAGGTCCGCATCGTCGACGACGAAGGCCGGGACCTCCCACCCGGCCGGCCCGGAGAGATCGCGGTGCGGTCGGCGGCGATGTTCCGCGGGTACTGGAACGACCACGTGGCGACCGCCACCACCATCCGCGACGGGTGGTGCCACACCGGCGACGTCGGGGTGTTCGACGACGAGGGCCTGCTGCATCTGGTCGACCGCAAGAAGGACGTCATCATCAGCGGCGGGGAGAACGTGTACTCGCGGGAGGTGGAGGAGGCGGTCCTGGCGCACCCGGCCGTGACGGCGTGCGCGGTGATCGGGGTGCCCGACGAGCGGTGGGGCGAGGCCGTCTGCGCCGTGATCGTGCGAGCGCCGGGTGCGGAGGTGTCCGCCGATGACGTCCGGGAGCACGTACGCGCGCGGCTGGCGCGGTACAAGGCTCCCCGTCAGGTCATCCTCGTCGACGATCTGCCGCTGCTGGCGACCGGCAAGGTCGACAAGAAGCGGTTGCGAGCCAGGTACGCCGGACCGCAGTGACCGGCGGCCGCACGGTGATCGTGGAGACCGCCGGACAGTCGTTGTCCGGCCATGCCCGTGGGTACGCTCACACTCGCCGAGGCCACCGCCACCCGGTACAGCAGGCGAACCTGGGTCAGGTGGTCCGGCCGGTGACCAGCGACCAGAGCGCGTCATCGTCGTCCCCGGCGAGCACCTCGTCGCCGACGAGAAGCTCCCAGTGGCGCTGACCGCCGTCCTCGTCACGCCACGCCCACAGCCGCCGGGTGATCAGGTGCAGCGAGTGCTCGCGGGTGATGCCCATCGCGCCGTGCAGCTGGTGCGCCCTCTCCGCGACGATGCCCGCG
>JAOPYL010000229.1 GCA_025964625.1 Actinoallomurus sp. | reverse complement strand
CACCGGGGCGAGCACCGGTCCGATCGGCACGCCATCACCCCCACCGCAACAGCCATCGCCACCCGATGTCGGCCGCGGCAACCCCGACGGGAACACCGGGGCCTGGCACACGCCCTAGCCTCGGCTTCTCCTCCAGCGGCATCTGCTGGTCAGAACACCGAGACCACGAACGACACGCACCTGCCAGGCGTAGCACCAGCGCGCGGATCGTCGGCCGGATCGTCGGCCGGGTCGGCGGGTGACCCTGCCCGCTGACTCGTCTGGTGCTGTTGAGACTTGCCGGCGGCATTATCTGTTTTGCAGAACTAACCTCTGTACAGCAGTACATAGGCGGCTTAGTGTGAACCGCAACAGGGCGTCGGTCCGCCAGCGCGGTACGACGGGCGGGACTCCCCTCCTGCTCGAGCATGACAACAGGGCGTCCCAGCGGCGAAGGACTTCCATGACCCATGACATCCGTGAGCTCGTCTCGCTATCCTCCCGCGTCCTGGCGGCTGCGGGCCACGGCGACCTGATCTGGGGGCACACCTCCTGCCGCGACCCCGAGGGACGGGGTGTGTGGATCAAGTCGGCCGAGTGGGGCCTGGAAGAGGTCACGGCGGATCGGGTGCATCTGGTCGATCCGGAGGGCGCCGTTCTCGCCGGTGAGGGGGCACGGCACAGCGAGTACCCTATCCACACCGAGATCATGGCGGTGCGGCCCGATGTGGGCGCGGTCGTCCACACGCACCCCCCGCACGCCGTCGCGCTCGCCGCCACCGGGCAGTCGCTGCGCCCGGTGAGTCACGCCGCGAACATGTTCGTGCCGCCCGAGGTGCCGCGGTTCACCGGCACCGCCGACCTGATCCTGACCCGGGAGCTCGGCAGGGATGTGGCGGACGAACTCGGAGACGGCACGGCGTTGTTCCTGGTGAACCACGGCATCGTGACCGTGGGCGCGACCTTGCAGGATGCCACGGTCGCCGCCGTCGTGCTGGAGCGGGCCTGCCGGCAGCAGTTGCTCACACAGTCGTTCGGCGGGTGGCCGACCTGGTCGGACGGGCCCGAGTCCCGTGCCAAGCGCGAGCACATCTACCACGACCGCGCACGGTCCGCTGTCTGGGACTACCTCGTTCGCCGGCTCGACGCCTCGTCCGCCGCCTCGGGATGACCTGCGGCCCGGGGCGGCCTATCGGCCGGTGAGGGCATCGAGGTCGGCCAGCACGCCGCCGACCTCGGCGCCGTTGTCCAGCGAGCGACGCACGGCACCGAGGGCCCGCGGCCAGTTCAGCGTCAGGCCGGCGTGCACGGCGCCGTCCGCGTGGTAGATGACAGCACGGCGGCCACGTGCCGGGTCACCCTCGATGACGGTGGTCGCCAAGGCCGGGTCGACGTGACCGACCAGCTGAATCTTGGCACCGTGCTGGTCGGACCAGAAGTAGGGGAGTGCGGTGTGGGCGATGGGCTCTTCGGGCCGCAGGATGTTGTCGGCCACCGTACGTGCCTGCTCAGTCGCGTTGGTCCAGTGCTCGACGCGCACGTGCCGGCGAAGTCGGGCGTCGTACCAGCGCGCGACATCCCCGACGGCGTAGACGCTGCGGTCCTCGTTGGCGGCGAGGAACTGGTCGACCATGACGCCGTCGCGGATCTCGAGACCCGAGCCGTCCAGCCAACTCGTGTTCGGGGTGACGCCGATGCCGACCGCGACGACGTCGGCCGGAAGTCGGCGGCCGTCGGACAGCACGACGTCCTCGACCCGGGACGTGCCGCCGAGCCCCTCCACGGCGACGCCGCAGCGCACCGTCACACCGTGGGCGGTGTGCAGCAGCGTCAGCATCCGGCCGGTCTCTTCGCCGAGGACCCGGGCCATCGGTGTGGGTAGCCCCTCGACTATCGTCACGCGCAGCCCGAGCGCACGCGCGGTCGAGGCGACCTCCGCGCCTACGAAGCCGCCGCCGATGACCACCAGCGGGCCGCCCCGGGCGAGGTCGGCGCGCAGCGCCAGACAGTCCCGCATCGTTCGCAGGACATGCACGCCGGCCAAGGGCGGCCCGGGGAGCTGCCGCGCCGCGGCGCCGGTGGCGATGACCAGCCGGTCGTAGCCGAGCGTCTCGCCGGAGTCGAGCTCGACCTTTCGCCTCGCGGGGTCGAGTCCGACCGCCGAAGCCGTGTGAACCTTGGCGCCCCACTGGTGCGCCGGATCCCCGAGCGACGCGCGTTCCGGCGTCCACGATCCCCGCAGTACCTGCTTGGACAGCGGCGGCCGGTCGTAGGGGTCAGCCGCCTCGGGCCCGACGAGGACCATCTCGCCGGCGAAACCGGCGGCGCGAAGCTGGGCCGCGGTCCGGACGCCGCCCACGGACGCGCCGACGATGACGACCCGTTCGGTCATGCTTCCTCGAGCCAGATCGCCGACGCCGGGCAACTCCGTACTGCCTCGGACACGGTGCCGCGTTGGTCCTCATCCACCGTGGCGTGCGAGACGACAACCTTGCCATCATCATCGATGTCGTAGATGTCCGGTGCGGCGATCACGCAGTTGGCGTAGCCCTCGCACTTGTCGAGATCCGCTGCGATTCGAATCATTGATACCTCCTTGGCTCAGCGCTTGACGCCGATTCCGCCGTCAGGATGCATGAACATGCCGGTCATCCCGCGCGCCAGGTCGGATGCGAGAAAGACATAGCTGCCCGCGTGGTCGTGCGAGGTCAGCGCGACCGCGAGGGGGTTGTTGGACCGCAGGTCGGCCTCGCGCCCGGGGGCGCGGCCGAGGCTGCGCCGGTTCATGCCGAGCGCGCGCAGGCCGCGCAGGTCGGTGTCCAGGGTGCCGCCCGGGGCGACGGAGTTCACCCGGATCTCCGGCGCGAGCTCGTGCGCCAGCGCGATCACCGCGCCGCGCACGGCGAACTTCGAGGACACGTACAGGATCCCGCCGCGCCCCGGATAGAAGCTCGACGTCGAGGTGGTCAGGATGATCGAGCCACCAGACTCCTTGAGCGCGGGCACGGCGGCCTTGACCGACACCAGCTGGCTCTTCACGTTCACGGTGAACGCCTCGTCGAACGCGGCGTCGAACGCCTCGTCCTCGATCCCCTGGATGCCCGTGTAAAAATCGAACAGGCCGACACAGTTGACCAGCACGTCCAAGCCGCCGAAGGCACGTACAGCGCCGGCGACGGCCTTCTTGGTCTGCCCGAGCGAGGTCGCGTCCCCCCGATGAACGGGGCAGTCCGGCAGTTCCGACTCGAGAGCCGCGCATTTTGCCGGGTCCAGTTCCAGGACGGCCGTGCGCGCGCCCTCCCGGACGAACGCCTCGGCGACCGCCCGTCCGATCCCGGAGCCAGCCCCGATGATCAGCGCCCGTTTGTCCTTGAGCAACGTCATGTCAGGAGTCCTCGGGCCCGTGCGGAGTGGCCAGCAGGCTCGTGAACAGCTCGGAGTCCTGCCAGGTGAGGCTCTCCAATTCCAGGGGGCACAGCAGCACCTCGCGGTCGGACTTCGGATCGCGGATGCGCAGGCGGACCCCGTTGTGGGTGAGCACCTTGCTGACGTGCACTTCGGCGAACTCGTTCGCCAGTACAAGAATGTCCTCGGCCACGGCTGATCCCTCCTTGCTCACAGGAAGATTCCAAGGTTCTGCATACGCAGGACCGACTCGTCGACCTCGATCATGCGGTCGGCGAGCCGCAGGCCACCGTCCCCGGCCTCGCGGAGCACGTCCACCCGCCCGGCCGACAGCAGCGCGGACTCCCTGACGTCGCCACGGCTGCGGAAAACGAGCACATAGGACTCCACCCGCAGTTCGGCGGGGTCGTCGGTGGCGAACGTGCGGACGTTGGAGACGTAATGCCGCAGCCGCGAGGGCGGGTCCTCGGTCCAGGCGTGCTCGGTCTCGAACCGCGCCACCCGCTTGCGCAGCGAATACAGGTCCTCGTCGAAATGACTCATCCCGGCGAGCCGGTCAAAGCCCGCGTTCTTCGCGGTGGTCACCCGCACCGGCATCTGGTAGTGGATGTCCTCGCACAGCAGCCCGAGCCAGTCGGTGTAGCGCTGCCGGTCGAAGAGATGCGCCTCCTCGACCAGCCACTGCCAGGCCAGCAGGTGCCGCTCGCTCGTGTACGGCAGCGGGGCCGGTGCGGCCGTGCTCGTCACCGACGTCATCAGCGGTCACCCTCTCCGGCGGCGTCGCCGGCCGGCACGGGGGAGTGCTCGGCCGGGTCGCCGCTGTAGCCGAGGTGCTGGGACCAGAGTGACAGCCAGCTGCGCTGGTTGTGTTCGCCGTAGCCGACGTAGGCGCGGCCCGGTCCGGAGAACGACGGAGGCTTCTGCGAGATCACGTCGTCGTCGAGCCCCAGCCCCATACGGCTGTTGAGCAGCAGGCGGCGGGCCATCGCGCCCTTCGCCGTCGAGGTGATCGACACCCAGTTCTCCACGTCGTCCTGTTCGAACATCCCCGAGGACCCGAAGCACATGAGGTAGGCCTTGTAGGACTCTTCCTTGTAGTAATCGGGGGCGTTCGCGTCCACGGCGTACCACGACAGCACTTCGGTCTCCGACTCGCTCACCGGCTGCCACTGACGCAGCGAGATGAACGGCCGGATCAGCCCGTCGGCGTTGATCTGCGGCCAGTTGTGCACGAAGCTCAGGTTCGGGAACGCTGTGGCGGCCGAGACCATGAAGCCGTCCTCGGCGACCACGCGCTGCTGCTCCGGCGTCCAGTTCTGCCGCATTCGGGTGATCATCTCGTCGGGGTAGCCGACGTAGCGGAGCTTCTCCTCGAACGTCCCCGGAGGCAGCTTGTACGTCGTCCCGCCGCCCCGGCCGGCGAAGTACAGCGCTCCTTCTTTCCGCTTGTTCGCCTTCGGCTCGGCGAACAGCCCGACCTCGACCACGCTCGTGTGGGTCTGCGGCGTGTGGTAACTGTCGCCGCAGAAGTTCTCCGCGCCGATCTTCCAGTTGCTCTTGATCCGCCACCGCTGCGGGCCGCGCAACTCGATGCCGTCCGGGCTCTGGTTGAGGTAGAAGTCCAGGTAGAAGGTGAAGTCGCCCAGGTAGTCCCGCAGCGGGACCACGTCGGGGTCCAGGCTCGCGAAGACCAGGCCGCGGTAGCTGTCCACCGCGGGGGCCGGCAGCAGGCGCTGCTCCTTCTTGACCAGTCCCCGGTCGCCTCCGTAGGCGTCGCCGTGGAACGGCAGGCCGATCAGCCGGCCGTCGTTCTTGTACGACCAGCCGTGGTAGGGGCAGCGGAAGTGGGACGAATTGCCGAGTTCGGCCCGGCACAGCTGCATGCCACGGTGCAGGCACATGTTGAACAGCACCCGCACGACTCCCTGCTCGTCGCGTACGACGATGAAGGAGTCGTCCACGATGCGGCGCACGACGTAGTCGCCGGGGCTCGGGATCTCCGACTCGTGGGCCAGGAACACCCACGACCTGGCGAACAGATGGTCGCGTTCGAGCGTGAACAGATCTGCGTCGTTGTAGACGTACGCGGGAACCATCCCGCTGCGTATGTCGCGGGTCAGTTCGGCGAGGTTTACCACCGAATGAGCTACCTTTCTCGCGGTCCGCCGAGGGGCCGGTGGGCATGGACGGTCAGACGTCCATGCCGTCGTGCGCCAGGCGGGCGGTGTGGTACTGCCAAAGCAGCGTGTCGTTGAACGTCGAGCCGAGATCCGGCAGCTCGGCGAGGTCCTCGGCCGGCAGGTCGGCGGGGTCGCCGCCGGCCTGGGCGACCTCCAGGCATATTCGGGCCAGTTCGTCCACGTTGAGCGCGCGAATGACGGCCTGCTCAAGAGTGGCGCCCGTCGCGGTGAGGCCGTGTCCGCGCAGTACGCATACCGGCCGGTCGCCCATCGCCGCGAGCATCTCGGCGGCCAGATCACGCCGCCGGATCAGCACGCCACGCGCGTAGACGGGGATGCCGCCGGCCGCGAGCCGGGTCGCCGGGATGTTGAAGGCCCCGACCAGCGGCCGCAACGCCACCCCCGCGAGGTCCGCGGCCACCACCTTGGGCGGGTGGGCGTGTACGACGCAGCCGACCTCCGGACGCTCGCGGAGCACCTCCGTGTGCAGCGGCAGTTCGTTCGGCACCGCATAGCCGTCCAGGTCGCCGTGGCCGTCCAGGTCGACCAGCCGGATGTCCTCGGGCCGGGTGAACAGCAGCCCGCGCTCGTGGGGGCCACGGCACCGAACGAGCAGCCGGTCTCTGCCGACACGCAGGCTGACATGCCCGAGAATCCCGTCGACCAGGCCCTGGCGGGCGAGGATCCGGCAGGCCCGCGCGACATCGGCACGCGCGTCGGCCAGGAAGTCGAACTCACTCACGCCCGCGACCTCCGGTATCTCTGGTATGCAGAAGCTATCTCTGTAAAATAATGCGAACTGAGCAGTTCCGTCAAGGATTCGGCGGCAGTCCCGAGCAGGGATAGGTGGTCGAAGCGGCCACGTGCCGCGCACATTGCTCTAGGATTCTGCTATGAAGAAATCCGGACTGACCAGCGGAGGTTCCCCGGACAATCCGGTTCCGCAGTACCCGATCGGATCGGTCGACAACGCGCTGAAGATCGTGCTTCTGCTCGGCGAGCGGAAGGATCTGCGGCTCACCGAGGTGAGCGAGTACCTCGGTGTCGCGTCCTCGACCGCGCACCGGCTGCTCGCGATGCTGCAGTACCGCGGCTTCATACGCCAGGACCCGCGGACGAAGGCGTACGTACCGGGTACCGCGCTGACCGGGGTTGCCGCCTCGATCCTCCAGCGGTTCGACGTCCGGGCCACCGTGCGGCCCTATCTGGAGAAGCTGAACAGCCTCCTCTCCGAGACCGTCCATCTGGGGTTGCTCGACGGGAACATGGTCCGGTTCGTCGACGCGGTGGAAAGCCCACGGGCCGTCCGGGTGGCCTCCCGGCTGGGTCGCTCCATGCCCGCCCACTGCACGTCTACGGGCAAGGCGATGCTCGCCCAGCTCGACGCCGACGACCTTGAACGGCTCTACCCCGACGAAGATCTGGCCGGACTCACTCCGAACTCCGTGCGCACACGTACGGAGCTGCGCGAGGAACTCGGCATGGTCCAGCGCCGCGGCTTCGCGACCAGCACCGAAGAGAGCGAGGAGGGCGTCTCGTCGGTGGCCGTCGCGTTCGGTCCTCATGGCGCGCCCACGCGGTTCGCGTTCAACGTCTCCGTACCCACGAGCAGGATGAGCCCGGCGCAGATGCGGGGGGTGGCCGAGACCTTGCGCTCGGTCGTCGATGAGGCCGAGAAGCTCCTGCACGGGCGCGACGCGGAGGCCTGAGACCCGGAGCGGCCCGTACCGCGTCGCGGTCGGGCCGCACGGACCCGCGCCGACGCCCCTGTCCGGTGCTCGACGCTAATTTCGGGCGAACAGCAGGCCGCCGTCGAGGTTTTCGGGCAGCACGCGTATGCCGGCCGGGGCCGTCTCCTCCTGGCCGCGGCCCAGATAGTGATGGCTCACGTCGTCGTCGGCCAGCAGCTCGGCGGCGGGCGCGGTCCGGGTGATCCGGCCGTTCTCCATGACGACGCCCCGGTCGGCGATGCGCAGCGCGGCGGTGGCGTTCTGTTCCGACAGCAGTACCGTCACACCGGTCGCCGCCAGGGACTGCACGCTCCGCAGGATCTGCGTGACGATGCGCGGTGCGAGGCCGAGCGACGGCTCGTCGAACAGCAGAATCCGCGGCCGTCTGATGAGGGCGCGGCCGATCGCGAGCATCTGCTGCTGGCCGCCGGACATCAGGCCGGCCCGGTGCCCGGAGAAGTCGCGCAGGACGGGGAACATCTCGTAGATCCCTTCCATCCGCTCGTTCACCCCGGCGGCCGAGCGGATGCCCGTGCCGTACATGCCCATACGCAGGTTCTCGGCCACGGTCAGGTCGCCGAACAACTGACGGCCCTCAGGTACCAGCGCGAGGCCGTAGGAGGTCATCTTGTGCGCGGCCACCCCGGCGACCTCCTGCCCGTCGATGCGGATGCTGCCCGCCGACGGCCGGTGCAGCCCGGCGAGACAGCGCAGCAGTGTCGTCTTGCCGGCGCCGTTCGCCCCGATCAGCGCCACGATCTCGCCCTCGGCCGCTTCCAAACCGGCGTCGCGCACCGCGCGGATCCGGCCGTAGCGGGCCTCCAAGGCGCGGACGGTGAGCGTCGTCATGTGTCCCTGCCTTCCTCACCGAGATAGGCGGCGATCACAGCCGCGTCGGCGCGTACGCGCTCCGGCGCTCCGTCTGCGATGGCCACGCCGGCGTCGAGCACCAGCACCCGGTCGCTGATGTTCATCACCAGGTCGATGTTGTGCTCGATCAGCACGACCGCGATCCCGCCGGTCCGTACGGCCCGGAGGACCTCGCCGAGTTCGGCCGTCTCGGTGTCGTCCAGCCCTGCGGCCGGCTCGTCCAGCATGAGCAGACGCGGGCCGCCGGCCAACCCCCGGCCGACTTCGACCAGGTGCTGGACCCCGGCGGGCAGGTCGATGGCTATCCGGTCCGCGACGCCTTGGAGCTCCAGGAATCGCAGCAGTTCGTCGGCGCGGGCGGCCAGGCCGCGTTCCTCCCGCCGCGACACCGGCAGCCGCAGCCCGTCGGAGAGGAAGCGGGACCTGGTGAACCGGTAGGCCCCGAGCATGACGTTTTCGCGTACGGTCAGCTCGGGGACCAGGCGGGCGGACTGGAAGGTCCGCATCAGGCCGAGGGAAGGCAGCCGGTACGGCTCGATGCCGCCGATGTCCCGGCCGGCGAAGCGGACCGTGCCTGCGTCGGGCCGGGTGAAACCGGTGATCAGATCGAGCAGCGTCGTCTTGCCGGCGCCGTTCGGCCCGATGACGCCGAGGATCGTGCCCGGCTCGACGCCGCAGCTCACGTCGTTCACGGCGGTGAGCCCGCCGAAACGGCGCGTCAGATCCTCGACCGCCAGCAGGGGTTCGGTCATGGCCGCCACCTCCCGATCAGAGCGCGTGTCCCGCCCCAGATGCCGAGCGGGAAATAGGTGACGATGACGATCAGCACCAGCCCGGCCACGAGGGGCTCCCACAGAGCGACGCGCTGCCCGGCCATGGGCAGTCCCTGCAGCAGTAGGGCGCCGATGAGGGGGCCGGCCAGCGTCCGCGCGCCGCCGAGGGTCAGCATGATGACGATGGCGAACGCCACCGTCACCCCCACCATCTCCGGAGAGATGAAGCGGAAGTAGAAGGCGTACAGGCTGCCGCCGAGGGAGGCGAAGACCGCCGACACGACGAACGCTCTGGTCTTGTACCGGGACGGTTTGATCCCGAGCATGGCGGCGGCCTGCGGGTCGGCGGCGATGGCCGACAGCGCCCGGCCGGTCTGGCCGCGTTGCAGGTTCCCGACGAACCAGGCGCCGAGCCCGCAGACGACGAGCACCAGGTAGTAGTTCGCCTGGTCGGAGAAGAACACGATCGGCCCGAGCCGCAGGCTCGGGATGCCGACCAACCCCGAAGGCCCTCCGGTCAGCGGACCGAGCCCGGTGGCGAGGTTCTGGGTGATCACGGCCAGCCCGAGCGTGGCCAGGGCGAGGTAGTAGCCGCGCAGCCGGAGGAACGCCGCGCCGAGGACGGCGGCCACGCCGGCGGAGACGACCGCCATGCCGGCGGCCGCGAGCGCCGTGGGCCAGTGCAGCTTGAGCGCGAGAAGGCCCGCGCCGTACCCGCCGATCGCCATGAACAGCGTCTGCCCGAGCGACGTCTGGCCGGCTTGGCCCATGAGCAGGTTCAGGCCCAGCACGATCAGGAAGAACACGCCCACGATGACAAGCAGGCTCGTAGTTCCCGGCAGCACGTACGGCAGGGCCAAGGCGACGACCAGGCCGACGGCGGCAAGCGCGGGCCGTAGCCCTCGCTCGGTCCGCGAGCCGCCCTGGCCGCCGCCCTCCGGTGGCGTGACCGGCGACCGGCTGTCCATCTGGATACTCACCGGCGTACCTCACTCACTCGGCCGAACAGGCCGGCCGGACGCAGAAGCAGCAGGATGATGAGTACGGCGATCGCCGCGACCTCGGCGAGCGAACTGGAGGTGTAACGGCTGAACACGCCTTCGAGCACACCAAGCAGCAGCCCCCCGGCCACCGCCCCGGCGGTGCTGCCGAGGCCCCCGATCACCGCGGCGATGAACCCGGTCACCGCGTACGGCGTGACGGTGTCGAACTGCAGGAACGTCATGGGAATGACGGTCGCGCCGGCCAACGCCGCCATCGCGCCGGAGATGCCGAACGCGATGAGCCGGACGCGGTCGACGTCCACGCCGTTCAACCGCGCCGCCTCGGGGTTCTGGGCGGTGGCCCGCATGGTGAGCCCGAGGCCGGTTCGGTGCAGCAGGAACCACAGCCCGGCCACGGCGAGCGCCAGTGCGCCGACGATCCAGAAGTACTGCGTCGCGATCTTCACGCCGCCGATCACCAGCGGCTTCGCGCCGGTGAACGGCTGCATCGTGTACGGCAGGCTGCCCCAGAGGAGGAGCAGCAGACCGCCGATCGTCTGCAGCACGCCGACGGTGACGAGCAGCACCTGGTCTGGGGTGGCCCGGCGGGCGGCGGGCCGCATCACCACGATGTCGACCGCGCCGAGCCCGACTGTGAAAATCAAGACCACCAGGACGAGCACGACGAAAGGCGACGTGCCCAGCCGCTGCTGCAGCGACACCGCCGTCAGCGCCGCCAGCACCACGAAGCCGCCCTGCGCCAGGTTGATGATCCGGCTGACGGAGTAGATCAGCGACATTCCCACCGCGATCAAGGCGTAGACGCACCCCACGATGAGCCCGCCCAGGACGACTTGAATCGAGTCCACCATGTTCACAATGTGGCCTTCCTACCTTCCGACGTAGCTGAAGCCGGCGCGGGTGACGCGGACCATCGCCACGTCATCGATGGTCAGGCCGCGGTGGTCGGCGGGGCTGAAGCGGTAGGTGCCCACCACACCGGGGAAGCCGCTCTCGCGTTCGAGTGCGTGCCTGACCCCGCCTGGGGTGCCCTCGGCACGCCGCATCGCGTCGCCGACAAGCAGCATGGCGTCGTAGGCGACGCCGGGGCCGAAGTCCGGCTCCTCGCCGTACTTCTCGTGGTACCGCCGGTGGTAGGCCTGCTCCAGTGATCGCGTCGCCGACCCCCGCGTGGAGTGCTCCCACCAGAAGTCCTGGGTGGCGGGGATGAGCAGCGTCTTCGGCATGTAGTCGGCGATGCGCCGCACGAACGCGTAGGTGGCGTTGCCATCGGTCGTCACGACGGGGAGGTCGAGTCCCATCTGGCTGATGCCCTTCAAAGCGACCCCGGCCCCCGCGCCGGTCGACCACAGGACCAGTGCCTGCGGCCTGCTCGACGCCACCTTCTGCAGTTGCGACGTGATCGACACGGCGGTGGGGTCGTAGCCGACATCGGCGGTGACCAGCATGCCCTTTTGGCCGGCGGCGGCCTTGCGGACCGCTGCGGCACCGTCTTCCCCGCTCGCGTCGGTTGAGTAGATGAGCCCGATACGGGTGATGGACTGGTTCTTCCAGTACTCCATGGCTCGCTGCGCGAGCGTCACGGTATGCGCGCTGGCCGACCAGACCGACGAGCCGGGCTTCGGCTTGATACCCGGCGACAGGCAGTAATGCACCAAGTGTGCGCTGGTGGTCAGCGGGATCATGGCGTTGCAGTCACCGGACACCGACGAACCGATGATCGCGTCCACCTTGCCGATCATCCGGCGTGTCGCGAGCACCGCCTGCTGGGGATTGCTCTGGTCATCGGCGGTGATCAGCCTGAGCCGGTGGCCGTTGATACCGCCGTGCGCGTTGACGTACTCCGCCGCGAGCCGGGCACCGCGCAACTCTCCGAGCCCGAGTTGGCTCGCGCCGCCCGTCTGGCTCGTGACGACCCCGACCGTATAGGCCCGGTCCTTGGTCGTCGCCGACAGATTTCCGCAGCCTGCGGCGGAAATCAGCAGGAGGGCCGCCGCGGGCGCCACCACCCGCGCTCTCCTCGCCGGTCGGCGCATCGCCGCTCCTCTCCGGGTGCTGCACACGCACCCATCCGGATCCGCCGTAAATGGTTCATGGCGCTTGACCGTGGCGAGACTCCCACCCACTGCGGTGTATGGATCTCGTCCTTGGATGGAATTCTTTCTTGCAGAATGGTTTTCTGTAATACAGCGCCGTTGTAGACGACGTCAAGACCCGCGTCTGGATCGAGACCTACTCCCTGTGCACGCCGGGATACGTGACGCTGACCAGGCGGCCGCGCCTGTCATCCGGCGTGCGTGGACCAAGGCAAACTCATTTCCTCTGAGGGGCAGACACAGCCTCTGCAGTGCAGTACAGTCCCGCAACAACAGGCCGACGGCCTCGAGGAGGCGTGCGTGAACGAAACGGCAGCGGCGGGTATGGCGCATGACGACGAGCGGCTGTTCACCGAACGCGGTTTCGGCGGACGGCTCGGGTTCGGTGAGAGACCGGCCCTTGTCGTCGTCGATGTGGTGAACGCCTTCACCGACCCGTCGTCGCCTCTGGGCGCCGGCATGGATGCCGAGGTCGAGGCGGCCGGAGTGGTCCTGTCGGCGGCCCGCTCGGTTAAGATCCCGACCTTCTTCACCACCCTTTGGTACGAGGAGCCCGACCTGAAGGACGCCGGGCTCTGGGCCTACAAGATGAAGGGCCTGTCGATCCTGCGTCCCGGCTCTCCCGCCGTCCAGGTGGACGATCGGCTGGGGCGTACCCCGGACGAAGCCATTGTGATGAAGAAATACGCGAGCGCGTTCTTCGGCACCGACCTCGCGTCCCGGCTGACGGCGCGCCGTGTCGACACCGTCCTGCTCGTGGGCTGCTCCACCAGCGGTTGCGTCCGGGCCACCGCCGTAGACGCGGTGCAGTTGGGCTTCCGGCCCATAATCCTGCGTGAGGCGGTGGCCGACCGTTCCGCCGCGGCCCACGCCCAAGCGCTGTTCGACCTCGACAAGAAGTACGCCGACGTCGTCTCCCTCGACGAGGGCGTCGCCTATCTGGAGGGGCTCGGGGCTCCGTAGGCCGATTGGAACTGATCGGCGACACGGCGCGCCACCCGGTCAGGGCGGCCGCCATAGGTTCCTCTGACTGAATGGCAGGAGTCATGGACAACCCACTGTTCGACTACAGCCCCATCATCGAGCGCGCGCCGATCACATGGCCCGGTGGCGCACGCGTCGCCTTTTACGTCGGCCTCAATATCGAGCACTACCAGATCGACCGCCCGTCCACCAGCATCTTCGGCGGGACGACGGCCCTCGTCCCAGACGCGCTGAACTACGGCTGGCGCGACTACGGCCCGAGGGTCGGGATCTGGCGGATGATCCAGACCCTCGACCGGTACGGCCTGCGGGCGAGCGTGCTCCTGAACTCCGACGTTTGCAGCCGTTATCCCCAGATCATCAAAGCCGGCCTGGAGCGCGACTGGGCATGGCTCGCCCACGGCCGGGACAACTCCACCTTCCAGGCCGGGATGACCCGGGACGAGGAAGCGGCCTACCTCACCGAGGTCGTCACGACGATCGAGGCGGCGACCGGGACACGGCCGCGGGGCTGGATGGGGCCCGCCCTCACCGAGACCTTCGAGACGCCGAGCCTGCTGGCCGAACTCGGCCTGAAGTATGTGCTGGACTGGAGCAACGACGACCAGCCGTATCGGCTCAACGTGCCGGGCATGCTGAGCGTCCCGTACTCCATGGAGACCAACGACATCACACTCTTCCTCGGCAACGGTCTGAACGGTCCAGATTTCCTCCAGGTCGTCATCGACCAGTTCGATCAGTTGTTCGAGGACTCGAGGGACAGTGGCCGGGTGATGGCCCTCTGCCTGCACCCGTTCATTGCCAATCAGCCCTTCCGGCACAAATACGTGGACCGCGCCCTGGAATACATCGCCGGGCACTCCGATGTGTGGCTGACGACCACCGATGAGATCGCCGCGCACTACGAACAGGTGACCGCCGGCACCGTCTGACCCTGTGCCGCACCAGACCAGGGTCGGCGCGCTGACTGAAGTATTCGGGCCCCACACGTGATCGCCTCGGCGGAATCATCCAGGAGTACTCCCAGGTCGCATGATATGAACGGGGTTTTCGGCACGCGCACAGGTGAAGACGGTGAGTGCGCGGGGCCACTTGGTGATGGTGATCGTGCCCTGGGCGGAGGAGAGCTCCCCGTCATGGGCGATCCGTATCGGTGCCGGTCCCGCGTGCAGATGCAGGCTGGTGGCGGTCCAGCGCCGGTACTCCCGGCCCAGATGGAGGTGGCCCACCACCACCGCGACGAACGCCCGCAGCCTCCGCACCCGCCGCCCGGTCGAGATGAGCCGGATGTCGAGCAGTCCATCGTCGAGCCGTTCCCGCCAGGTGGGCGCTGCGCCGCGCGAGCGGTAGGCGCAGTTGCCGATGAACATCAGCCAGATATGCCGGGGACGTCCGTTGATGCTCACGGCGACGGGCTCGGCGTCCTTCAGCACACGGACGGCGGCCACCGCGAGGGCAGGCCATTTGCCGATCCGGTCCTCCATCCGGCGGCGCTGTTCGACCAGTTCGGTGTAGGCACCGAGGCTGGAGGCGTTGAGGAAGATGATCTCAGGGCTGTCGGTGGCCCGGATGCAGCCGACGTCCACCCGGGCCAGCCGGCCCTTCCGGTAGGCGGCGATCGCGGCGGCGGGGGTCTCGATACCCAGCGCCCGGCTGAAGTGGTTGAGGGTGCCTCCCGGGATCACGAGCAATGGCAGACCGCCCTTGAGCGCGGCATGGGCGGCGGCGTTGACGCTTCCGTCACCACCCATGACCGCGAGTACCTCTGCCTTGGCCGCGGCCGCCCGCAGCACCGCCGGGAAATCGTTATCCGGCTTCACCTCGGTGATCTCGGCGTCGGGCAACTCGGCCGCGAGGAAGTGCGTGATCGGCGTGGGGAACGGCCGTGGAAGCAGCCCCGCGGCGACCGGTGCCGGAGCCCGGAAGGCGGCTCTCCCTTTCGCGACCGCACCGGCGCGGGAGTTGATGACCACGACGACGCCCTTGCCCCGTCCCAGGCCGGAGTCGGCTGAGCGCCACGAGGTGACCGGCTGTATCCGCATCACGTGCGCGCTATCCGGCAGGGTGGGCCAGACCGTGCGTGTGATGAGGCCGGCGGCGATTCCCAGCAGTACTCCGCCGACCACATCGCCGGGATAGTGCGCGCCGGTGTAGACACGGGAGAGCGCGACCGCGCCGGCGACGGCGGCCACCGGGAGGGCTACTGATAGGGGCGCCTCCAGGGTCACGCCGGTGGCGAAGGCCGCTGCCGAGGCGGAGTGGCCGGACGGGAAGGCAGGCGAGGTGGGTATCTGCCGGTACATCCGGATCGGCGGTACCAGCTTGCTGAGCGGCCGTGTCCGCCTGAAGAGCTGCTTGCCGACGAGGTTCGCGAGCGGACTGCTGATCCCGATCGCGATGACCCCGCGCAGCGCCGCCCTGCGTAACCGGACTCGGCCGCTGGCGGCCAGCACGGCGGCCGTGCTGAACCACAGCACCGAGTGGTCGGCGGTCCGCGACAGCCTCGGCAGAACGTGTTCGAGACCGGGCAGGTGGGCCTTGGCGACCGCCTCGAAGGCCTGCCGGTCAGCGCGGCCCAGCTTCCCGATCAATTCCATGATTCTCCCAGTATTCCCAGTGAACACGTCCGACACCTTGGCCCTGGGGAAAGAACAGCAGGGGGTTAAGGGGGTCATTTCTGCGGGGTGGGCTGCTCGGTGGCAGCCCAGCCGGCCGGTGTGTTCCTCTACATCGTCGGAGTGGAACAAGGCTGGCTGGCCGCCGACAAGCACGACTACCTCACACGCCGGGCCGATGCCGCGGGGATCACCGGCACCGATTGGATCATGATCGACCGCATTGAGTGTCGGGCGGGGGATCCCGGAAGATGGCCGTGCCGGTTCGGGGGCCGCTGGATCTTCCAGGCGTCGAGTTGGCCGTCCAGTGGGCGGCCGCGGGTGGCGAACCACTGCGAGCTTGATCACAGTCGATCGAAGCGGTGAGCAGCTTTTCGAAGTTGCCCATGAGAGTGTTCCATTCTTCCGACTCGCTTGGCATGGAGGGCATGGTTGCCTTGACGCCGGCGCGTGCGTACGGCACCAACTATCGCGCGAAAACGGAAGTGTGCTGACGGATCCGCAGTTCATGAAGAGGGCTAGTGTGGCGCCGAGTTGTTCTTCGGGCTCCCCGGGAAGGGAAGCAGGCGGTAGGTTCCTATTGCTCGAGCCAGGGTCTGGCCGTCCGTGTCCATGAGCTTTGCCTCAAGGAAAGCCAGGCTGTTTCCCCTTGAGGTGATGTGGCCTTCACCAAAGATCTTCCCCACAGGAACCGGCTTCACAAAGTCGGTGGACATGGAAATGGTGGCCGGCATGAACTGTGCATCAGTGAGCCCGACGATTGCCGAGCCCATGCACTCGTCGAGCATGGCCGTAATAAACCCCCCGTGAACATTACCGGCGGGATTCGTGAACTCACTCGAAGCGGTGAAATATAGATGGATGGAATCTGAGTCTTTGTCGAGTTTGATCAGCGTCCAGCCGATGAGCGCAGCAACCTGCGGCAGATCGCCCAAGCGGTCAAAGACGGTCTCTTGCTCTCCGTGCTCAATGTTGATCTTCGGCATCTGTCGCTTCTCTTCCCCGGTTCGGTCGCGCCAGTAGCCCGGCCGCAGGACGCCGCCCCGCCCCCTCTGGCGCATTTGCTCGACGACGAACATTTGGCCTTTCGCCGCAGGATCCGTCGCCGTGGCTCGTATCGCAGGATACGGTCACCTGTCACGCGCATGTCAAGTCAACGCCTTGACCATCCCTCACCGTCGCGGCGTGCCGTTGATAGGTCCACGCCGATCCCGCTACCAGGCAAAACACTGGCTCGGCGCGGAGAGATCAGCTCTATTGATTTCGGCGATATGCGAAGTGACCGGGACCGGTCAAGCTCCCGATCGGGAGCCGGTCGTAGCATTAAAACTACAGTCTGTACGGACAAGTAACTAATACTCCAGCCATAGTGATCTTGGTGCTGTGCACCCTCCCCCCGCATCCGATGATCTACTGGCGGACGCCGTAGCAGGGAACACCTTCCGACAGGTTGAATCGGCTGCCTGGAGTGTCCTGGATGAGCGAGGTGAATCCGGTGGATCGCGGGTGTGGCGAGCGCGGCCCCGTCGAGGGGCTGCATGTGCGCGGCGTCGCGCTACCGTCCGAGGAGGCCGTCGAGTTCTGGATCAAGGACGGTACGTTGACACGTGAGCCGGTACCCGGTGCCGTGACCGCCGTGGACGGCGGCTGGCTGCTGCCGGGGCTCGTGGACGCGCACACTCACCCGGGCGCCGAACGACCGGGCGACTCGCTCGACGCGGCACTGCTTCGCCGACATGGCCGGGAATATCTGTCGGCGGGCGTGACACTGCTGCGCGTGCCCGGCTCGGCGGAACGCTTGCCGGCCTGGTTCGGCGCGGAACCGGACCAGCCGCGCGTCGTGTCGGCCGGCCGCTGGCTGGCCTTGCCCGGCATGTTCTACGAGGGCTGGGCACGGCATGTGGGCGAAGCGGAGTTGGCTGACGCGGCGGTAGAGGAGGCTCTCGCCTCGGGCGGCTGGTGCAAGGTTTATGCTGACTGGGTGGTCGATGAGCAGGGTCTCGATGCGCCGTCTCTCTCAGTGGACCGGCTCGCCGAGCTGACCCGGCGGGTGCACGCCGTGGGAGGGCGGGTCGCCGTGCACGCGCAGACGGCCGAGGGCGCCCGGGCCGCGGTCGAGGCCGCGGTGGACAGCCTCGAACACGGCCTCGGCCTCGACGTGGCGCTCCTGGAACGGATGGCCGGCCAGAACACGGCGCTGGTGCCCACATTCACTGTCTGGGCCACGTTCGAGGAGGTCGCTCGCTCCTCGCGCTCCAACCGGTTCCGCCAGTGGTTCCATGCCGCCCACGCCCGCCTGGGGCCGCTGGTGTCCGCGGCGTACGAGGCCGGTGTGACGGTGCTGGCCGGCACCGACAGCTATGGGACCGCCGCGCTCCCACATGGAAAGGTGGCCGGTGAAGTGCGCCACCTGGCGGCGTCCCCCATCCCGCCCGAAGCGGCGATCGGCGCGGCATCCTGGATCGCGCGGTCCTTCCTCGGCTTCCAGGGACTTGAGCAAGACGCTCCTGCCGACCTCGTCGCCTATGACCGAGACCCGCGTACCGATCTGAGCATCCTGGACATACCCGCACGCGTTATCCACCGTGGCCGGATAGTCCGCTGATGCCGGCTCCCACGACCCTGTGGGTGCCAGAATTCAGCTACCGGGTGTTTTCCGTTCGGCGGGCAGACCCGGCCTGGGCCGTTCAGCGACGGCGCGCTCGCTCGGCGAGGAGCGTGAGCACGTGCTGGAAGTCCTGGCCGGTCGCGCGTGACATTCCCAGCTCGCAGGTGCGGTTCGCCGATGCGTAGGCGTCGTAGACGCGTTCGTTGATCTCGGCCGCCTCGGGCGCTGTGGCCGCCGCCGTGAGCTCGGGATGAAGCAATCCGCGGTCGCCGGCGAATCCACAACAGCCCCACCGGGTCGGTACGACGACTTCGGTGGCGCACGCCTTGGCGACGGCGATGAGGTCGTCGACGGAGCCGAGGTGCACGTTCGAACAGGTGGGGTGGAGCGCGAGAGAGTCCAACGTGTCGTCGATCGTGACCCTTGGCAGGATCTCCTGGCGGACGAAGGTGACAGAATCCAGGATCGTCAGTGCTTTCGATGTCTCGGCATCGGCCTCGTCGAGTTCGTGGCTGATCTGTTGGAGCCCGTGGGTACAGCTGGACGCGTCGCACACGATGGGCACGGCGCCCCCCTCGCTCGCATCCCACAGCGCCGCGGAGCTGAGCCGGCGCGTTTCGCCGAGCCCCTGGGTGAGCCCCTTGGATTGCCATGGCGTGCCGCAGCATAGGCCGTTGATGCCCTCGGGGATACGCATGGCCAGTCCTGCGGTGGCGCACAAGTCGGTGAACGCGTCCGCGGCACCATCCCGGCGGGGTCCGCCGAAGATAGACCCGACGCAAGCCGGGAAGTAGACGACGTCGGCGGTGGCGGTGACCCGCGGGCGACGTCGCCGACCAGCGCGCGGAAGATCCTCACCGACTTCGGGCATCCATTCGCTCCCGGCGATTCGGCGTGCCGAGCGAGATCCTTTCCTGAGCACGCCCGCAGGGAGTTTGTCGGCCACCGTCAATGCGGCGCGCACACCGGTGACGGTGGTGCCGAAGTGACGTGCCACAACGGCACCGGCTCTTTGCGTCCGCTCGTCGTGGCGCTGCTCGCGGTATCCCTTCATGACCTTGCCGGTGTCGATGAACACCGGGCAGGCGGTGACGCAGAGGGAGTCCGCCGCGCAGGTGTCGACCGCGTCGTAGGAGAAGGCTGCTGCCAACTCGGCGTGTTCGGCGGAGCCGGCCTGAGCCAGCTCCCTCATCAGCGCGATGCGCTGGCGCGGGGTGGTGGTGAGGTCTCGTGAGGGACAGACGGGTTCGCAGTAGCCGCACTCGACGCACGCGTCGACCGCGTCATCGACCGGCGGGACGATCTTCAGGTTCTCGAGGTGCTCACGCGCGTTGTCGCTCAGGACCACCCCGGGATTCAGTACGTGGCCGGGGTCGAGCAGGTCCTTGACGCGCCGCATGATGTCGTAGAGTTCCGAGCCGAACTGGCGCTCCACGAACGGTGCCATGACCCGTCCGGTGCCGTGCTCGGCCTTCAATGAGCCATCGTGGCCCAGGATCAGATCCACCAGGTCGGCGGTGAAGTCCTCGTAGCGCTCACGCTCGGAGGGCACATCCAGGCGCGGGTTGATCATGAAATGCAGGTTGCCGTCCTTGGCGTGCCCGAAGATGACCGCATCGTCGTAGCCGTGGTGCTGCAGCACACCGGCGAGCTCGTGTGCCGCTCCCGGAAGCTCGGCCAGTGGGACGACGACATCCTCGAGCAGAGCGGTCGTGCCGACCGGGCGTGCGCCGGCGACCGCGGTGTACAGACCCTTACGGAGTTGCCACATATTCGCGCGTGCCGCCGGCACGGTGGTGAAGGAGGCCGGAAGGCTCAGGCCGAGGTCAGGCAGGACGTGGTCGGTGGCCGCGAGTGCGTCATCAAGCTCATCGCGGTCGTCGGCCTGCAGCTCGACCAGCAGGGCCGTGTGCTGTGCGACGCGCAAGGACCTCAGCGTCTCATCCGCGGCCGGGTTCACCTGCGAAACCCGCAACGATGCGGCATCGAGAAGCTCAAGCGTACGAGCTCCCGCGTCGAGCAGAGGCCGCAGCGCCTGCGTGGCGACCACCACGTTGGGAAACACCAGGAAGGCGGTCGCGGCCTCGGGGCGGACCGGCACTGTTCTGAACGTCGCGTCATGTACCCAGCCCAAGGTCCCCTCGGAGCCGACGAGCAAGTGCGCAAGGATCTCTGGGACCGTGCTGAACTCGGTGAACGCGTTGAGCGAGTAGCCCATGGTGTTCTTCATCGAGTACTGCTGTGCGATCTTCGCCCGCGAACGAGGGTTGTCCAAGATCCGCTTCCTGAGCGTGATCAGGCCCTCGTACAGCCGCGGCTCGGTGGCCCGGAGCCGGGCATCGGCGTCGGGGGCCCCGGTGTCGACGAACGTGCCGCCGGCAAGGACGACGCGCATCGACTCGAGGGTGTGGAACGTGTTGAGCGCGGTGCCACACTCCATGCCCGAGGAGTTGTTCGCGATGACGCCGCCCATCGTGCACGCCGCCTCGCTGGCGGGGTCAGGGCCGAGCTTGGCACCGTACCGGGCGAGGTGAGCGTTCACCGTGCGCACCGTCGCCCCGGGCTGGACCCGGACCCTCGCCCCCTCATCGAGAACCTCGACACCACGGAAGTGACGGCGCGTGTCGACCAGGAGACCATCGGTCCCGGCCTGGCCCGACAGGCTGGTGCCCCCGGACCGGAACGTAACCGGTATCTGGTGACGTGTTGCCGTCCGCAGGATCGAGGCCACCTCGTCGGCGGACCGGGGCTCGGCAACGGCCAAGGGGGTGAGGAGATAGTGCGAGGCATCGTGAGCCATCGCCTTGCGATCAATGAGCCGTGACCGCACGGAGCCGGCGCCACACACCTCCGCCAAAGAGCCGACGAAGTCGGCCCTGCTCGGAATGTTCGTTGGAGTGCCTTTCGTGGTGTCTCGGCTCATACATCCATCGTGATCAAGCACAGTAAATGGGGGCGAACTTCCGGTTCGTATCGCTTTGAAGTTTACCCAGCGCCCCCACCAGGTCGGCCTCCGCCGATACGATGCGGCCTATGCGGTTCGCCATCTCGATCCCTCAGTTCTACTCCGACGGTACGTTCGATCCGGCCGCGTTCCGCACCTATCTCACGCGCGCCGAAGAGCTGGGCTTCCACAGCGCGTGGACACAGGAACAGGTGCTGGGGTCGTATCCGCTGCTCGCGCCGATCGAAACGATGACCTACGCGGCCGCGTGCACCGAGCGGCTGCGGCTCGGATGCGCGGTATTCGTGTCCACCCTCCACAGCCCGGCGCACCTGGCGAAGAGCCTGAGCACTCTGGATCAACTGAGTCACGGACGGATCGAGATCGGCGTCGGCACCGGTGGCAAGGGGCGGCAGTTCGCCGCCTTCGGTGTGGATCCTGAGCGGTACGTCGCGCGGTTCACCGAAGGACTCGCGCTGATGAAGGCGCTGTGGACCGAGTCTCGTGTCACCTTCGACGGGGAGTTCTGGCAGCTCGAGGATTCGGCGATGGAGCCCAAACCGTTCCAGAAGCCCTTCCCGCCGATCTGGTTCGGCGGGGCCGGCCGGACCGCGCTGCGGCGTGCCGTACGGCTCGGCAACGGCTTCTTCGGCGCGGGTTCCTCTCCCACCGCGAAGTTCGCCGACCAGGTTCAGATCGTGCGGGAGGCGCTCGCCGAATCAGGTCGGCCCACGGAGGATTTCCCCATCGCGAAGCGCGTTTACATCGCGGTTGATGAGAACGCCGGGCTGGCGCGCACGCGGATCAACGCCGAGCTGGAGCGGCTCTACGGGCGCCGGTCCGAAGACATCGAGGCCGCCGCGATCGCGGGCACGCCGGACGACTGCGTCCGCGAGCTGCGCGAGGTCGCCGAGGCCGGCGCGGAACTGATCCTGTTCACACCGATGTTCGAGCAGGCCGAACAGACCGAGCGCCTGGCCGCGGCGGTCATTCCCCGGCTCGGATAGGGGCAGGTTGGATAGAGGCAATGCCTGTGGGGGTGCCAGAACTCGCGCAGGAGGGTGAAGCCGGGACCATGATCAGCCCATGATCAACTATGCGGATCACCTCGTCGGCATCGGAGCCAGGAGCGGATCGCGCTGCGCAGACGCGTCGTCGCCCTGGCCGTGGCGATCGCGGCGGTGATCGTCGTCGGGTCGGTCGTGGCCGCTCGTCACGTCGATCAGCCGGCCGCCGCGCCGCTGCCTACAGGTGTCCTGCCCGACGGCACGCCCAGCACGTTCCTGACCGTCGACACCCGCGGCTCCCACGGCCATATCCTGCGGTTGCGCGACACGCATGACGGCCGCCCGCTGCGCGATCTGGTCCGTACCCGCACCGACGATATCGACGCCACACGTGCCGTCGACGGATCCCTGATCGCGGTGACCAGCAGTTCGTGCGGCGCCAGCATCGTGCGCTTCGACCCCGGCACCGGACGGCGCCGCGTCATGCGGCGGCTCCACGAGTCCGCCACGGAGATCGCCGTCAGCCCTGACGGCCGTCGCCTCGCCTACATCACGCGTCCCTTCTGCCCGACGTTCCATTGTCCGGGGGCCTGCAGTGGACCGGGGATGCGGGCGCCGAACATGCTGGTCGTCGCCGACCTCCGGGGGAGGGGAGGGTCAGCGCCGAAAAGGACATGCCGGGGGATTCGTTCGGCGGTCTCAGCTGGAGTCCGGACGGGCGGCACATCGTCCTCGGCTCGGTGAGCGCTCCCCAGCAACTGCTCATCTTCGATGCGGCGCATCCCCGATTCGCGACCGCGTCGCGGCTGTCCGCGCGGCATGGCTGTGGCTACTCCGCGCCGGCCTGGACCAACGCGGGGATCATCGCCGCCGAAAGGTGCGGCGAGGACTCCCATCCGCCGCCGCACCGCCTCGTACGGCTGTCTCCGAGCGGGGCGGTCGACGGCTCCTGGCCCCTCCCGGACTGCGTCGACGGTTTCTGGACCCGTACTGACGCCTCACACACCAACGTTCTCGTACAGGCTGATGTGGGTTACGGCGACGATCGATGCGGATCTTCCCGCTTCAGCCGGGTCGCAGCGTTGGGCGAAGGTGGGCTGCGCACCATCATCGACCAGCCGGGCGAGCCGACCACGATCACAAGCGGCTGGTAGGCCCCGGGCTGTGGGGCCTGAGCCTGGGCACTGCGTTGGCGGTCATCACTTGTCCAGCTCCGCCCACACGGTCTTACCGACCTCGTGGATCTTGAATCCCCAGCGGTCCGCGAAGGCATTGACGAGGAGCAGGCCGCGACCGCCCTCCGACTCGTCGTCGGCGTACTCATCCCGCATGACCGGCTTCTCGTGGGACCTGTCGATCACTTCGATGCGCAGCTTCGCACCGTCTGTCTTCAGGCGCATCTCGAATATCTCGCCGAGCCGGGCCGCGTTCGCGACAAGCTCGGCGACGATGAGGCGTGCGTCTTCCAGCAGGTTGAGAAGGCCCCAGTCCCGTATTGGTCTTTCCATCGCGATACGGGCACATGGGGCAGCGCCAGGGTGGGGCCCGAGGTAAAGCCTGTACGCGGTGCGACTCCCGACCGTGCTGGCGACCATTCGGCATCTCCCTAGGAATCCCCCGCGTGGCATCCACAGGATCGATACGGCGGGTTACCATGTCGCTGTTTCCTTGAAACATGGGCAACTGGCGGAAACTGAGAGGGGTGCTCATGGTCGCCAAGCCGTCACCTGATCCGATGTCGTCAATGTGGTCTTGGTTAGCGCATGACCTGCGGCTTTATCGGATGCGGGCCAAGATGACGCAGGACGATTTGGGCCGGGTTCTGGGCTGCGTCAAGTCCACGGTTTCCCGGCTGGAGGGCGCCCAACTCCAGATTGACGAGAAACAGGCGGCGAAGCTCGACACCCTGTGGAACACATACGGACATTTCGCCCGACTCCTCGCGTTCGCTCGCCGTGCGAACGATCCTGACTGGATCAAGCAGCACGCGGAGTTCGAGGCCAAGGCCACGGAGATCAAGACCTTCGAGGCGCTTCTGATACCCGGACTGCTCCAGACCCGGGAGTACGCGCGGCAAGTCTTCACGAGCGGCAGCGACGTCGATGACGTTGACGAGCTACTGGAGGCGAGAATGCTCCGACAAGAGGCCCTGACCAGGCCAAAGCCTCCGCGGCTTTGGGTCCTGCTCGATGAGGGGGTCATAAACCGCCCGGCCGGCTGTCCGGAGGTGATGCGAGACCAGCTCGCCCGGCTCCTGGAGGAGAGTAAGCGCCCCAACGTCTCCGTCCGCGTGGTCCCTCGATCCTGTGGCCTGCACGCCGGGCTGGGCGGCTCGTTCAAAATCCTCTACCACGAGCTTGGAGACGTCGCCTACTCTGAAGCCCAGTTCGGTGGCAGGCTGGTGGTCTCCAATACGGAGGTCCGAGGCCTTACTGTACGGTACGACCGAATCGGAGCGCACGCACTCCCCGAGGGCCCCTCTCGGGACCTGATCGAGCAAAACATGGAGGCCATCTCATGACGACGCCCGACTGGCGGAAGAGCAGCCGGAGCAACGCCCAGGGCGGGGACTGCGTCGAGGTCGCGCCCATCAGTGCCAAGGACGCCAAGCAGCTCGCCCGCTAAGAAAGAAGAAACAAGGACGGCCCCCGGCAGCGCCGGGGGCCGTCTGTGCGTGTGGAAGAAAGAAAGAAGTCCCGGAGAGGCCCGCTCACGGCGGGAAGGTGCTGGGCTTGAAGACCCTGCGAACTGCACTGGTTACCGTCTCCCTTGGGGGACTTCTTTCTGTGCTTTTTGATCCGGAGCTGGAGCAGAGATCTGATACGCACCTCGATCTCCGCTGTGTCACTCCTGCCCTGCCCCACCTCACGGGACGCGGTCTCCTTGTGACGATGGCGCCGGTCAGTGCCACTGGCCTGTGCCATCGCATGACGCCCCTGGCGCACCGCCCGGCAGGCGTTTCCCCTGCCCGGAGTGAGCGGTATGAACCTTTAATTGTATGATGCTAACTATTGTACCCATACAAGCGAAGGAGGTCAGGTGCCGGAACTCGGCCATCGGCGACGGACGCTCGTCCTGGCGATCTGCTGCATGAGCCTGTTCATCGTGGGGCTCGACAACACGATCGTTAACGTCGCCCTGCCGTCGATCCAGCATGACCTGCACGCACCGGTCACCGGCCTGCAGTGGACCATCGACGCGTACACGCTCGTGCTGGCGAGCCTGCTGATGCTGTCCGGCTCGACGGGCGACCGGATCGGCCGGCGGCGGACCTTCCAGATCGGTCTCGTGCTGTTCGTGGCCAGTTCGGCCCTGTGCGGGACGGCACCGAGCCTCGGCTGGCTCGTGCTCTTCCGAGGGCTGCAGGCGGTCGGCGGATCGATGCTCAACCCAGTGGCGATGTCGATCATCACGAACACGTTCACCGAGCCACGGGAGCGGGCTCGTGCCATCGGCGTGTGGGCAGGCGTGAGCGGCATCAGCATGGCACTCGGCCCGATCATCGGCGGCGCTCTCATCGGCTCGGTGGGCTGGCGATCGATCTTCTGGATCAACGTGCCGATCGGACTCACCGCGGTACTGCTGACCGCTCTGTTCGTGCCGGAGTCCAAGGCACCCAAGGCTCGCCGTGCCGACCCGATCGGGCAGTTGCTCGTCATCGTCATGCTCGCGTCGCTGACGTATGCGGTCATCGAGGGGCCGGTCGCGGGGTGGGACTCGATCGAGATCCTCGGCTTCTTCACGCTGTCCGCGGTCGCGCTGGCCGGGCTGCTCGCGTACGAGCCACGCCGCACCGACCCGCTGATCGAGCTGCGGTTCTTCCGCAGCGTCCCGTTCGCCGGTGCCACGGTGATCGCGGTGAACGCGTTCGCCGCGTTCGGCGGTTTCCTCTTCCTCAACACCATCTACCTGCAGGACGTGCGCGGCTTCTCGGCGCTGCGCGCCGGACTCTACGTGCTGCCGATCGCCGCGATGACCGTGGTCTTCGCCCCGCTGTCCGGCCGTCTCGTCGGCAATCGAGGACCACGGCTCCCGCTGATCGCGGCGGGTATCGCCCTCGCCGTGAGCGGCACCCTGCTCACCGGGCTGACCGCCACCACACCCGTCAGCCGGCTGCTCCTCGCCTACGTCGTCTTCGGCTTCGGCCTCTCGATGGTCAACGCTCCGATCACCAACACGGCGATGTCCGGAATGCCCCGCACCCAGGCCGGCGTCGCCGCCGCGACCGCCTCCACGAGCCGCCAGATCGGCCAGTCGCTCGGCGTCGCCATCACCGGTTCGGTGGTGATCTCCAGCGTCCATGGTCCGTTCCGATCCGGCTTCGCCGGGGCCAGTCACCCCGGCTGGTGGCTCATCACGGCATACGGCCTCGCCGTACTCGGGCTGGGTATCATCACGACCGGGCGATGGGCGAAGGCCACCGCGGCACGAACCGCCGAGAGCCTCACCATCAGCGACCCGAAAGTGCCCGTCACCACGCCATGAGCACCGACCCCCGTACCGCCGCCCGAGTCTGGCAGAACATGCGCACTCTGGTCGTCGACCAGCACGACCGGCGCAAGGCGGTGCGCGAGGCACTCGACATGAGCTTCATCCGCGCCAAGGCCCTCCGTTTCCTGGCCGCCGGTCCGATGACCATGCGCGATCTGGCGGAACGCCTCGTCATCGACCGTCCGTACACCACCTTGATCGTGGACGACCTGGAGCGCCGCGGCCTGGTTGAACGGCGCGTCGACCTGACCGACCGGCGAGCCAAGATCGTCACGATCACCGCACCCGGCCGCGACGCGGCCGAACTGGCCGACCGGATCATCGGCGAACCACCCGAGCCACTGCTCGCGCTCCCCGCCGCCGACCTGGAGATGCTCGACCGGATCATCGGCGCGCTGATGCGGTCAGCCGAGTGATCGCGATGGTCCCGGGACACGGCGGGTCAGAGGACTGACCCGCGCGGCGTACCGCATCGCTCGGATCCCACACCATCGGCTAACCCCGTTGATGTAAGCGGGACGACTTTATGTACGCCCCACGAAGTAGGGGCCACTGATCCGTTAGGGGGAGGACGCGGCGCGGCGTGGCTGCCATATTCGGGGCATGGACTCCATGAACGTGACAGACACGTCCAATGCGGTGGTGCGACGCCCCGTCGACACCCTGCTGTTGGCACTCACGGCCGTCACGGTGGCCATGACGGTCGTTCAGTTCGCACTCGCGGGCCTCGGCACGTTCGGCGAGGTACACGACAAGAAGATCAAGGATTCATACTTCTCCGCACACCAGTCGGTGGGGATGATAATCGGCCTGCTGACGCTGCTCGTTCTCATCGCGGCACTCGTCGCCCGGCGGTCTCGCCGGTCCGTGATCATGTCCGTCGTGCTCTTCGTGCTGGCCGGCCCGGTGCAGCCGTTTCTCGGCTCGCTCGGCGCCGACAAGGCCGCATGGGTCGGGATGCTGCACGCGGTCAACGGCATCGCCATCCTCGGGTTGGCGGGCAACCTTCTGGGCCAGACGCTCACGCGCCGTCAGCCGCCTCCGACCGAGGCCGCATAGGTGTCAGCTGAGCGTGAGGGCGGTGTCGTCCACCACGAAGGACGTCTTGAGCGTGGAGTTCTCGGCGCCGGTGAACAGCAGCGTCACCGTCTGGCCGGCGAAGCTGGACACGTCGTACGTGTGCTGCTGGTAGCCGGAGGCGGCGCTGCGATTGGAGAACGTGGCCACCGTGGTGGAGCCGGCCTTGACGGTCAGCTTGTCGTAGTCGGTGGTGGTCGAGGTCTCGGCGGTATCGATGTGCAGGTAGAACGACAGGCTGGCGTGGCAGCCGGGCGGGATGGTGACCGACTGGGACAGCGTGTCGGTGTGCGTGGTGCCGTAGCCGTCCAGCCACGCGTCCCAGGTGCCGGAGTGCGCCGGCTCACCGCTGGAGCCGTGCTGCCCGATCACGCCGGACGTCGCCGACCAGCCGGTGTTGCCGGATTCAAAGCCGGGGTTGCCCAGCTTCTGGCCGGGGGCGGAGCAGCTGCCGCCGCTGGGGTTGACCGTCCAGCTGAAGCTGGTCGAGCCGCTGGCGTTGGTGGTGTCTTTGGCGGTGACGGTGACCGTGCCGGTGCCGGCGGTGGTGGGGGTGCCGGTGATCAGGCCGGTGCCCTTGTTGATGGCGAGGCCGGCGGGTAGGCCGGTGGCGGTGTAGGTGAGGGTTTGGCCGCTGGCCGAGTCACTCGCGTTGATTTGCAGGCTGGCGGCGGTGCCGGCGGTGCTGGTCTGGTTGCCCGGGTTGGTCACGGTGACCGTGTCGCTGGTGCCGGAGGAGAACACGTCGGTGATCGTCGTGGCCGAGGCGCTGCTGCCCAGATGGCCGAGGCCGTAGGCGTCCTCGAGTGTGCGCAGCACGCTGAAGTGGTTGATCCGCTCGCTGTACGAGCCGGCGGTGACGTTCGCACCGACGAACAGGGTCGGGATCTGGTTGGACTGGCTGCTGTCGTCCTCGTCCCAGGTGACGATGAGCAGGCTGTTGTGGGTCTTCGCCCACTGGGCGTAGGCGTCCATGTTGCTCTGCAGCCAGGTGTCGCCCTGCTTGATCGTGCCGTCGTGCATATCGTTCTGCAGGTTCGGGTCGACCAGCGACACCGTGGGCAGGTTGCTGTAGTCGGCGGAGGTCGGGAAATCACTGAACCGGAGGTTCGTGCTGGCCGGCAGGTCGCTGAAGTTCACCGAGGGGTTGTGCTTGCGCGCGTAGTTTCCCGAGGTGCACACAGTGGAGCCGGCCGACGGCAGGCTTTCGGAGTAGCTGCTGTAGCTGAGACCCGCGGTACGCAGCTCGTTGCCGAGGTTGTTCGCGGAGAAGGTGTGCGGGCAGCTGTCGTCCGTGACGCCCTGGTTGGACCCGGAGAAGATGTCCAGGTAGTTCGGCTCGCTCGGGTGCTCGATGGCGACCGAGTTGGTGAACGACGCGCCCTGTGACGCCAGCGAGTTGATGTACGGGGCGGACGAGCTGCCGATGATTTCGTTGTAGGAGTGGTTCTCCTCCATGACGAGCACGACGTGGTCGAACCTCGGCGGCGTGGTCGCCGCCGAGGCCACCACCGGAGCCAGGGTGCTGACGGCCAGCGCGGCGCCCAGGATGACGCGGAGCAGTGCGGTCGTGCGGAGCGGGGAACTGCCTTTTGGCACGGGATTCTCCTCGCTAGCCTCGGAATCGGTTCCGGCCGCCGGTTTTCGCGTGTCCGTCGGCGACCCAGCTCATCGTTGAGCAGGCGGTCCGGCCGGACAATGGCCGGTAAGGACAAATTAGTGCGGATTCTCCACACGATCCGCCCGGCGAATTGTGAAACTTGACAATTGACAACACGCGAACCGGGGTGGTCAACGGCCGCCGGTGAGGTAACGGAGTTGCCCAGCCTGGGCCGCCGCCTTCGCCGCTGTCGGCACGCCCACCTCCCACCACGCGCCCGACTCTGTGCACACGGTCGAGGTTCACCGGTATGTCCGGGGCCGATTCGGCTCCTTGCCGAAGAGCGCTCTCAGGGTTGACCGGCGCGATCGGCTGTCGCCACGATTGAAGGGCGGAGCGACGGTTCGGGGGAGAGGTGCGGAATGGGGCAGGCGAGGGACGGCCGGAGGCGGCCGACCTTGGAGAGCGTCGCGGCACGCGCCGGCGTGTCGAGGGCCACCGTGTCGCGGGTGATCAACGGCCTGCCGGCCACCACGGCGCGTCAGGAGTCGGTGCGACAGGCGATTCAGGAGCTGGGCTACGTGCCCAACCACGCGGCGCGGACACTCGTCACGCGGCGCACCGACCTGATCGCGCTGGTACTCCCCGAGCCCACCACGCGGGTCTTCTCCCGCGACCGCTTCTTCTCCGGTGTCATCCACGGGGTCAGCCAGGAGCTGGAGGCCGCGGACAAGCAGCTCGTGCTGATGCTGGCGGGGTCGGCGGCGAGTCATGAGCGGATCGAACGGTCCGTGTCCGCGAACCACGTCGACGGTGTGATGCTGGCCTCGCTGCACGGGGCCGACCCGTTGCCGGCTGCGCTGAGCCGCGCCGGTATCCCGATGGTGTGCAGTGAGCGCACGCTCGGGCCCGTATCCGTGCCGTACGTCGGTGTGGACAACGTCGGTGGCGCGGTCGCCGCGCTCCGTCACCTGCTGGACGCGGGGCGAAACCGGATCGCCACGATCGCCGGACCCCAGGACATGATCGCGGGGATCGATCGGCTGACCGGCTACCGGGAGGCGCTGCGAGGTTCGGCACGGCGCTCGATCGTCGCGGTCGGTGACTTCACCATGAGCTCCGGCGCGGTCGCGATGCGCCGGCTGCTGGACGACGACCCGGAGCTGGACGCGGTGTTCGTCGCCTCGGACCTGATGGCCGACGGCGCCCTGCAGACACTGCGCCGGGCCGGCCGACGGGTGCCGGACGACGTTGCGATCATCGGCTTCGACGACATCGACCTGGCGATGCACACCGATCCGCCGCTGACCACGATCCGCCAGCCCATCGTCGAGATCGGCCGGCGGATGGCCCGTCAGCTGCTGCGCCGGGTCGCCGGCCAGGAGATCGAGCCGGCCGTCGTACTGCCTACCGAGCTGGTGGTGCGGGAATCGGGATGACCGAGAGGTCGCCTGCCACGGCCGCCGGGCGCACACTGGTCGTCCAAGGGCCGGCCACCGGATCGCCGGAGCTGAGAGCGCTCTCCAATGTCGGGCATCGGAGTCTTTCTGGTCGGCGTACACGGCGATATCGCCCGGTCCGGTGTTCGGTGTGAGTCGGCATAAATCGATGTATTGACACCGTACTGACGTGGGGTCACGCTCTCGATGAGAGCGCTCTCAGACACGCAGCCGTAACCTCGCCAACCGAACGGGGCCGCCGGAGAACGCAGATGCGGGTGGATCCGTCGGATGACCCCGGCAAAGGAGCACACGTGTTCCACAAGCGACAAGATAGGCGTCTTTGCGACGCGCACCACGCCTCATGGGCGCGCCGGCTCAGGGTGGGAGCCGGTGCGCTCGTACTCGCCGTCGGCGTGATCGCGCCGGCGACCACGGCCACGGTCGCCTCGGCGGGCACCGCCAAGCCCGCAACCGTGCCGGCGCCGCCCGCCGGTTTCAACCTCACCTGGAGCGATGACTTCACCGGTGCGAGCGGCACCGGCTTGAACACCGGAACCTGGAAGTACGACACCGGGCCCGGCAGCAGCTTCGGCACCGGTGAGATCGAGACGATGACCAACAGCACGTCCAACGTCTTCCAGGACGGTGCCGGGCATCTCGTTCTCAAGGCGCTCCATTCGGGCTCGGACCCGCGCGGGGGCTGGACCTCCGGCCGGGTCGAGACGCAGGCCGCCACCTTCGGAGCACCTGCGGGCGGCGTGGTGGAGATGCAGGCGTCGATCCAGCAGCCCAACGTCAACACCGGCAACGGCGCCGGATACTGGCCGGCCTTCTGGATGCTCGGCTCGACGCTGCGCAGCGGCACCCCGTGGCCGACCTCAGGCGAGGTCGACATCCTGGAGGACATCAACGGCCGGAGCTCGGTGTTCGGGACCCTGCACTGCGGTACCAACCCGGGTGGGCCCTGCAACGAGTCCACCGGCATCGGCAGCGGTGAGCGGGCGTGCGGGGGCTGCCAGACCGGCTACCACACCTACGCGGTGCAGATCGACCGGTCGGTTTCGCCCGAGCAGATCCGCTGGTATCTCGACGGCAGCAACTACTTCACGCTCGCCTCGAACCGAGTGGACGCCACCACGTGGGCGAATGCCGTCGATCACCCCTTCTTCATCATCTTCGACCTTGCGATGGGCGGTGGATTCCCCGACGCGTTCGGCGGCGGACCCAACTCCGCGACCGTCTCCGGTGGACAGCTCAACGTCGACTACGTCGCCGTGTACAACAAGCCGCCGGGTGGTGGCGGTGGCGGTACGGGGACGAACCTGTCCCAGGGCAAGGCGACGACCGCGTCCTCGACCGAGGCGCCCGGCACGGCCGCCGCGAACGCCACGGATGGCAACACCGGGACACGGTGGTCCAGCGCCTTCAGTGACCCGCAGTGGCTCCAGGTCGACCTGGGGGCGGTGCACCAGATCAGCCACGTGTTGCTGAACTGGGAGGCCGCCTACGGTAAGGCGTTCCAGATCCAGACGTCCGCCAACGGCTCCAACTGGACGACCATCTACTCGACGACCAGTGGAACCGGCGGGGTGCAGGACCTCAGCGTCTCCGGCTCCGGACGGTACGTACGGATGTACGGAACCCAGCGGGCGACTCCGTACGGCTATTCGCTGTGGGAGTTCCAGGTCTTCGGATCCTGAGAGCGGGATCCCGTGAGCCGGGGCGAAAGCCGTCCCGGCTCACGGGTCTGCCGTCGAGGTCGGGCACTGCAATCGTTGTTCAACGATGTAAGAACAGCCTGACCGGACCGCTCGTCGCTCCAGCGAGTACGCCCGGTCACCACCGAGATCCGTAAGATGCGCTCGGCCCCGCCAGGAAGGACCCGCCGATGCCCTCCTTCGACGACCACACCTCCGCCCCCCGTACACCCCCGTCGCGGCGCGACCTGCTCCGCTGGAGCGGTTTCACGGCCGTCGTCGCCGGTACCGCCTGGCTGCCGGCCGCGACCGCCGACGCGGCACCGCACCGGTCCGTGCCGGCCGGCCGGCACGCGGTGCCCGCCGGCACCTTCAGCCCGTTGCGCCCGCCCGCCACGCCGCTGGCGGTCCGCTCCCCGTACCTGACCACCTGGCTGGCCGGAGACACCCTGCCCGGGACCTGGCCGACCTTCTGGAACGGTCACGTCACCGCCCTGTGCGGGATCGCGCGCATCGACGGCACCCCGTACGTGTTCGCCGGAGCGCCGTCGCTGCCCGCCGGCCCGGCGCTGCAGACGATGACCCAGACGTCCGTGCAGGTCACCGCCGCTCGGTCGATCTACACGCTCACCGGGGGCGGTATCACTCTTACCGTCACGTTCTTCTCCCCGGTCGAGCCGGGCAACCTGCAGCGCCAAAGCGTGCCGTTCAGCTATGTCACCGTGCAGGCCGCCGCCAACGACGGCCGGACGCACGCTGTCAGCCTGTACGTGGACGCCTCCGGCGAGTGGGTGCACGGCGACGTCACCACCCCGATCACCTGGGCGCAGCAGCGCACCGCCCACTCCACAGTGCTCAGCTGCGCGCCGGCCAGTCCGGGCGTGCTCCAGGAGCACGGCGACCAGGCGTCCTGGGGTTCCCTGGTGCTGGGCGCGGCCACGACGAGTGGGCTGAGCTGGCAGATCGGCCAGGACACCGTGGTCCGGGCGGCGGCCGCCGGCCAGGGCGCGCTGGCCGGCACCTCCGACGGCGGCCAGCCCCGCGCCATCAACGACCGCTGGCCGGTGCTGGGCCTGTGCCAGAACCTGGGCAGCGTCAGCGCTACCGCGTCGGCCCCGTTCACGGTGTCGATCGGGCACGTACGCACCCCGGCGCTGAGCTACCTGGGCACCCGGCTCAACCCGTGGTGGACGCACTACTGGGGCTCGTGGACCGACATGGTGGACTGGTTCGCCGCCGACCACGACGCCGCGCTCTCCTCGGCGATCGCGCTGGAGCAGCGGCTGCACGACGACGCGGTGGCCGCCGCCGGGGGTGGCACCACCGGCGAGCACTACGCGGCGGTGTGCGCACTGGCCTTGCGCCAGGCCGTCGGCGGCACCGAACTGGTGGATCGGGGCGGCTCGCCGTGGGCGTTCCTCAAGGAGATCTCCTCTGACGGCAACGTGTCCACGATCGATGTGACGTACCCGGCGTTCCCGGCCTACCTCTACCTCTCGCCCACCTATCTGCGGCTGCTCCTGGAGCCGGCGCTGGACTACGCCGAGCACGGCGGCTGGCCCAAGCAGTTCGCCGAGCACGATCTGGGCTCCAGCTACCCGAACGCCACCGGGCACAACGACGGCAACGAGGAGGACATGCCGGTCGAGGAGTCCGCCAACATGCTGATCATGGCGGCGGCCCTCGTCCAGCGGCTCGCGCCGGCCGAAGCCGGTGCGTTCCTGACCGCGCACTACCCGATCCTGCGCCAGTGGGCCGAGTACCTCGTGGCCAATACGCTCGACCCGGGTAACCAGAACCAGACCGACGACTTCACCGGGTTCATCGCTCACAGCGCCAACCTCGCGCTGAAGGGGATCGTGGCCGTCGGCGCGATGGGTGTGCTGGCGAACGCCGCCGGCAATGCCTCCGACACCACTCGCTACCGGTCGATCTCGCGCAGCTACGCGAGCCAGTGGGTGACCCTGGCGCAGGACTCGTCCGGGCAGCACCTCAAGATCGCCTACGATCAGGGCGGCACGTGGAGCCTGAAGTACAACGGCTTCGCCGACCGCGTGCTGGGCCTGGACCTGGTGCCCACCGGGGTGATCGCCCAGGAGGCCGCCTGGTACCAGTCCCACGCCGGCGGTTACGGCGTGATCCTGGACCCGCGCAACAACTACACCAAGGCCGACTGGGAGCTGTGGACCGCCGCCTGGCTGGCCGACCAGCCCGGCATCAGGGGCACTCTCGTGGAGGGCGTGTACGGCTTCGCCCAGAACACCCCGCAGCGGGTGCCGTTCTCCGACTGGTACGTGGTCGCCGACGCCACCCAGAAGGGCTTCGCCGACCGCCCGGTGGTCGGCGGCGCGCTGGCCCTGGTGGTGCGGCCGACGGCGAGCACGACCGCGTGGCGGCGCATCCGGAACCAGCACTCCGGCAAGCTGCTGGCGGTCAGCAACATGTCACTGGCCGACACCAGCGACGTCACCCAGTGGGAGGACAACGGCACGCCCGACCACCTGTGGGCGGTGATCGACAACGGCGACGGCACCGTACGGATCGTCAACCGCAACAGCGGCAAGGTGCTCGCGGTGCATGACCAGAGCCTGGACGACGGCGCGCACGTCCAGCAGTACCAGGACAACGGGACCCCGGACCACCTGTGGCGGCTGATGGACGCCGGCGGCGGCTGGAGCAAGATAGTCAACGTGCGCAGCGGCAAGGTCGTCGCGGTGGACCAGCAGTCCCTCGCCAATGGGGCACAGATCACCCAGTGGACCAACAACGGCACGCCCGACCACCTCTGGCAACTGATCTGATCCCCAAGAAGACCGACGGCGCAATCAAGATCCCGCTCATCCCGAGCCGTCGCATCGTCCTGTCTGGAATCCGAGCGGGCGGTCTGCCGCTGGCCCCTCTCGACCGGTCCCGTCCCTTCACGCCCGCCGCGTCCGGAGTCAGTCCTCGGCCGGGGTCAGCAGCCGCTCGGTGACGACGGTCTCGGTGAGCAGTTCCTTGTATCCGACCTCGTCGAAGAGCACGGTGAGACGCTCGCCTTCGTCGGCGAGCACCACACCGCGCCCCCACCGCCGATGTTCCACGCGCATCCCGGGTGCGAACGTCGACCCGCCCGGAGTGGCGGGGCTGGACCGGCCGGCGTCGCAGTTGTCGCATCGGCCGCACGGCTCGCCGACCGCCTGGCCGAAGTACTGCAGCAGGAACCGGCGGCGGCAGTCGGCCAGCTCGGCGTACCGGCGCATCATCTCGACCCGGGACCGCTCTACCGAGCGATGCTGGGCGGCGAGCTCGCGCGCGATGGCGGCAGCCTCATCCGGTGGCGGCGCGTCGGCGACCGGCTCGACGCGGCGGCGCAGCCGTACCGCCCCCGCCGACTCGAGCAGGTTCAGCAGCGCGGTCAGTGGTCGTTCGGAGATGCCCACCCGGGCTGCCAGCTCACGCCGGGAGACCGGCCCGGTCACCGCGGCCGCCACCTCGGCGAGCCGGTCCTCATCCGGCAGGCCGCCGACGAAGAAGCGGCGCAGACCCAGATCCTCCGGCCGGTAGAAGCAGACGGCGTCGGCCCGCTGCCCGTCCCGCCCGGCGCGGCCGATCTCCTGGTAGTACTCGTCGAGCGAGCCCGGCACGGAGGCGTGCACGACGAACCGCACGCCGGGCCGGTCGATGCCCATCCCGAAGGCGCTGGTGGCCGCGATCGTCTCCCCGCGCATGAACGCTCGCTGGGTCTCCTGGCGGTCGGCCTTGCGGAGCCCGGCATGGTAGGGGCGGACGCCGAGCCGTTGTGCGTATGTCTCGGTCTCCTTGCGGGTCGCCGCATAGACGATGCCGGATCCGGCCGCCTTCCGGACCGTGTCCAGGACGACGGCCTCCTTGTCCGCGGAGTGATGGACCGCCCGCACAGACAAGTGGATCTCCGGCCGGTCGAAGCCGCGGATCATCCGCTCGGGGTGGTGGAGCCGCAATCGGCAGACGATCTCCTCGCGGACCGGCGGCGCGGCGGTGGCCGTGAGCGCCGCCACCACCGGTCGCTTCCGCAGCGTGTCGATGATGGCGCCGATTCGCAGGTAGTCAGGACGGAAGTCGTGTCCCCAGGCGGAGACGCAGTGGGCCTCATCGACCGCGAGTAGCGCCGGCGGTGCCTCGGCGAGCACCGTACATACGTCCTCGCGCGCCAGCTGCTCGGGCGCCAGGAACACGAATCCCACGTCGCCGTGGCGGAGCAGCTCATACGCCTGGGCGCGACGCTTCTCACCGGCCGTGGCGTTCACGCTGACAGCGGTGAGACCGAGCGCGCCCAGAGCGCGCGCCTGGTCACCCTGCAGAGACAGCAGGGGAGACACCACGACCGCCGGGCCGCCGAGCGCCATCGCCGCGATCTGGTAGATCGCCGACTTGCCCGCGCCGCTCGGCATGACCACGAGACAGTCGCGGCCCGCCGTCAGCGCCGCGACAGCCTCCCGCTGCCCCGGCCTCAGCTCGGTGAACCCGAACACGTCCTCGGCGATCCGCCGGACGTCCTGTGTCATGAACCTGGCAGCGCTCTCCGCGATCACTGGGCGATCCTGCCGGGCGATTGAGTCATGTCCCCGGTACTGGCCCGTACAGAACCCATCCCCGCCGGTTGACGAGATCACACCGTCACCGCCACGTCGCACGTACCGTGCCCGGCCTGCGGCCTTCAGGGCGTCCCATGTCAATTCCGCCGGATGGAGCTCGGGCGAGTGAGGATGACCAGGGGCAGGCGGGCCGGAGCCCCGGGGCCCCGGCGTGGGCCCCGGCGCGCAGCCGATAAGGCTGCCCGCCGGGCCCCGATCGAGGTCAGCGGCCCTCGTACGGATTCGGTGCGTCGGCCCCTACGACGATGGTCTTGGCGACTTTGTCGTGCAGGGCCTGCCTGCGTTGGTCCCCGAGGATCCACGCGACGTCGATGATTCCGCCGATCCCGCAGGTGATAAGGCTGATGAGATAGGTGAAGACAACCCGCCAGGCGGCCGTGCCATAGCCGATGGCGCCGCCGTCCTCGGCACGCACGACCCGGATGCCCAGGGCGCGTTTGCCGATCGTCTGCCCCCACTTTCCGTGCTGGACCGCGAAGTAGACCAGGCCGATCACCGCGGTGACGAGGTCGGCGCCGAGCCGCGCCCCCAGATGCTTGGAGCCGGAGTCGTACATCACGAAGCCGAAGAACGGCGCTGACACCACCGCGCTGATGGCGCTGAGGATGATGCCGTCGAGGATGGCGGCGAACAGTCGCCGCCAGCGACCGGCGTACTGGGCCGAGGCCCCGGTGGAGCCGTACCCGCCGTACGGTTCGGTTATCGGCGGAGCAGCGGCGTACGGCTGCTGTGAGGGTGGAGGCGGAGCGGAAAAATCGCCCGCATGCGCGGGCGGTTGTCCATGCGGAGGTTCCGGAGCGGTCCAGGGGGAGGGCTCCTGCTCGTCCGAGTGCTCAGGCGATTGCGTCATGTAAGAACAATACGGGTGCAAGTTACTGGATGATTGGAAATGCGCGCCGATGATTGCCGCTACTGAGACTGAATTATTAGGGTTGTCTGGCGCGGTCTTGGGTGATATGCCCCGGTGGGCGGGTTATGTCTGATAGATGAGGTATCTCGATGGCGGCGGTGTGCCGCACGACACGTGGACACCCGGTGAGACTCCCAACCCCAGCCCCACGCCGCAGCAGAACCCACAGGCCGGGACGCCGTCCTAATTTTCGAGTTGACCAGGCCGGCAGGGCCGGCCTGGTCAAGCACCGCGCCCTGCAGGGCCCCTACGGACGGTAAATCGAACACTCGTTTTGGTGTCGATCAGTCGGGTAGCGCGAGAAGTACCACCACCCGCGCCACGGCGGCGCGTGCTGGGAATAAACCTGGTGCTCGAGCGCCATCAGTTCCCATCGGAGGCAGAGGAGAACGATATGAAGGCTTTGATCTACGGTGGTCCCTCCGCCGATCGCCTTAACGCTGCGGTTACGCAGGCTCCGGGGCGAGACGGCGCTTCATGGAGAAGGCAGCAGACTCCCATGGGAGGCGTCGATGAACTCGATCACTGATGTGGCTCGTGACCAGCAACGGGAGTACAGCCAGGGGCAGGACCGCCCCCTGGGCTCGTACGGCGCCGCGCTGGCGTTCTATGGCTTGGCCGTCGGCGCCGGAGCGCTGATCGCGAAGCTTGGCGGGCGACGGCCTGCCGATCCCAGTCTCTCGGACGTCGTCCTGATGACCGTTACGACGCACAAGGTGGCCAGGACGCTGGCCAAGGACCCGGTGACCAGTCCGTTGCGGGCGCCGTTCACCCACTATCAGGGGACAGCGGGGCCGTCGGAGCTGACCGAGGAGGTTCGCGGCAAGGGAGTCCGCCACGTGGTCGGCGAACTGCTCTCATGCCCGTTTTGCCTGGCTCAGTGGGTCGCGACCGCCTATGCCGGGGGCATGACCTTCAGTCCGCGCGCGACACGGCTCGTGGGCGTGACGATGACCGCTGTGGCAGGCGCGGACTGGCTCCAGCTGCTCTACGCCCGGCTCCAGCAGGAGGGTGAGAGCTGACAGGCGCTCCGTAACACAGCTCGTCCCCATGGTGATCGGGAACTCGTCTTCCCTCTACTCAGATCGGTCGCGTTCGACAGAGCCGAGTCGAGCGTTCCGAGCGGGCCCGCAGTCAAAGGGAATGTAGATCAATATTGGCATTCCTGGCGGCTTCGGCCCGCCGTGTGGAAGGTAGATCAGACCTCATCGTTCGCTATAGGGTTCCCGGCTTCCACACTTGGCCAGGCCGCGGCTCAGCAGGTAGCCGATGGTCAAGAGCACGACGTAGAGCCACGCTTTATCGCCGCGAAAGTAGTCATTGTGGCCATGAGAGGTGTCGATCAGTTGCGAGGCGATTAACACGGCCGCCACCGCAACGAGGTAAACATAAAATTCCGTTGTCTTGTACGCCGCTTTTGTCTCAGTAGTGAACCTGCGCGCGGCGCCCATGCGGTCTGGGGGATCGGTGATGCCTGTCCGGCGTGCTCCCTCAGGCATTGGAGTAGCCATTGGTCCTCCTTAAAGGAGACTGCATTCACGTGTGCCATAAGCCTCCTACCCAGGTCCGTGAGTAGAGACTCCGGTATGTCCCCAGCCGTACCACCCCGCGCCTCGAACGTCTTGGCGCAGGGGGTCTGCTCAAGCCGGTCAGCTCCGCCGGCAGCCACACCGCTTCGGCCGTGAGGAGCGGCATCGATCACCAGCTGGTCCGTATCCCGGAGGGCGAACCTTGTGACCGTACCGCCGGGCCGATCAGGCGGCTGTGGAGGCGGGCGGTATCACCACCCCCGGCTCTCTGATGGCTCGATCCTGTGGCCTGGCCTGCTGTCTAGTGGTTTGACCAGGCCAGCGGGGGCAATGCCGCAAGAAAGCCCTGACCGAGAGGAGCCGAGCGATGACCAAGCGCCCGGAGACGATGCCGGAGACCGATGCCGTCGAGC
>JAOPYL010000223.1 GCA_025964625.1 Actinoallomurus sp. | reverse complement strand
GCGGCCGGGCGGCGCCCTTGCCAGGCTGCGGCGGCCCAGAGTCCTGACATGCGTCGAACCCCAGAACCGCCGCGCCCGTCGCGATCAGGCCGGCGGCCGCCCCAGTGAGGCGACGGCCGCCACGCGGTCGAGATGATGGACTACGAGCGGCCACTGGCCTGCATACGCCGGCGCGCGAGCGGAAGAAGTCCCGCACCGCCGAGCATCAGGGACAGCCCGGCCATGCCCAGAGGCGCATTCGACCCCTGGCTGCCGCCGAACCCGGCCCGCACGGCTCCGCGCGGGACCGCCTGGACCTCACGGTGGACGACGACCCGCTCACGCGCGCCGCGCTCGATCCTCACGTGCTTCTCGCCACCGCCGCCGCCACCGCCGCCGCCGCCGCAGCAGTTACTCGACTCCTCCTCTGCGCGGTCGCCATGGCCGCCGCCGTCGTCGTCATCGTCGCCGCCGCCGTCACCGCTTTCCTCTCCGCAGCCCTGTGCCAGGCCGCCGATGTGGCCGCCCACGCCGCACAGGCCACGAGGACCTCTGTTCACGTTGTGCTGTGAGCCGATGTCGGCCTCGCCACCGCCACCGCCCTCGTCACCCTCGTCGTCACCGTCGTCCCTGGGAAGCGTCACCTGGTGGTGCGCCCCCGCGAGGAGCGATCCCCGGTGCTGTGCCCCCTGGTGGAGCCACGCCTGGTGATTCGCTGCCCCGAGGTCGCTTGCTGCCGGCGCCATAGCGAGAGCGGGTGAGGCCAAGCCGATGGTCAGTGCGGCCGCTGAAGCGGTTGTCAGGGTCAGAGTCTTGACCCTCATGGGTCCCCCCCTTGATGTCAGCGGCAGCCCGGACTCCTCCCGGCTGCCGGCATCGCCACCGCCCCCCTCATTCCCGCAATCCCGGCAGTACGACCGAGATCCCAATCCTCTTGAGCTAATGATTACGGTGCACTTCAGGCGGCTCAAGGAAACGGACTATTCACCCCGTCACGAGTTGCTGATTAGCGTTTCTTATCCGCCTTCTTCCGGCCTTAGGTGGTCGTCACCCGAAAGACCGTCCTGGCAGAGTAAACGACGACACCGGGGCCTGTCCGGCACTTCCGCCAGAGTGGCCATTGCGACGGGGGTGACATTCCGCGACAATTACCGGCCGAGAGCGCTACGGCCCTCCGCGCGGAGCCGGGGCGCTCTTGCCTGCGGCGATCGGCAGCCGGGCTTCACACCGGGCAGGCCCGGCGTTTCACCCCCGAAGCATCCCGATCAACGGCGAACCGCTGATGAGCTCCGTCCGGCCGGATATCCAGAAAGGCCGCGCAAAAGCCGCAGGCTCCATCAGGCGACCCGCTCGAAGACGGCCGCGAGACCCTGGCCACCGCCGATGCACATCGTCTCCAGGCCGTAACGCGCCTCGCGACGGCGCAGCTCGTACAGCAGGGTGGCGAGAATGCGCGTGCCGGTCGCACCCACCGGGTGCCCGAGGGAGATGCCCGAGCCGTTGACGTTGAGCCGGTCCTGCCCGGGCAGCTTCCACTCCCGGAGCACGCCGAGCACCTGGGCGGCGAACGCCTCGTTCAGCTCGATGAGGTCCATGTCGTCCAGGCTCAGCCCGGCCCGCTCGAGCGCCCGCGCCGTGGCCGGCACGGGCCCGAGCCCCATCAGGTGCGGCGGCACGCCGGCCACCGCCCACGACACGAGCCTGGCCTGCGGGGTCAGGCCGAGCGCGTCCGCCTTCTCTCGCGTGGTGACGAGGCAGGCGGCGGCTCCGTCGTTCTGCCCGCTGGAGTTGCCCGCCGTGACGGTGGCGCCGTCGACGCGCATGACGGGCCTGAGCCCGGCCAGGCGCTCCAGGGTCGTGTCGGCACGCGGGTGCTCGTCGCGGTCGACGATCTGCACGCCCTTCCGGTCGCGGACCTCGACCGGCACGATCTCGTCGGCGAAGCGCCCTTCCTCCTGCGCCGCGACCGCCCGCCGGTGCGACCGGAGTGCCAGCTCGTCCTGCTCGTCGCGGCCGATGGCGTACTGCTCGCGGACGTTCTCGGCCGTCTCCAGCATGCCGCCGGGCACCGGGTGATCGCGCCCCCCGGCCGTCACGCGGGCGCGTGCCAGCCGGTCGGTGAACGTGATCTCCGGCCCGGGCCGGCCCCAGCGCAGACCGTCGGCGTAGTACTCCACGCCGCTCATGCTCTCCGCGCCCCCCGCGATCACGACGTCGCTCGCGCCGGTGGCCACCTGCATGACGGCGTTGACGACCGCTTGCAGCCCGGAGCCGCAGCGCCGGTCGACCTGGACGCCGCCGACCTCGACCGGCAGCCCCGCGTCGAGCGCGGCGACCCGGCCGATGGCGGGGGCCTCCCCGTTCGGATAGCACTGGCCGAGGATGACGTCGTCGATGCCGGCCGGGTCGATGCCGGTACGGCCGACCAGCGCCCGGATCACGGTCGCCGCGAGCTCGGCCGCGCCGACGTCGCGGAGGACTCCGCCGAACCGGCCGACAGGCGTGCGTACGGGAGAGCAGACCACAACGTCGCGCATGTACCGAACCCTATTCGACATCCGCCGCCGCGCCCTAGTGCCTTCCGCCTAGTGCCGTGTCAGGCAACGTTCGCCGGCACTAGTGGAAGGACGGCAGGCCGGCGCGGGCCGCCGCGATCGCGTTCGCGAGGCAGCGGTGCTCGCTCGCCGCGCGGTCCCCCGCCGCGGGCTGCTCCTCGGTGTACTGCGTCCGCAGGACCACGTTGCGGTAGCGGACGGTCGCCTCGCCCACCGCGACGTGGACGTCCCGGTCGATCCAGTAGCGCTCGAAGGCCGCGTCGCCGAGCCCGCCGATACGCCGCAGCGACGTGGTGTCCGGCGTGAGGTCCTTCTGCGCCTGCCGCCACTGCGCCTCGTACGACCAGATCGTCATGCTGGTGGCCTCGTCGTGCATGTACCGGGGCAGGAAGGCGCGCGCGTCGACCTGCACGGCGCGGTACCGGCCCCCCTGGGCGAGGGAGTACTTGCACACGCTCGCCGTCTCCGCGCCCATCGTGTCGACGGTGGGAGTCGCCGTCGGCACGAGCCGCCGCACCGTGTCGGCCGGCAGGACGTCACAGGCGTTCGGGATGCTCGCGAAGACCGGCGGCTGCGTTACGGGCTGCGTTAGGCGCGGCGCGTCCGGCACTCGGGACCGCGTCGCCGCCGGAGGCGTCGCGGCGGGCGCCTCCTTCGGTCGCGCGCCAGCGCCGCCGAACGCGAAGATGCCGGCGGCGGCCAGCGCCATCGCGGCGAACACGGTGGCGACGGCGCCGGCCATGACCGGCCGGCGCGTCTTGGCCTTGGGCGCTTCCGGGGGTGAGTACACCCGGTGGAAGGGCTCCGGCAGCCGCGGCAGACCCAATCCTCCTCCCCACTCCCCGGCCGGGCCGGGGTGACCGCTCGATGCGACGTTAACGGGCGGCCGTGGGGTGAATCCAGACTCCGGCCCGATTGATGAGCGTGACGCCGCCGGGCCTTCACGCGTGGCCATGCCGCTCCTTGGTTCCTCCGGGGGGCGAGGGCGGTGCCGGCGCCTCGCGAGCCGGCTCCGGTGCGCCCGGGGCAGGGGGTCATCTCGATTGTCGGCCCCAAGCGCGACAATGCGAATGTGCTGCTAACGGAGATCGCCGAAACCTCACGTGCGGTGGCCGCGACGTCCGGGCGGCGGGCCAAGACGGAGCTGCTCGCCGAGTGCCTGCGCGGAGCGGGCACCGAAGAGGTGGCGATCGCGGTCGCCTATCTCTCCGGTGAGCTGCCACAACGCCAGATCGGCGTCGGCTGGGCAGCCCTTCGCGAGCGGCCCTCGCCGGCTGCGGAGGCCACGCTCTCCGTGGCCGAGACCGATGCCGCGTTCACCGCGATCGGCCAGGTCTCGGGTAAGGGTTCCGTGGCCGCGCGGAAACATCGGCTCGGCGAGCTGTTCGCCCGTGCCACCGCCGGGGAGCAGAGCTTCCTCCTCAGCCTGCTCTCCGGAGAGCTGCGGCAGGGCGCACTCGACGGCGTGATGGCCGACGCCATCGCCGCCGCGGCGGGGACGCCGCCGGCGGAGGTGCGGCGGGCGCTGATGTTCCGCGGATCGCTCGGCGCGGTCGCCGCCGTGGCGCTCACCGAGGGCAGCGACGGCCTGCGCTCGTTCGGCCTGGAGGTCGGGCGCCCGGTCAAGCCCATGCTCGCCGCCAGCGCCCCCTCCGTCGACGCCGCCCTCGAGAAGGTCAGCCCCGCCGCCGTCGAATGGAAACTCGACGGCATCCGCGTACAGGCGCACGTGAGCGGCGGGGAGGTGCGGCTGTTCACCCGCACCCTCGATGACATCACCGCCCGGGTGCCCGAGGCGGTCTCCGCGCTCGGCGCCCTGCCGGTCCGGACGGCCGTCTTCGACGGCGAGCTGATCGCCCTGCGCGACGACGGCCGCCCGCACCCGTTCCAGGTGACCGCCGCGCGCGCCGCGAGCCGTGGCGTGCGCCAGAGTGCGGAGCCGGGCGTGCCGCTGTCGGTGTTCCTGTTCGACGTGCTGCACCTCGACGGCGCCGACCTCATCGACCGGCCGGGGGCCCAACGGCACGCCGCGCTGGCCGAGGTGGTCCCCGAGCCGCTGCGCATGCCGCGCCTGGTGACCGGCTCCGCCGGGGAGGCGACCGCGTTCTTCCAGGACTCGCTCGCTCACGGCCACGAGGGTGTGCTGGTCAAGTCGCTGGACACGCCCTACACGGCGGGCCGGCGCGGCGCCGGCTGGATCAAGGTGAAGCCCCGCCACACCCTCGACCTGGTCGTGCTGGCGGTCGAATGGGGCCACGGGCGCCGCCAGGGCAAGCTGTCCAACCTGCACCTCGGGGCCCGCGACCCCGAGTCCGGCGGGTTCGTGATGCTGGGGAAGACCTTCAAGGGCCTGACCGACGAGATGCTCGACTGGCAGACCGAGCGGCTCCTGGCCCTCGAGGACCGGCGCGACGAGTGGACGGTCTACGTACGCCCCGAGCTCGTCGTCGAGATCGCCTTCGACGGTGTGCAGCGCAGCCCGCGCTATCCCGGCGGCCTCGCGCTGCGGTTCGCGCGGGTGCTACGCCACCGGCCGGACAAATCCGCCGCCGAGGCCGACACGATCGACAGCGTGCGCGCCACCGCGTCGTTCTGAACGTCGGCCTCGCCCGCTGTCACCTGCGAGAACGCCACCGGTGGTCCGGCGAGATCAGGTCGTGCCGGCCCGCGATGAACTCCTGTACCCAGATCTTGACGCGGATCAGCGGGCGGCGCAGCCGCTCTTCGCGGCGCAGCGCCCGCCGCAGCTTGCGCGTCTCCGGCCGGTACCTCCAGCGCGCCCACGGGGACCCCGGGCGGGCCAGCCGGACCGCGCTGACCAGCAGCACCATCGGGAGGAACAGCCCGAGCAGTCCCGTCCAGATCTTGCCCTTGAACAGGGTGATGATGGCCAGCGCCAGGTTGAGGAGCAGGTTGGCCAGGACGAGGAGGAAGACGCCGAGCGGCACGGCCCGGTCCGGGCCGAGGTCGTGGACGTCGCTGAACCCCATCGGGCGAACGCCGACCAGGATCAGGCCCGTCATCGCGATCGCGATGAAGACGGCGTCGACCGAGGCGCGTCCCTCCTCCATCCAGTAGACGTCCCGTAAGTGCAGAATGAGCGCGAACTCATCGAGCACGAGGGCCGCGCCGATGCCGAACACGGTCGCGGCCGCGGCGTACCAGACCGTGTAGGCGTCCGAGATGGACAGGGCGGTGACACCGCCGATCAGCATCAGCACGACACCGAACACGACATGGTGGATGTGCAGGTCACCGACCTGGACGTTCTTGAACCACCAGCGCACCTTCGCCCGGATCAGGCGCACGTTGATGCGCACTCCGACGAACGTGACGATGAACGCCACGAAGAAGCAGAACAGCGGCAACCGGCCGGTGTCGACGATCCGCTGTGCGAAGAACTTCCCCACGTTTTGCCCCCGAGGTCCCACGCCTATCATGACCCATTCCGGCCGGCGGCAATGATCCGCACCCGAGGGAAGCCCGAGGTCAGCGGAGCGCGCGGGGGCCTGCTCAGCCGTTAAGGCGGACCGGATTGACCAAATCGGCGTAGATCAGCAGTACACCCATCGTGATGATGACCGCCGCCATGGCGTACGTCAGCGGAAGCGCCTTGGCCACGTCGACGTGACCGGGATCGGGCCTGCGGGCGATCCTGGCGACGAAACGCTTCAGACCCTCCCACAGCGCGCCCGCGATGTGGCCGCCGTCGAGTGGCAGCAGCGGCACGAGGTTGAACATGCCGACGGCGAAGTTCACCGTGCCCAGCATCATCAGGAAGAAGGCGAGCTTGTCCAGGCCGGGTTCGTGGGAGGCGGCGATCTCTCCGCCGATACGGCTCGCGCCGACCACACCGATCGGCCCGTTCGGATCGCGCTTCCGGTCGCTGAAGGCGGCGTTCCAGACGCCGACCATCTTGTTCGGCATGTTGATCAGCGAGCCCACGGTGCGCTTCGTCAGGTCGGTCATGACGCTGATGACGGTGCCCGGTCCCTGGCGTTCGCGGGCGCTCGCCGCCTGGATGCCGAGGAAACCGACGGTCTCCGTCTTGCTGGGGTCGGTGAGCGACTGCATCTGGTTCGTGGTGACCGGGACGCTCAGGGGCAGGTCGTGGCCACCACGCCGGACGACGACGGGCACCGTACGGCCGCCCGAGGCGCGGATGAGTCCCTGGAGCTGCTGGTAGGAGGTGATCCGGTGGCCCTCGTAGGACAGCACGCGGTCGCCCGCCCGCAGCCCTGCCCTGACGGCCGGCGTCACCGGGTCGCCCGGCGCGCACTCGCGGCCGGCCTGGGCCGCCGGGATCGCGCACCTGGACACCGAGCCGATCAGCGGCTGCGGCTGCGACACGCCGATCCCCATCACCACGATGCTGATGAAGACGAACGCGAGCATGAGGTTCATCAGCGGGCCGGCGAACATGATGACGACCTTCTGCCACCACTTCTTGCGGTAGAAGACACGGTCCTCATCATCCGGGCCGACCTCTTCCAGGGCGGCGCCGCGGGCGGACTCGATCAGCGACTGGTACGGGCCGGTGGAGAAGTTGCGGACCGTGCCCGGCGCGTCGTCCCGGCGCGGCGGCAGCATGCCGATCATGCGGATGTAGCCGCCCAGCGGAATCCACTTGACGCCGTACTCGGTCTCGCCCCTGTGCCGTGACCACATGGTCGGGCCGAAGCCGACCATGTACTGCGTCGTACGCACGCCGAAAAGCTTCGCGAACGACAGATGGCCCAGCTCATGCAGGGCGATTGAGGCGAGCAGACCGGCGAAGAAGACGACGATGCCCACGACGAAAAGCCAACTCATCTCACGACCTCCGTGATCCCCAGTCGCACAAGCGTATGCGTAAAACACAGAATTCATGTCAGGAAGCCACGCAGCAAGGCGCCGGTTCCTTCCAGATGCTCGGCCACGGCGCGGCGCGCCGCGTCCTGGTCCCCGTTCAGGACGGCGTCCACGATCGCGGCGTGCTGCACGGCCGCGTGCTCGATGTTGCGCCGCAGCACGGGGATCGCGCCGAGGAGGTCGTTGAGCCGCATCCGGGCGTCGGCGCAGGCCGCGGCCAGCAGCGGTGAGCCGGTCAGCTCGCCGATGGTCAGGTGGAAGCGGGTGTCGAGCCGCCGGTAGTCCCCGGGCGCCGCGGTGTCCGCGTCGCGCAGGCACTGCCGGAGCCGCTCGACCTGGTCCTCGCGGAGGCGGCGCCCGGCCAGCACCTGGGCGGCGCCGGTCTCGACCGCCATCCGGTAGATGAGCGCGTCGCTGAGCTGCTCCCCCATGCCCGCGGCGACACGCTCCAGATCGCCGCGGCGGGGGGCCGGGGGCCGGTAGGTGACGAAGGTCCCGCCGAACCGGCCGCGCCGCGACTCGACGTATCCCTCGTGCTGGAGCGCGCGGATCGCCTCGCGCAGGGTGACGCGGCTGATCCCGAGGCGGGGGGCGAGCTCGCGTTCGGGCGGCAGCCGCTCGCCGATGGCGACCACCCCCAGCTTGATCGCCTGCAGGAGCCGCTCGACCGTCTCCTCGAAGGCGTTCCCCGCGCGTACCGGACGGAAGACCGCGGAGGCCGTGAGATCCACCGGCCCGCGTTCGCCGCTCAACGGAGGCCGCCTTGGCTCATGCCGATCAGGGTAGCGAGCGGGCGGCCGGGCGGCCCCGCGCACGGGCAGCCCGGCCGCGTGAGCATCAGACGGGGGCAGGCCCGGCGTCGAGGTTACCGGCGGCGGCCGGGTCCGGCTCGTCGCCGGCGACGGTCCGGCGCGGCCCGCTGAACCACGTGCGCGCCGACAGCACCCACCAGCCGCCGACCAGGATCAGCACGGCGCCCAGCGCGATCGGCGCGTAGTTCACCGCGGTCCAGTCCCAGGCCTTGTCGCCCGGAACGCCGGCCGGGGCGAGCGGCAGGATGAAGTAGATCGAGATCACCACGATCTCGATGACCGCGGCCCACCCCAGCACCTTGTACTTCCGCCCGAGGGTCCAGGGGCCCGGCGTGAACCGGTCGCCCATCCGAAGCCGCAGGTAGATCGGGATGAGGAAGGCGAGGTACAGGCCGATCACCGCGATCGACACGACGGCGTAGAACGCGACGGGCGTGCCGGTCGGGCTCTTGTAGAGGGCCGGCAGGGTGATCACCAGGGCCGCGACGGTCCCCATGACGATCGCGTTGACCGGGGTGCGGTTGCGGTCCACCTTGGACCACAGCCGCCAGCCGGGGATGCCACCGTCGCGCGAGAACGCGTACGTCATCCGCGACATGCTCGTCACGCAGCTCATGCCGCAGTAGAACTGGCCGATCACCGAGATCGCTACCACGATCTTGGCGAGCGCCGGGCTCAGCGCGCTGCTGAAGATCGCCGGCGCGAACCCCTGCGCCGCGTTGATCCCCTTGACGTCGGTGGCGGCGAACAGGAAGGACAGCAGCAGGATCCAGCCGCCGACCGCGGAGTAGGCGATGGACCTCCACAGGCCCTTCGCCGCCGTGAGCGCCGCGCCCCTGGTCTCCTCGGACACGTGTGCGCAGGCGTCGAACCCGGTGATCGTGTACTGCGTCAGCAGGAAGCCGAGGGGAAGGACGTAGAACCAGTACGTCCCGCCGGAAAAGCCCGAGTTGTTGATCCGATGGGTGAACACGAACGACAGGCTCTGGTGCGAGTCCGGGCCGAACACCAGGATGAGCACGATGGCCGCCACCCCGAACACATGCCACCAGACCGAGACGTTCTGCAGGAGCGCGACCATCCGGTGACCGAAGATGTTGATCAGCGCGTGCAGGACCAGGACGATCAGGAACAGCACGAACACGAAGCCCAGGCCGCCGTCCCAGCCCTTGTGCAGCATGCCGAGCAGGACGTTGAGGAAGGTCGCGCAGCCGTAGTCGACCGACGCGGTGACGGCGATGAGGCCGATCAGGTTGAGCCACCCGGTGAACCAGCCGTGCACCGGCTTGCCCATGGTGGCCGCCCACCAGTAGATGCCGCCGGCGGTCGGGTAGGCCGAGACCAGCTCGGACATGCAGAGACCGATGATCAGGATGAACGCCGCGATGAGCGGCCAGCCCCAGGTGATGGCGACCGGCCCGCCGTTGTTCCACGCCTGCCCGAACGTCGTGAAGCAGCCGGACAGGATCGAGATGATGGAGAAGGAGATCGCGAAGTTGGAGAAGCCGCTCCAGGACCGGTCCAGCTCCTGCGTATAGCCGAGCTCGGCGAGCCTCTTGGCGTCTTCGTCGACGTCGATGGCCATGAAGCCTCCTCGATGGTGGCGTGGGATGGGGGGTCAGGAGCCGGCGAGGAACTCCGGGTCGCTGCGACCGGACGGCCCTGCCACCGTGACGCTCACCTCATGCCTCGCCCATGGCCCGCCAGGTCGACGAATCTGCCGGGGTCCGGATCGATTCGGTCCAACGGTCGCGGGAGGCGGCCTGGACCGCCCTCAACCCATTCGAAACGTCCGAGCGGGCCGACCGCCATGTGTTGTTCCGGAAGTCTGCGAGCAGCGACGATCGTCGTCAAGAGGGCATAAAACTTTATTTGGTCGACCTTTACGCCTTTTGGCATGCCCGGAACGATGCTAGGAATCGCCCGTGGCCGACGAAATGGGCGGCTCTCTCCGCCGCAAGGCAGCGGGAGGGCGTGGTCGCCCGCGACCCGCTGCACGCCCCGCGGAACGAACGCGTTCGAGCCTGCCCCCGCGAAAGTCTTGACATAGCCCCAGTTCCACCCCCTGAATGGTCTCAAACCAAACCATTGCCGTCGCGGGCCGTCCGGTCCGATCGTCCCCCCGAAAGAGCCAATCGTGCCGAACCGAGGTCTGCTCACTCTGGAGCAACTACAGGTCGAGGTGACGGCGGACCGGATCGACACGGTCCTCGTCGTCGTCACCGACATGCAGGGACGGCTGCAGGGCAAGCGCCTGTCGGCCCGCTTCTTCCTCGAGGAGGTGGTCGCGCACGGCTCGGAGGGGTGCAACTACCTCCTCGCGGTCGACGTCGACATGAACACCGTCGACGGGTACGCCATGTCCTCGTGGGAGCGCGGGTACGGCGACTTCGTCATGCGCCCGGACCTGGCCACGCTGCGCCAGGTGCCCTGGCACGAGGGGACCGCGCTGGTCTTCGCCGACCTCACCTGGCAGGACGGCTCGGACGTCGTCGCCTCCCCCCGTCAGATCCTGCGCCGCCAGCTCGACCGGCTCGCGGACCGCGGCTGGACGGCGTACGTGGGCACCGAGCTGGAGTTCCTCGTCTTCCAGGACTCCTACGAGGAGGCGTGGAACCGGCGGTACCAGGGCCTGACGCCGGCCAACCAGTACAACGTCGACTACTCCATCCTCGGGACGTCGCGCGTCGAGCCGCTGCTGCGCCGGGTGCGTAACGCGATGGACCGCGCCGGGATGTACGTCGAGTCGGCGAAGGGCGAGTGCAACCTCGGCCAGCACGAGATCGCCTTCCGGTACGCCGACGCGCTCAGCACCTGCGACAACCACGTCCTCTACAAGACCGGCGCGAAGGAGATGGCCGCCCAGGAGGGAATGTCGATCACCTTCATGGCCAAGCCGAACGAACGCGAGGGCAACTCCTGCCACATCCACATCTCGCTGCGGTCGGCCGACGGCACGCCCGTCATGGCCGGTGACGGTCCTTACGGGCTGTCTCCGCTGGGCGCGCACTTCATCGCCGGGCAGCTGGCCTGCATGCGCGACTTCACCCTCCTGTACGCCCCGAACATCAACTCCTACAAACGGTACGCGCCGGGGTCGTTCGCGCCCACCGCCGTCAAGTGGGGGCTGGACAACCGGACCTGCGCGCTGCGGCTCGTCGGGCACTCGGGCCCGTCGCTGCGCATCGAGAACCGCGTGCCGGGCGGCGACGTCAACCCCCACCTGGCGGTGGCCGGGCTGGTCGCCGCCGGGCTGTACGGAATCGAGAACGAGCTGCCGCTGGAGGACCCGTTCGGGGGCAACGCGTACACCTCGGACGCCGAGCAGGTGCGCCCGACCCTGCGGGACGCCTGCGACGACTGGGGCAGGAGCTCCCTGGCACGTGAGGCGTTCGGCGACGAGGTCGTCGAGCACTACGCCAACAACGCGCGGGTCGAGCTGGCCGCCTATGACCGCGCGGTCACCGACTGGGAGCTGTTCCGCGGCTTCGAACGCATCTGAGTCCCGGCGGTGACACCGCCGGGCGACACGGCCCTACCGAGGGGAACCCTTGCCTGACTTCACGGTGATCAATCCGGCGACCGAGGAGGTCGTCGAGGCGGTGCCGATGGCCGGCGCCGAAGAGATCGACGCCGCCGTCGAACGCGCCGCCACGGCGTACGAGACCTGGCGGCACGTGGCGCCCGGAGACCGGGCGCGGCTGCTACGCGCCTTCGCCGAGAAGATCGACGATCACATCGACGAGCTGGCCGACACGGAGGTCGTGGCGGCCGGGCATCCGGTCGGCCAGGCGCGCTGGGAGGCCGGGAACGTCCGCGACGTGCTGATGTACTACTCGGCGGCGCCGGAACGCCTGTTCGGCCGGCAGATCCCGGTGCCCGGCGGCCTCGACGTGACGTTCCAGGAGCCCCTCGGCGTCGTCGGGGTGATCGTGCCCTGGAACTTCCCGATGCCGATCATGGGCTGGGGCATGGCCCCCGCGCTCGCCGCCGGCAACACGGTGATCGTCAAGCCCGCGGAGCCGACCCCGCTCACCGCCCGCCGTATCGGCGAGCTGGCCCTGGCGGCCGGCCTCCCGGAGGGTGTGCTGCAGGTCGTGCCCGGCGAGGGCCCGGTCGCCGGGCAGCGGCTCGTCGAGCACCCGGGCGTCCGGAAGATCGTCTTCACCGGCTCGACCCGCGTCGGCAAGCAGATCATGGCGGCGTGCGCGGCCGACGTGAAGCGCCTCACGCTGGAGCTGGGCGGCAAGAACGCCAACATCGTCTTCGCCGACGCCGACCTGGAGAAGGCGGCCGCGGCCGCGCCGTACGCGGTGTTCGACAACGCCGGGCAGGACTGCTGCGCGCGCTCGCGGATCCTCGTGCAGCGCGGCGCGTACGACCGGTTCATGGAACTGCTGGAACCAGCCGTGCGGAACGTCCGGGTGGGCGACCCGCACGCCGAGGACACCGAGATCGGCCCGCTGATCAGCGCCGCGCACCGGGACAGGGTGCGGAGCTACGTCGGCGACGACGTCGCCTTCCGGGGCTCCTGCCCGGACGGCCCCGGCTTCTGGTTCCCGCCGACCGTGCTGACGCCGCCGGCCTCCGGCGGACCCGGCGACGAGGCGTTCCGGCGGGCGTGGCACGAGGAGATCTTCGGGCCGGTGGTGACCGTCCTGCCGTTCGAGGACGAGGCGGATGCCGTGCGCATCGCCAACGACACCGCCTACGGGCTCTCAGGCTCGATCTGGACCCGCGACGTGAGCCGCGCACTGCGCCTGGCGCGGGCGGTCGAGGCGGGCAACCTGTCGGTCAACTCGCACGCCTCGGTGCGGTACTGGACGCCGTTCGGCGGCTTCAAGCAGTCCGGCTTCGGCCGCGAGCTGGGCCCGGACGCGCTCGGCGCCTTCACCGAGACCAAGAACGTCTTCATCGCCACCGACTGAGCACCAGAAAGCAGAAGGAGTTACCCCCATGCAGCGTCTGCAGGACCGCGTCGCCGTCGTCACCGGCGGAGCCAGCGGCATCGGGCTGGCGACCGCACGACGCTTCGCCGAGGAGGGCGCCAAGGTCGTCGTGGCCGACCTCGACGAGGCCACCGGAAAGGGTGTGGCCGGCGAGGTCGGGGGCCTGTTCGTGAAGGCCGACGTCACCAGCGAGGAGGACGTCCGGGCGATGTACGCCTTCGCCAAGGAGGCGTACGGCTCGGTCGACATCGCCTTCAACAACGCGGGGATCTCCCCGCCGGACGACGCCTCGATCCTCGAGACCGGCCTGGACGCCTGGCGGCGGGTGCAGGAGGTCAATCTCACGAGCGTGTACCTGTGCTGCAAGCACGCCATCCCCTACATGCGGGAGCAGCGCAAGGGCTCGATCATCAACACGGCGTCGTTCGTCGCCGTCCTCGGCTCGGCCACCTCGCAGATCTCCTACACCGCCTCCAAGGGCGGCGTCCTCGCGCTCTCCCGCGAGCTCGGCGTCCAGTTCGCCCGCGAGGGCATCCGCGTCAACGCCCTGTGCCCCGGCCCGGTCAACACCCCGCTGCTGACCGAGCTGTTCGCGGCCGACCCCGAGCGCGCGGCCCGCCGCCTGGTGCACGTTCCCATCGGCCGGTTCGCCGAGCCGTCCGAGATCGCCGCCGCCGTCGCCTTCCTCGCCAGCGACGACGCCTCCTTCATCACCGCCAGCACGTTCCTGGTCGACGGCGGCATCTCCGGCGCCTACGTCACCCCGCTGTAAAAAAGCGAAGATCAATAGGGTGGCGCCTACGGACCGCGGGCAGCACAATCGCCCCATGCCCGCTGCATCCGTCCGCCCCGCCACCCGTGCGGACGCCGAAGTCATCGGCCTGGTCCACGTCCGCTCGTGGCAGTCTGCCTACCGGGGCAAGATGCCGAAGGACCACCTCGACGGGCTCGACCCGGCCGGTCGCGCGGAGCTGTGGCGGCGGATAATGCAGGAGACCGAGCCGTCACGGGGCGGGGTCTTCGTCGCGGTGGCGGAGGGCGACGGCATCACCGGGTTCGCGTCGTTCGGTCCCTCCCGGGACGCCGACACCGATCCGCGCGTGACCGGCGAGGTCTTCGCCATCTACGCGGACCCGAACGCCTGGGGCACTGGGACCGGGCGTGCCCTGATGGCCAGCGCGGTCGCCACAATGGCCCGGCTCGGCTACGCCGACGCGATCTTGTGGGTGCTCGACACCAACAACCGGGCGCGGCGGTTCTACGCCCTCGCCGGGTGGGAGGAGGACGGCGCGAACAAGACCGACGGCAGCCGAGGCTTCGACATCACCGAAGTCCGCTACCGCAGGACGCTCGCCCGTCCCGTCTGAAACCGTTCCTAGGTGCGCGCGATGGTGCAGGCGAAGCAACGGTCCGTTCGATAACAGGTTTTCGGTTTTCGGTGTTTGGGACTTTCGACTGCGAGTGACTGTCGCTTGCCCGTGGGGAACTCTAAGAGTCATGAGCCACACGGTGTACCAACGGGCCGACGTTGACGGAGTGTCGGTCTTCTACCGCGAGGCGGGACCGTCGGACGGGCCGACCATCCTGCTGCTGCACGGCTTCCCGTCCTCCTCGCGGATGTGGGAACCGCTGCTGACACGGCTGGCCGACGCCTTCCATCTGATCGCACCGGACTACCCGGGTTTCGGGCACAGCGACGCCCCCGACCCGGCCGGCTTCGCCTACACCTTCGATCACCTGGCCGAGATCATCGGGCGCTTCACCGACCTACTGGGCCTGGGCCGCTACACCCTGTTCATGCAGGACTACGGCGGCCCGATCGGATTCCGGCTGGCGACCGCCCACCCCGCGCGGGTGCGGGCGATGATCGTGCAGAACGCCGTCGCTCACTCCGGCGGCCTCGGGCCGCTGTGGGACACCCGCCGGGCGTTCTGGGCCGACCGCGCCGCCCACGAGGCCGAGCTGCGCGAGAACTTCTTCTCGCCCGCCGCGACCAGGCTGCGCCACGTCGGCCGTAGTCCGGTCCCGCAGGAGTACGACCCGGACCTGTGGACCGACGAGCTCGCCTTCCTCGGGCAGCCCGGTCAGCACGACATCCAGACCGACCTGTTCTACGACTACCGCACCAACGTCGCCAGCTATCCGGCCTGGCAGGAATGGCTGCGCGCGAACCGGCCGCCGCTGCTGGTGGCGTGGGGACGGTACGACCCGTCCTTCGAGACCGCCGAGGCGGAGGCCTACCGCCGGGACGTGCCCGACGCCGAAGTCCATCTCCTCGACGCCGGGCACTTCGCCCTGGACGAGCAGCCCGACCAGATCGCCGAGCTCACCCGCCGGTTCCTGCTCTTACTCGAAGCGCACGTTGCCTGGCGCGGTCATCCGGCGCAGCAGCGGCAGCGTCACCGCGATCACGCCGAAGGCGAGGACAAGGCCGCCGCTCATCAGGTCGAAATAGGTGTGCCCGAGCTGCGGGATCGCGGTGCCGGCGGGCGCGAGCCTGACGAACGCCAGGACCGACGTCCCGTAGGCGATGCCAGCCGCGAGCAGCGTGGCGGCGACGAGAGGGACCGCCGCCTCGAGCAGCACCACGCTCGAGAGCACGCCGACTCCGGTGCCGCCCACCCGGAGCAGGGTGAACGGGCGCTTGCGCTCGACCAGGCCGCCGCCGACCGAGACCGCCAGGCTGCACCCGGCCACGATCAGCGTGAGCGCGACCGCCGCGTAGACGAGGTTCTCCAGCGTGTCCGCGCGCTGGGTGCGGATCTGCAGCGTCTCGCCGAACGTCCGCGGCGGCGTGGCCGACTGCCCGGGGCCGATGGAGGTCTGCGGCGGCGCGTTCACCGCCAGGTAGGTGCGGACCCGCTCGAGCGTCGCCGGGCCGTTCACCCTGACCAGCACCGCCTGCAGTGGCAGGCCGGCCAGCGTCCCGTGGTACGCGGGGTCGGACGCGCTGACGAACGCCTTGGTGTTGAACAGCGGGTTGTCACCGAACATGGAACCATCGCTGGTCTCCACGGCCGCCAGGCCGGGCGCGCACTGGCCGAACACCGCCAAATCGCGCATCACGGCGCAGCTCACCACCGTGACCGCGCCGGCCACGGCCTTGGCCGGCGGGAGATTGCCGCTTCCCGGTGCGACCTGGACGCCGCCGTTCCCGCCTTTCCCGGCCGTTCCGCCTGCCCCGCCGCTTGGTCCGCTCGGCGCCTCAGCCGGCGACCCCTCCAGATAGAGGGGGTAGACGGTAGCGCCGCCGATCGCGCTGAGCCCGCCGAGCAGCTTCGCGCCAGCCGGCCCGGACATCCCGACCTGGTCGAGCAGAACGTTGCTGAGCGATGTGTTGGTCGGCGATGCCTCGGTCGCGTTCACCGCGGGCACCAGCGTGCCGACCATCGTGCCGAGGAAGACCGCGAGCACCAGCCCGGTCACCGAGCGGAATGCGGCCTTCGGGTTGTCGGCCAGCCGTCGGCTCGCGAGGAGCGGCGCCGCGCCCGTTGATACCGACCCGAACAGCCGCGCCGTCGCCCACGTGAACCACGGCCCGGCGATCACCAGCCCGACCATCGTGAGGAGCAGCCCGGGGTAGGTGGCGGCCCCGATGCTCTCCTTCGAGGTAACCGACAGCCCGTAGAGGTACAGGCCAACCCCGAGCTCCAGCACGATCAGCCGCCAGAATGTCGGCGGCTTCGGCGTCGCCCTTCGGCTCACGCCGAGCGGAGAGATCTGCACCCGGCGCAGCGAGATCAGCGCCGCGACCATGGCGATCGCCGGCACGCCGACGATAATCGCCGCGTACTCCCAGGCGGCGGGCGTCACCGTGGACGAGAAGTACTGCGTCCCTATCAGCGCGCCGCCGGCGGCCAGGGGTTGTACGAGCAGCCAGATCACGGTCCCGAGGACCGCGCCGAAGAACGCGCTCACCGCCGCCTCGACCGCGGCGATCATCCGGATGTCGGCGGGCGTGCCGCCGACCAGCCGCAGCGCGGCGAACCGCTCCTCGCGGCGGCTCGCCGCCAGCCGGGTCGCCGTGCTGATCAGCACCAGCATCGGGAACAGCACGGCGAGCACGCCGATGCCGAACGCGTACCTGAAGAACGGGGTGAACACCTCGGTCGCCGGCGCGGTCGTGATCGACGTGACCCACGTCGTCCCGCCGATCGCGTTCAGCGCCGTCGGCGTGTACCCGATGTAGACGGCGAGTTGCCCGGGACCGGTCAGCCCGGCCTGGCCGATCGTCCCGATCATCGTGCCGGGGAACCGATCGCGGAGCTCGCCGGCGGGCACCGTGCGCAGCAGCGCGGCGAGCGCGGGTGAGGCGTAGTACTGTCCCGCGGCCGGCAGCTTCGAGATGCCGGGGAGCACCGGCGCGTCCGCGCCGAGGGCGGCGACGTCTAGTCGGGTGAGCGTCTGTCCCCGGTAGAAGTCCACGCTGTCGTTCCACAGCTCGCCGCTGGCGGGCAGCGTCGTCGGCACCGGATTGCCGCTGGTGCAGGCCCAGCAGGGCTGGTCCGACTGGGCCTGGAAGGCGTGGAACTCGGCCAGCACGCCGAGCAGCAGCGCGACGCCGACCGCGACCGCGACCGTGGTCACCGCCAGCCGGACGAGCGCCTCGCGCCCGCTGCGCAGGGTGAGCCGGAGGCCGAGCCGGAGCATCAGTTGGCCGCCTTCGCCGCGTGCTTGGCGGCCGATGCCTCGGCTGCGCCGAGGTCGAGCGAGACCAGCCCGTCGCGGACCATCACCACGCGGCCCGCGTACGCCGCGACGCGCGCGTCGT
>JAOPYL010000175.1 GCA_025964625.1 Actinoallomurus sp. | reverse complement strand
CTTGTCGATCTCGGCGTTCACCGCGGCGCCGATCAGCACCGCCAGCGCGGTGACGTAGAGCCAGGCGAGCACGGCGATCGCCGCTCCCAGCGATCCGTACACCGACACCCCGGATGTGGAGCCGTCCAGGTAGAGGCGCAGGATCAGGCTGCCCACGACCCAGATGGTCAGAGCGACCGCGCCACCCGGTACGCCTCGCCACCAGGCGGTTCGCACCGGGACGCTCAGGTAGTACAGGAGCGCCAGGAAGACGACCGACACGAGGACCAGGACCGGCCAGTACAGCAGGTGCAGCACCCGGGCGCCCTCGGGCAGCCAGTGCAGCACGAGCGTGGGCCCGGCGACCAGCAGCGGGATCACCACCAGCCCCACGCCCAGGCCTCCCAGGTAGAGGAAGAACGCCCGCAACCGGGTGCGGATCACGCCGCGCACGCCCGACAGGCCGTACGCGATCGTGATCGTGTCGACGTAGACGTTGAGCGCGCGCGAGCCGGCCCACAGGGAGACCAGGAAGCTCAGCGACACGATCTCGACCCGGCCGCCCCTGAGCACATTGTCGAGGAGCGGCTCCACGACGGACCGGACGGACTGGTCGGTGAGCACCGTCTGGGCCTTCTGGATCACCCATTCACGGATCTCGGTGACGGTGCCGGCGCCGAGCGCGGAGCGGAAGTGCCCGAGGGTGCCGATCAGCCCGAGCACCAGCGGTGGCAAGGACAGCAGCGTGAAGAACGCCGCCTCCGCGGCGAGACCGGTGACCCGGTAGCGGAACGCCGAGACGATCGTCCCGCGGATGATCCGCCACAGCGTGGCGCGGATCCGGGTGGTGGCCGACGTCTCGGCGACACCCGCCGAAACGTCGGAGACGGTGGTCACGACGTACCACCGTAGGCCCTCACACGCCCGGTACGTGCCGCCACGCCCACTTCGTCGGCCGTCTTCGGCCGAGGGCACCGGTGCGCGGAGCACCGGCCGCACATCAAGCGAACTGCCCTGGACGGCGGCCGGCGCCCGACGGGCCCGCGAACGCCTGGGCGATCTCCACCCACTCCCCGGCCACGGGTCCCGATACCGTCAGGTTCACGTCCGCCGGATGCCGCCGCTGCGTGACGACCAGGCAGAAGTCCAGCGCCGGGCCTCGTACGACGTCGGCGGCGCCCTGCGGCGGCCCGGCGGTCCACAGGCCGCCGGCCGGAAGTGTCAGCTCGACCCGGACCGGCGTGGCCGGCACCGGCCGGCCGTGCACGACGAAGCTCCACGGCAGCGCGCGTACACCGATCTGGGCGATGTGACGCAGCCGGTCGGAGGGCTCACGGCCGATCCCCAGGCCGTCGGCCACGTCCTGGCCGTGCGCCCACGTCTCCATGAGCCGGGCGGTCGTGAACGACGCCGCGCCCATGTCCGGGCCGTACCAGGGGATGCGCGCCTTCGGATCGAGCCCGGCCAGGACCTCGGTCATCCGGCGGCGCGCCGCGCGGAACCACGTCACGACCTCCTCGCCCGGCATGGCACGCCACTCCTCGGCGATCAGCTCCGTGTCGAGACCCTCCGCGATCATGTCTTTGACCTCGGCACGAAACGCCTCCGGCGTGGTGACCGCCCGCACCGCCGCGTCGTCGAACCAGGCCAGATGGGTGATCTGGTCCCGGACCGTCCAGTTTTCGGCGGGAGTCGGGACGTCCCACGCCCCAGGCCCGAGAAGTCGTTCGAGATCGCCGCTCTCGTCGCGCAGATCGGCGATCAGTTCGTCCATCGACACGGCCACGCGGACAGCGTACAGAATCCGGTTCGGTGGCCAGGGCCCAGGAAGGCCGTTACACGGCGGCTCCGGACAGTGACAATGAAGGTATGATCTGCAAATCGTGCCAGGAACGGCGGCATGACGAGTGCCGCGGCGGCACGTGGTGCGACTGCCAGCACCAGCCGCCCGCGGAGCCGGATCGCGCCGAGGACGAGCAGGCCGAGCCCGCGGTCAACTGGCTCCGGCAGGGCTGAGACTCCTTGGCGCGGTCCACCACTCAACGCGACATAGTCCGCATTTCGGACAAGGTTGGACACTCATCGAACGACGTGCCATCATCGGGGTATGGCTGCTGCGAATCCGTTGCTGGTAATGCGCCGGCACGTTGACTACCTCCGAGTGGGCAGCGCCGTCTGTCGCTGACGCTGATCAACCGCCACTGCCACATGGGCGCGCGGTATGCCGGTGTCATCCCAACAGCTCACAGTTGAGCCAGCAGTACGACCTGCCGGCGTGCTTCGCGTCCCCACCCACATCGGAGGACGCGCACTTATGCCACCCCGCCAGCGAACGCGAGGCGAGGGCCAGTGGGCCCTCGGCTACCGCGAGCCGCTCAACAAGAACGAAGAGAACAAGAAGAACGACGACGGCCTGAACGTCCGCGACCGCATCGTCGACGTGTACTCCAAGGCCGGCTTCGACTCGATCGACCCCGCCGACCTGCGCGGCCGTTTCCGCTGGTACGGGCTCTACACCCAGCGCCGGCCCGGCATCGACGGCGGCAAGACGGCCGTCCTCGAGGACGAGGAACTCGACGACCGCTACTTCATGCTGCGCGTCCGCATCGACGGCGGGCAACTCGACCCGGACCAGCTCCGCGCGATCGCCGACGTGTCGGGCAAGTACGCGCGGGGCACCGCCGACCTGACCGACCGGCAGAACATCCAGCTCCACTGGATCGAGATCGAATCCGTCCCCGCCATCTGGGAGACGCTCGAGGCGGTCGGGCTGTCCACGATGGAGGCCTGCGGTGACACTCCCCGGGTCATCCTGGGCTGCCCGCTCGCCGGGATCGACGCCGACGAGGTGATCGACGCCACACCGCAGATCCAGGAGATCAACGAGCGGTACATCGGCAGCCCGGAGTTCTCCAACCTGCCGCGGAAGTTCAAGACGGCGCTGTCCGGCTGCACCGCGCAGTGCACCGTCCACGAGATCAACGACATCGCCTTCGTCGGCGTGACCAATGACGAGGGTGAGACGGGCTACGACATCTGGGTCGGCGGTGGTCTCTCCACGAACCCGATGTTCGGCAAGCGGCTCGGCGCCTTCGTACGGCCCGAACAGGCGCACGAGGTCTGGGCGGGGGTCTGCGGCATCTTCCGCGACTACGGCTACCGGCGGCTGCGGCACCGCGCGCGCATCAAGTTCCTCATGAACGACTGGGGTCCCGAGCGCTTCCGCGAGGTCCTGGAGAAGGACTACCTCGGCTACGCCCTGCCCGACGGGCCCGCCCCCGGCTCTCCCCAGGGCGCCCGCCGCGACCACGTCGGCATCCGGCCGCAGCGCGACGGGAACTTCTACGTCGGGTTCGCGCCGAAGGTCGGCCGCGTCAACGGCGACCTGCTGCACGTGATCGCCGACCTCGCCGAGGAGTACGGATCCGGCCGCGTGCGGACGACCACCGAGCAGAAGATGGTCATCCTCGACGTGCCGCAGGACCGTACCGAGGCCCTCGCCGCCGAACTGGAGGCGCACGACCTGCAGGTACGCCCGTCGACGTTCCGGCGGCAGACGATGGCCTGCACCGGCATCGAGTACTGCAAGCTCGCCATCGTCGAGACCAAGCAGCGCGGGATGGACCTCATCGGCGAGCTGGAGAAGCGACTGCCGGACTTCGAGGACCCGCTGACGATCAACATCAACGGCTGCCCGAACTCCTGCGCGCGCATCCAGGTGGCCGACATCGGGCTCAAGGGCCAGCTCGTCACCGACTCGGACGGCAACCAGGTGGAGGGCTTCCAGATCCACCTGGGCGGCTCGATCGGCGGCACGTTCGGCAAGAAGGTCCGCGGTCTGAAGACCACCGCCGACGAACTGCCCGACTACGTGGAGAGGGTGCTGCGGAGGTTCCAGGAGCAGAAGACCGATGGCGAGTCGTTCGCCGCATGGGTGCAGCACGCCGACGAGAGCGACCTGAAGTGAGCGTCGCGAGGAGGATCGCATGACCGAGCGAGCCGTTCCCTTCTACTGCCCCTACTGCGGAGACGAGGACCTGGAGCCGTACGAGACCGACGGCGGCTGGCACTGCCGCGCGTGCACACGCGCGTTCCGGCTGCGGTTCATCGGGACCGGAGCCGTCAGCGCGGCGGCCGATCCCGGCCGACCGCTCGGCGGGGAGCAGCAGGGACGGGGGGCCTCGAAATGACCATCGTGTTCGAGAATCCCCCGGCCGCGCTCGACCTCACCGATATCGTGCAGTCTGCCGCCGACGCCCTCGAAGAGGCCCCCGCCGAGGAGATCGTCCGCTGGGCGATCGCGACCTTCGGCGACCGGATCTGCGTGACGTCATCGATGAAGGACGCCGTGCTGGTGGACATCGCGTCCAAGATCCGGCCCGGCATCGACGTGCTCTTCGTCGACACCGGGTACCACTTCGCGGAGACGGTGGGCACCCGTGACGCGGTCGGGGCGGTCTACCCGGTCAATGTGGTGAATGTCACGTCCTCCCGGACCGTTGCCGAGCAGGAGCGGGACCTCGGGCCCCGGCTGTACGGGCGGAACCCGGATCTCTGCTGCCACCTGCGCAAGGTCGAGCCGCTGAACCGGGCGCTGGAACCGTACCTGGCGTGGATCACCGGCATCCGGCGGGCGGAGACGTCGCACCGGCGTGGCTCGCGGGTCGTGGAGTGGAACGCCGCACGCGGCAAGGTCAAGGTCAATCCGCTCGCCCGGTGGACGCACGAGCAGCTCGAGGCGTACATCGCCGAGCACGGCATCCTCGTGAACCCGCTGCAGGACGACGGGTACCCCTCCATCGGCTGCGAGCCGTGCACCCAGCGGGTCGCACCCGGCGAGGACCCCCGCAGCGGCCGCTGGGCCGGCACCGGGAAGACCGAATGCGGTATCAACATCTGATCGCTCCCGCACGCACCGCCCCACTGGTCGCGGTGGCGCACGGGAGCCGGGACCCTCGCGCGGCGGCGACGGTCGAGGAACTCCTCGACCTCGTACGCCGCCGGTCGGGGCTGCGGGTGGTCACCTCCTACCTGGACCACGCCCCGCCGACGCCGACGCAGGCGCTCGGCGGCCTGGTCGGAGAGGGGGCGGACGAGGCCGTGGTCCTCCCGCTGCTCCTCACCGCGGCATACCACAGCAAGACGGACATCCCCGGCGCGCTCACCGAGGTCCGCCGGGCGTATCCGCGGCTGAACCTGCGCTACGGCGCCACGCTCGGCCCGCACCCCGCCATGACGAGCGCGCTGGAACGGAGACTGGCCGAGGCAGGGGTGACGCGCGATCCGGAGACGGCCCTCGTGCTGGCCGCGGCGGGTTCCAGCGACCCGGCGGCGAACGCGACGATCAGCGCCATGGCCCGGCGCTGGCGCGGCTGGCGGTGTGTCGTCCCGGCATACGCCTCGGCCGCCCGTCCCACACCCGCCGAGGCCGTACGGGCGCTGCATGAGTCCGGAGCACGGCGGGTGGCCGTCGCGTCGTACTTCCTGGCCCCGGGCCACTTCGCCGACAAGGTCCGCGACGAGTCACTGGCGGCAGGGGCGGTGGGGGTCTCCGCGGCGCTGGGCGCCGCGCCGGAGCTCGCCGAGGTCCTGCGGCAGCGCTACGACGAGATCATCATCCAGGGTGAGCCCGCGGCGGTGGGCTGAATCCCCTGTGGAGACAGGGATTCCGCCTATTGGACGGCGTGTCGAACGGCGCCGAGACCCGCACTCCCGGAGATTCCCGCAGGTCGGGGGTGGTGTAGGTCCGTATGGGGGGTTTACGGACAACCAAATATTTGCTATCGTCACTTAACCGGTCGGCGCCCCCCAAGCGCCGGCCACACATATCCGCCGGCCAGGGCCAGCCCACCAGCACGGTGAACGTGCGGCACGCGAAGGCGCGTGGAAGGGGCCCCCCATCCAGCCGAGACGGTTCATATCCAAGAACACGTCACTCTCGTGCACTCCCCTTCTGATCCCCCTATGGATCCCGGATGCCGGAGCGGCAACGCCGAATCCGTTCGATCACGGAGCCGGGGACCCACTATGTCTCCGGGGTCAGTCGGCACATCCCATGTGCCTAGGGCGACTTCCACGCCCGGCCCCGTCAGCTAACCCGTAGGCGTCTGGAAGTAAGAGGAGCGGAACCCGACCCTGTCCGACGAGATCCCCCGAACCTGAGTACGGCCGCCTGACAGTGCGGCCCTTACCCCCCTGTCATCTTTGAGCCGCCCGCATCGCGAGCGCCTCCCGCTGAGTCCGCGTCATCGCGGAGCCGGGGACCCACCGCATCTTTGGGGTGAATCGGCACATCCCCTGTGCCGTAGGGCAGCTTCCACGCCCGAACCCGTCAGCTAACCCGGCAAGCGGCATGGAAGCAAGGAGTACCCCCCATCGTGCGACATGCGAAACCTCGCCGTGCGCTGTGGCGCACGAAGATCGGCAGTGCCTTTGTGAGCGCCGCGGCGGTCGGCGTGACCGCGATCAGCCTGATCGCGGCGGCCCCCGCCCATTCCTCCGAGAAGATCACGTCGGCGCCCGCCCGGGCGGTGGCCCTCGCGGCCCCGGCGCATCCCCGGCAGGCACACCCTGCCCCGCAGGTACCTGTTCCGGGTAAGGGTATCTCCACAGCGCTCACAACGAAGGCGCAGTGGGTGCCCAGCGCGAACGACGCCCTGAAACTCGCCATCTCCCAGGTGGGCGTCACGGAGGACGCGAACGGCGGCGGCACCAAGTTCCAGCAGTGGTTCGTGTCCTCGCCCTGGGCCGAGCGTGGCGTCCAACGGGACGGTGGCTCGGTCGGCGACTACGCCAATGCCAACTGGTGCGACATGTTCGTCTCCTGGGTCGGCGACCAGCTGGGCGTCAAGGGCATGGGCGTCGACGCGTTCACCCCCACGCACGCGCAGTGGTTCAAGGACCAGGGCCGCTGGGGTCACACCCCGACGCCCGGCGCGGTCGTGTTCTACTCCTGGAGCGGCAGCGACTCGATCGACGACATCGATCACGTCGGCATGGTGATCAAGGACAACCATGACGGCACGATCCAGACCGTCGAGGGCAATACCGACAACGCCGTCAAGATCCGCACCCGAAACACCTCGGCGGTCGTGGGCTACGGCTACCCCCAGTACGCCCCTGCCGCGACCTGATCCCTGACTTCCCCTCGGCCATCTCCGGCCGATCTGTTCAGCCTGCACGGAATTCGGTTTCCCGGGCTGTCCCCCGATTTCCCCCGAGCTTGAAAGGCATGCCCCCATGTTCACGTTCTCGACCAAGGCGATCGCCACGGCCGTTGCCGGCGTCGCCGTGGCAGGCGCCGGTCTGTCGACCGCGCTGGCCCATGCGGACACTCCGCAGAGCAAGCCGGCGGCCGCCGAGCGTACGGTGCACCTGACGAAGGACAACGCCAAGCTGATCGGCAACGACGCCAAGACCATCAAGCTGCAGGTCAAGGGCGCCGACAAGAAGCCCAACCTGCCGGCCGGCGTGTCGACCGGCACGTCCTTCTGGGACGCCGAGACCGCGTCCGGCAAGCCGATGTCCTACGAGACCATCGCCAGCCCGTACTGGCCGCTCGGCACCAAGGTGAAGATCATGTACGGCAACAAGAGCGCCATCGGTGTGGTCGAGGACTTCGGTCCGGCCGAGTGGGCGGTCGCCCAGCACAACCCGCCGGCGATCGTCGACCTGTCCGAGAAGATGATGCAGTACTTCACCGGTGTCCGGTCGAACTCAGTGACGATCAAGTTCCAGGTCCTCCAGATGGGCAACGGCCCGGTGTACCGCCACGCCGGTACCGGCTACGACATGGCCATGGGCGTGCAGAGCAAGTAACGACCGCTTCTGGAAATTCCCCCTCCCCCGAAGAAGGGTTCAGGGCCTCCTCGCACGCCGAGGGGGCCCTGACCTGTTTGCGGTCCGGGTGCACGTGCCCCTTGCCCTAAAGAACTGAACTGCGGTTCAATTCTTGTATGCCGTACCGCCGCACGCCACGGGTCGAGGCCCGCCTGAGCGCCTCGAGGGAGCGCGTCCTGGCCGCCGCGCTGGCGATCGTCGCCGAGCACGGCTACGCGGGATGCTCGGTCGCCGGCGTCGCCCGGCGGGCCGGTATGGCCACCGGCAGCGTCTACCGCCACTTCCCGTCAAAGGCCGACCTGGTCGCCGAAGTGTTCCGCACGGCGTCCCAGCGCGAGGTGGACGCCGTCGCGCGAGCGGCATCCCTGGAGCGGACCGCGGCCGAAGGCATCGCCGCGGTCATCGAGACCTTCACCGGCCGGGCCCTGCGGGCGCCCCGGATGGCGTACGCGCTGCTGGCCGAGCCGGTCGACCCGGCGGTGGACGCCGAGCGCCTCGTGTTCCGCCGCGCGTACGCCGAGGCGATCGCCCGGCTCATCGCCCGGGGAGTCGCGACGGGCGAGCTGCCCGGCCAGGACATCGAGGTCAGCGCCGCCGCGCTCGTAGGGGCGATCGGCGAGGCCCTCGTCGGTCCGCTGGCGGCGAGCGCCTCCGCCGCGGCGGAGGCCCCCTCGGGCCTACCGCACGACGCCATTCCGAACCTGATCACCTTCGCCCAGCGCAGTCTTGGAGCGGTCACATGACGCATGACGTGTTCAACCAGGTCCCTCCGCTCGCGGGTTACGACGTGGCAGACGATCCGGCGCTGCTGGACGGTCTGTTCCGCGAGGGCGGCGGCTGGGCGGCCGAGGAGATCCACGAGCTCGGCCGGCTGGCCGGCTCGGAGCAGGCTCAGGAGTGGGGACGGCTGGCCAATGAGTACCCGCCGGTGCTCCGCACCCACGACCGGTACGGCCACCGCGTCGACGAGGTCGAGTTCCACCCCGCCTGGCACGACCTGATGCGCGTCGCGGTCGGACACGGCCTGCACGCCAGGGCGTGGACCGGGCGATCCGGCTCGCATGTGGCCCGCGCCGCCAAGTTCTACGTCTGGCGGGTGGACGCCGGGCACGGCTGCCCGATCTCGATGACGTACGCGGCGGTGCCCGCCCTGCGCCACGCGCCGGACCTGGCCCAGCGGTACGAACCGCTGCTGACGTCCGAGACGTACGACTTCGGCCTGCGCCCGCCGCTGTCCAAGCGCGGGCTCCTGGCCGGCATGTCGATGACGGAGAAGCAGGGCGGCTCCGACGTGCGCGCCAACACGACGCGCGCGGTGCCGCAGCCCGACGGCACGTACCTGCTGACCGGGCACAAGTGGTTCACCAGTGCGCCGATGTGCGACGTCTTCCTGGTCCTCGCGCAGGCGCCGGCGGGGCTGACCTGCTTCCTGCTTCCCCGCGTGCTGCCGGACGGCTCGCTGAACGCCATGCGCCTGCAGCGGCTCAAGGACAAACTGGGCAACCGGTCCAACGCCTCGGCAGAGGTCGAGTACGAGGACGCGGTGGCCTGGCGGGTCGGCGACGAAGGTCGCGGCGTCCGCACGATCATCGAGATGGTCAACATGACCCGGCTCGACTGCGTCATCGGCGGGGCCTCCGGAATGCGGCAGGGCCTGGTCCAGGCCACCCACCACGCGGCGCACCGGCAGGCGTTCGGCGGCTACCTCATCGACCAGCCGCTGATGCGGAACGTGCTCGCCGACCTGGCCGTCGAGTCCGAGGCGGCGACCGTCCTCATGCTGCGGCTGGCCGGGGCGGCCGACCGCGGCGAGACGGCCTTCAAGCGGCTGGCTCTCGCCGTCGGTAAGTACTGGGTGTGCAAGCGCTGGCCGGCCCACAGCGCGGAGGCGCTGGAGTGCCTGGGCGGCAATGGCTACGTCGAGGAGTCCGGCATGCCACGGCTGTTCCGCGAGTCACCGCTCAACTCCATCTGGGAGGGCTCGGGAAACGTGGCGGCGCTGGACGTACTGCGCGCCATGGTCAAGGAGCCGGCGACGGTGGATGCCTTCTTCGCCGAGGTGTCGGAGGCCGCCGGCGCGGACGCACGGCTGGACGGCGCGGTAGGCGCCCTGCGGCGCGAGTTCGACGACCTGGCCGACATCGAGGTACGGGCCAGGCGGCTGGTCGAGCGGATGGCGCTGGTGCTGCAAGGGTCCCTGCTGGTCCGGAACGGCCACCCGGCGGTCGCCGACGCGTTCTGCGCGTCGCGGCTGGGCGGCGACTGGGGCCGGGCGTTCGGCACCCTGCCGTCCGGCGTCGACTTCGCCGCCATCATCGAGCGTGCCCGCCCGAAGACGGGCTGATGACCTTCAACCGGGAGACACGCCGCCCGGACACTCCCTCCGTGGGCTGATGCGCAGCCCAGTCACCTATTTCTACCGTCTAAGTAGGGAACTTGACGTCCGGATTAAGGTAAAAGATCACCGGAAGTGACGGATCGGAAAAAGGACCGACATGGGCATCCCCCTGCTCAGTGACATTCGCGACCAGGCCTCCGGCCTCAACCGCGACCAGCGCAACGCGTTCCTCGCCGCCCTGCTGGGCTGGACGATGGACGCATTCGACTACTTTCTCCTCGTATTCGTGATCACCGAGATCGCGAAGGACTTCGGAGCGTCGGTCGCGAAGGTCACGATCGCCACCACGCTGACGCTGATCGCGCGGCCGCTCGGCGCGTACCTCTTCGGCATCTGGGCGGACAAGGTCGGCCGGCGGATCCCGCTCATGGTCGACGTCCTGTTCTACTCGGGTGTCGAGGTGATCTCAGGGTTCTCGACCTCGCTGACCATGCTGCTCGTGCTGCGGTTCCTCTACGGGCTGGGCATGGGCGGCGAGTGGGGGCTGGGCGCCTCGCTGGCCATGGAGAAGATCCCGGTGGCCAAGCGCGGCTTCTACTCCGGGCTGCTCCAGGTCGGCTACTCGCTCGGCTATCTGGTGGCGGCCCTGGCGTACTTCGTCATCACGCCGATCTTCGGGTGGCGCGGCCTGTTCATCTTCGGCGCGCTCCCGGCGCTCATCGCGCTGTACATCCGCTACCGGGTGGGTGAGTCGGAGGCGTGGAAGCGCACCAACGAACGGCTGCAGGTGACGCGTACGCCGCTGCGCAAGGTCTTCTTCGACCGTAAGGTGCTGGTGCGGTTCTTCTACCTCGTGCTGCTCATGACGGCGTTCAACTTCATGAGCCATGGCACGCAGGACGTGTATCCAACGATGGTGAAGAAGGGGCTGCACCACTCGCCGCACTACGCGGTCGGCATCGCCGTGATCTACAACATCGGCGCGATCCTCGGCGGCGTCCTGGTGGGCGCGCTGTCGCAGCGCTTCGGCCGGCGGCGGGCCATCGTGGGGGCGGCCCTGCTGGCGCTGCTCGTCGTTCCGCTGTTCGCCTATTCCAAGGGCACAGCACTCCTCGCGCTCAGCGCGTTCCTGATGCAGTTCTTCGTCCAGGGCGCGTGGGGCGTGATTCCGGCGCACCTCACCGAGATGTCACCGGACGCCATCCGGGGCTTCTACCCGGGCGTGACCTACCAGCTGGGCAACCTGTTCGCCGCGATCAACCTGCCGCTCCAGGAACGTCTCGCCGACTCGCACGGCTACTCGTTCGCGTTCACGGTCGTGGTGGCGCCAACGCTCGTGGCCGTGATCCTGCTGACGGCCTTCGGCAAGGAGGCGCACAGCGTGGAGTTCGGCCGAGATCCGGTGGCCGTCACCGAGACGACGTGACCGCGCTCGCGTCGTAGCGCGCACGGCACTCCGCGATGGCGGTGATGTTCTCCTCCGCCCATACGCGGATCACGTCGAGCGGGCCGATCAGGCCGGCGCCGAGGCCCGTCAGCGTGTATTCCACCCGCGGCGGGACCTCGGCGTAGACCTGTCTGGTCACCAGCCCGTCACGTTCGAGCGCCCGCAGGGTGCGCGTCAGCACCTTGGGGGTCACGCCTCGGACCTGCCGCCGCAGCTCGGTGAACCGCCGGGTGCCCTCCGCGAGATGCAGGATCACCAGCACGCTCCACTTGTCGCCGATCCGGTCGATCACCTGACGGGTCGGGCACGCCGGATCGTCCAGGTCGCCCCTGATGGTTTCCATAAGGAGACCATAGGTCTTCAAAGACACTGGTATCTACTGGAAATCATGTCCTGAGCTGCGCTGTTGACGGGGAGGAATCACAGGAATCACGCAAGGAGTGAATGATGGCGAAGATCGCCGTAGTGGGCGCGACCGGCAACATCGGCCAGCGCATCGTCACGGAGGCCCTGAGCCGTGGTCATCAGGTCACGGCCGTCATCCGTAACGCGGCCAAGCTCACAGACCGGCCGGACGGGCTCTCGGTCGTCGTGATCCCCGATGTCCTCGACCCGGAGGCCGTCGCGGCCGCCGTACGCGGCCACGACGTCGTGGTCAGCGCGCTGGGCGCCGGCACGTCCCAGGACCGGTCGCTCTACCGCAAGGCCTCGGACACCTATGCGCAGGCACTTCGGAGGCCCGACGAGGACGGTCCGCGACTCATCGTGGTCGGCGGCGCGGGCAGCCTGGAAGGGGCGCCCGGTGTCCGGCTGCTCGACAGCCCCGGCTTCCCTGAGGCGTACAGGCCGGAGGCCACCGCGCACGCCAAGGTTCTGGAGTACTACCGGACCGTCTCCGACATCCGCTGGACGTACTTCAGCCCGGCCGCGGAGATCGGCCCGGGCACGCGGACCGGCAGCTACCGGACCGGCACCGACCAGCTCGTCACCGATACGGACGGCAACAGCCGCATCTCCTACGAGGACTACGCCGCCGCGCTCGTCGACGAGATCGAGAAACCCGAGCACATCCGCGAGCGCTTCACCGCCGCCGCCGTCTGACCGGCGCGGACGGGCCGATGTGCCGAATGCCCGGCGAGGCGAGCGCCGCGGGGGCGCATTTCGCCATCAGTGGTCACTCGACGATCACTGCCTGCCGGGCATTCGGCAGAACAGGCAGAATGCCCGCTATGGGCCTTTTTGACGTCGGATTGCGCAAGAGCACTCAGAGCGACGCCGGACAGGGCTGCGTGGAGGTGGCCATAGTGACCGCCCGCAGCGGGAAGCTCATCGAACGTCCCCAACCCCCGACCGAGCGGAACGCCTGACCAACGCCGCCGCCGGGGCGGCGCAAGGACCTCCGGTGGGCGGGGGCGGCGTCTACCGGGCCCGCGGTGGGCGGGCAGAATTGAGTGAAGCGCGCCTGACGAGACGGCATCGCGGACCGGCGCCCGGCCGGACCCGGGTCGTTCGCCGCATCCGGCCCGATGC
>JAOPYL010000124.1 GCA_025964625.1 Actinoallomurus sp. | reverse complement strand
GGCGGGTCTTCGCTGCGTGATCGGTCAGCAGTCGCCCGACTCGCGGCCGATGCGACTCCTGTTCAGGAGGCCCGGGTCAGAGTCGGGTAGTCGGTATAACCGCCCTCTTCGCCGCCGTAGAAGGTGTCCTGGTCGCCCTCGTTGAGCGGGGCACCGAGGCGGAATCGCTCCGGAAGGTCGGGATTGGCGAGGAACGGACGGCCGAATGCGACCAGATCGGCCTTACCTGCGGCAATGGTCTCTTCGGCGGTGGCACGGGTGTAGTCACCGTTGGTGATGATCGTGCCGGAGAACGCCGAGCGCGAGAGCGCCGTGGGCCCGCCCACGTGGTCCAGTCCCTGCGGGGGGCTGGCCTGGGAGGTTTCGACCACGTGCAGGTAAGCGAGCCCGACGCTGTCCAGTGCCTTGGCCACATGGTGGAAGGTCTCGGCGGGATCGTCGTCAGAGATGTCGTTGAAGGTGCCGCCGGGCGCGATCCGGACGCCGACGCGGTCCGCGCCCCACACTTCGGCGACGGCATCGGTGACCTCGAGCAGCAGTCGGGCGCGGTTGGCCAGCGAGCCGCCGTAGGCGTCGGTGCGCTGGTTGGTGCCGCTTTGGAGGAACTGATCCAGCAGGTAGCCGTTGGCTCCGTGAATTTCCACTCCGTCGAAGCCGGCTGCGCGGGCGCGCTGCGCCGCCTGGCGGAACTCCTCGATGACCCCGGGTACTTCCGCTGTCGGCAGGGCCCGCGGTGTGGGAAGGGGCTGGAGACCGGAGGGGGTGAAGATCGTGCCGCTGGGCCGGATCGCCGACGGCGCGACCGGAGCCTGCCCGTGCACGGACTCGTGCCCCATGCGGCCCACGTGCCAGAGCTGGGCGAAGATGCGGCCACCCGCCGCGTGGACGGCCTCGGTGACCCCGCGCCATCCGGCCCCCTGCTCCGCCGAGTACACGCCCGGCGTGTAGGGGTAGCCCTGGCCGAGCGCGCTGACCTGGGTGCCTTCGGTGATGATGAGACCGGCACTGGCGCGTTGCACGTAGTACCTGGCGTTCAGCTCGTTCGGTACCGTGTCCGGTGTCCGGCTCCGCGTCATGGGAGCCATCAGCACCCGGTTGGGCAGGGTGAACGGCCCCATCTGGTACGGCTCGAGCAGTGACATTCTGCGATCTCCTCCTTGTGACAGCACTGGTTCGTGCAGCACGGTGGTACGACAAACTTCGTATTACGACATTCACCGTACATGCTGTCTGGAGCTTGTACGATGCCTGTCGTACACTGTGTCCATGCCCACCAGTCGAGCCCCTGGCCGTGCGGCCGGCAAAACGCTCTACCACCCGGCCCTGCAGGACATCGGGATGGAGCAGGTGCTGCGAGCGCTCGGTGATCCGGTGCGGCTGGGGATCGTGCGGGCTCTCGCGTCGGCCGAGGCGCCGATGTCCTGTGGCGCGTTCGGGTTGAGCGTTTCCAAGTCGACCTCGACCTACCACTTCCGGGTATTGCGGGAGAGCGGGGTCATCTCACAGTTCGAAGAAGGCACCGCCCGCTACAGCGAGCTGCGCGCCGCCGAGTTCGAGGAGCGTTTCCCGGGCTTGCTGCAGGCGGTGCTCGCCAGCCGGTAGGCACCGGGGAATCCGGAGGGACGGCGCGGTCGGCGCCGTCCCTTCCGGTGTGGGTGTCAGGGGGATTCGAATCCGGCCTGGGTCAGGACGGTCTTACCCTGGTCGGACAGGACGAGCTGGATGAACTGGTCGGCGAGGGTGGGCTGGGGGGCTTTGGCCAGGGCGGCGATGGGGTAGTCGTTGATGGCGCTGGCTGCTTCGGGAAAGTCGATGCCGGTCACTTTCCCGGCGGCGGATTTGACGTCGGTGCGGTAGACGAGGGCGACGTCGGCCTCGTTGAGCTCCACCTTGGTGAGGGCCGCTTTGACGTCCTGTTCCTCGGAGACGGGTTTGACGGTGAGCTTCGCGGCGGCCAGGGCCTTGATGGCGGCGGCGCCGCAGGGCACCTCGGGTGCGCACTCGACGACCTTGAGTTTGGGATTGGTCAGGTCCTTGAGCGCTGTGACCTTGCCGGGATTGCTGGGCGGCACGGCGATCTCCAGGCGGTTGCGGACGAACACCTTCGGCTGCCCGGCTGCGTCCTTGGCATCGGTCACCGTCTTCATGGTGGCGGGGCTCGCGGCGGCGAACACGTCGGCGGGGGCGCCTTGAGTGATCTGCTGGGCCAGGGTGGAGCTTCCGCCGAAGTCGAACTTCACGCTCACGCCGGGGTGGGCGGCCTGGAAGGTCTTGCCCAGTGCGGTGAAGGTTTCGGTCAGTGACGCCGCGGCGAACACGAACAGCGTCTTGCCGCCCTTGCCCGAGGATCCACCTGAGGTTTTGTTGCCGGTGCTGCCGCACCCGGCTGCCACTGTCAGGCTCGCTCCGAGCGTGGTGGCGAGTAGCACCCGGACGAGCCGGGGCAGATGATCGATCACCTGGTTCTCCTCATGCGGGTGGCCCCTGAGGACAGGGGCCAGGGGGTTGCCGGGAGCCATCCGGCGTCCACGAGCGGCGGGCCGTGTCCGGGCTGACCCCTGGTACTGCGGCGACCTGGCTGATCCGGAACACCGCCATAGCGATCACCGTACTCCCGCACATTCCAGGCCGAAAGCTCGATATCCGGAGCACATGCATGTCGAATGCTGCTACTGCCCCTGTATCTGCGCTACCTGAGTCTTCGTGTTGATCTCCTGATCGCCTACGTGGACGACGTCCCGGCAGGCATGGTCACCGGCGCACCGAGGCGGTGCCCGCCGGGTGTGGGTCCGGTGCCAGATCCTGTTATGGCCAGTCGGCGATACGCCACAGCGCCAGTACCTTGTCGGGGTAGAGGTCGTCGGAATCGCTGTCGGGTAACTGCAGTAAGGCGGGGGGCAGGTCGAAGGGGGGTCTGTTCAGGTTCACCGGCCGCCACCAGCCGTTCAGGATGTCGATGTTCTCTTCGGTGGCGATGTAGCTGGTGGTCAGCAGGTACTCTGCGCCGCTGCGGGCGAAGTTGTCGAGGGCCGAGGCGAGATTGGCGTCGGTCAGGTGGACCAGGGCGTCCCGGCAGATGATCATGTCGGCCGGCGGCAACGCGTCGCGGGTGATGTTCAAGACGATGAACCGGCGGTCGGGTGTTCGGTACCGGGCTTGGTTGGCGCGGATGATGTCGGGGACGATGTCGGCTCCGGCGTAGTCGATGCCGCGCAGTTGGACCTGGCGTAGCCAGTTGAAGTCCCCGCACGCGGCGTCCAGCAGTGATCGTGTTCCCAATCGGGTCAGCAGGAACTCCAGGCTGCGTTGCAGCCATTGGACCCGGCCGCGTTCTGATCCCGCGCCTGAGCGGGTTTCGGGGGAGCCCCACTTATTTCGCCGGTAGATGGTTTCGAACACCTCTGCCATCGGTGTTGTGTGCTGCTCGGGTACCCCGGTCAGGGTGTCTGGCACGTATCGACGACGCTGTACGTCGAACACGGGCTCACCGGGTACCCGCACGTAAGCGGGGCGCCGCATATCGGCCACCGGCTCGTCCGGCATCTCGGCATTCCACACGCGGATCACCGCCGTTGTCTTCTGCCGTCGCGACGCCCTGCCGTCGTGAGCGTTGTCCCCCTCCACGCCCATCCCCACGCGTTGAGGATGCGATCGCCGAAAGCTCGACCTCCTCATGCCGACGCGATGACCGACGGGACCGATACATACCACCTGAACCGTCCCGCCGGCTCAGCGGATGGAGCCGGCGGAATGCCTCAGCCGGCCAGTGCCGCCTTCTGCAGCGTGATGCGGTGTTTCGTCAGCATCGGGAGGGCTTGCCGCGCCAGGCCGGTCACCTGGGGGGAGGATCCTTGGCCGATCTCTGCCCGCGTGTCGTTGATGATCTTCTCGTGATCGATGATCATCATGGCGGTGAAGTCGTGGTCGAACGTCGATCCGGTCTCATCGGCGAGCCGGTCGCGGGTCGCGGCGTCCTTGGGGGTCGCCGCAGTGGGCAGGTCGACGCCCAGGCTCCGCGCGGTGCGGACGACGGCGATGTCGAACCGGTCATGGTCGGTGGCGAGCATGGTGCCCGCGGCGCTCACCGTCGGGCCGGTTCCCTTCTTGGCGGCCATCTCGCCGATCTCCACCTCCGCCAGATCAGCCTCATGGACGTGTTGCAGCCATGCGCGGTCCTGACGTGAGACACCCGGGGCGGGCGAGACCCCGCCGGTGCCACCCACGGTCGGTGCCGTACCGGGACCATATGCCGCCGAGGCGCCCAGCAGGGCCGCGGCGGCCGCGGGAACGTACCAAGGCTGTCTCATGGCGTCCTGCCTACGCGCGCTGGGCGTCGTGTTCCCAGGTCCCGGACACCGATCGCGGTAAGGGATCGCCCCAGCACGCTGATCACGTCATGATGCTCATCCTTGACCGCGCTTTCCGGCTGCTGCGACATATCGACCGCCCCCTTTGTTCCCGATCGGCCGTTACCAGCGCTGATGCCCCGCATACGCACGGGTAACCGCCATCCTCGCCGATCGCACCCACACCCAGGACCAGGTCGGCTCCGGCGGTGTAGCCCGGTCGGGCGGCCCTCATACCGGTGCGCTGCGCTGGCTCGCCGCGTCGCGGTCAGACCCCTGCTCTCAGGACGTCTACCGCCAGCCGTCGGACCGCGGTTTCGTCGACCTCCACCCCGAGACCTGGCCCGGTGGGAACGTGCGCGACGCCGTCGGCCACCTTCACCGTGGTACCTGTGGCATAGGACGAGGTGATGAACTGCCGGCCGTTGAGGTCGACCGGTCCGGTGATTCCGTAGGCCGAGAACAGGTGCAGGGACGCGGCAAGGCCGACGTCGGAGTCGGTCAGTCCGGAGCCCATGAGGCGGACGCCGCAATCCTCGGCGAGCTGACAGAGCCGTCGCGACAGGGTGAGCCCGCCGCTCCGCTGTACCTTGGCGATCGCCACGTCCACCGCTCCGAGCCGTACGAAGGTGGCCAGGTCGGCGGGGTGCCGGAGGCTCTCGTCAAGGGCCACCGGGAGGGGGGAGGCATCGCGCAGCCGCCGCTGGCCGGCGACGTCGTTCGCAGGCAGGGGCTGCTCGAACGCGGTCACTCCCAGCTCCTCGAGCCTGGCCGCGAGACGCAGTGCGGTGTCACAGGTGTAGGCCTGGTTGGCGTCCACCCACAGCGGCGCCTCGGGAGCCGCGGCCCGTACGGCCGCCACGACGGCCAGGTCGGTCTCCTCGGCGTGGAGCCCGATCTTGACTTTGAACGCCCGGTAACCGGCCTCGAGCCCCCTCGGCGACGCAGTCGGCGACCTCGCCGGCCGTCTGCCCCGACACGATCCAGGCCAGCTGGATCTCCTCCGCGCGGCGCTGACCCCACAGCACGCCCACCGGCACTCCGGCGGCCCTGCCCAGCAGGTCGTGCAGGTCGTGCAGGGCGACGTCGACGGCGCACTTGGCCAGAGGTGCGCCGATGGAGAATCCCCGGTTGATCGCTCGATCGAAGACGGTGGTGACACCGTCCAGATCCCAGACAGGCCGGCCGAGGATCGCCGGCGCCAGGTACCGGTCGATGGTCGTGACGATGGACTCGGCCGTCTCGTACGTCCAGGCGGGGATCGGGGTGGCCTCACCCCAGCCGTGGACGCCGTCGGCGCTCACCTTGACGAGCACACGGACGCTGGGACGCCCGGCGACGGCCACGGAACCGCCGGAGACGCCGAAGGACCGCAGCGTCGGCAGCGCTACGGCGAAGGTCTCAACTCGGTCAATGGAGAGTCCGGCAAGGTTCGTCGACGCTTCCTTTCGGGAGGGGCTGAGGTGCTGGCGCGCAGGACGACCGTTCCGGGAACGCGCTCGATGCGACTTCGGGCGGTCCTCTCGGGTCGCAGGATCAGCTCCAGCACGCCCTTCCCGAGGTCTTCCAAGGGGAGCGCCACGGTGGTCAGCGATGGGGTCAGATCGCGGATGATGGGAATGTCGTCGAAGCCCGCGAGCGACACGTCCGCGGGGACGGTCAGCCCGTGGTCGCGCAATGCCGCGAGCGCGCCGACCGCCATCACATCGGTCGAGGCGAACACGCACGTGGCCCGGAGCCCGCGGCCGAGCAACTCGGTCGCGGCCGCGTACCCTCCGTCGCGGGTGAAGGCGCCCTCAACGATCTGGTCGGCGGCGAGCGTGACGCCGGCTTCGGCCAGGGCGTCCGTGAACCCGCCCAGGCGATCCACGACCGTAGTGAGCGCCCTGGGGCCGGTGAGCACCGCGAACTCCCGGTGCCCCAGATCGAGCAGGGCTCTGGCCAGGGCGGCGGCTCCGGCCCGGTTCTCCGGCAGGACCGAATCGATCCGGAGGCCCCGGTGCCGGCTCACCGCGGCCACCCTTCCGCCGGCCGCCGTGTAGAGGCCCAGCTCGCGGCGCATTTCCTCCTGCCAGCCGCGGTCCTCGAATCCCGAACCGATGAGCAGCACCGCCCGTACGCGCTGACCGCGCATCATCGAGACGTAGGCGACCTCCCGGGCCGGGTCGCGGAACGTACTGCCCATGATGACCTGGAGATCGTGCTCCGTCGCGGCCCGCATGACCCCCCGGGCGATCCCGGCGAAGTACGGGTCGCTGACATCGTGGCAGATCACACCCATGACCTGGCTCGAGGCGCCCGCCAGCGCCTGGGCGTGCGCGTTCGGCGTGTAGGCGAGGTCCTCGGCGGCGGCCAGCACTCGGTCACGCAGATCCGCCCGGACCCGCGCGGTTCCGTTGAGCACCCGGGACGCGGTCGCGAGCGACACCGTGGCGGCCCGCGCGACGTCATCGAGTGTCACGTGCGGTTGCTGACCCACGTGGTGGTACCCCCTTGACCGGTATATCCGAGAGATCTATCGTACGCCAGAAAGCGCTTACTGAAAGCGCTTTCTGATTAGGAAGATCTTCTCGCAGAGTCGTCACTCCGTGTGAGCGATCTCCCGGACGTGCCATGCACGTGAGCGGAGGTAGTTCAATGGCCATTGCCGATGTCGGCCGCGCGTCGGACCGGTGGGCGGTCGCGCTCGAACGATCGTGGCGGCCGATCGCGCTCCTGGTCGTCTGCTTCGCGGCCTGGTGGGCGACCACGATCACCCGGCTCAGACTACCAGCGGCTCTTCACCGACCTGCGGTTGAGCTCGTACCGCGGTTACATCCCGATGGAACTGCTCTGGGCCAAGACGGACCCGAACAACCCCAAGACCCTCAACGCGCCGCCGTACGACCAGGTCTCGTCGTTCCTGGCCGAGGTGAAGGCGGGGCTGGCCGCCACGAAGGCCAATCCGTTCGACCAGATCCGTACGTCCATCGCCCGGTTCGCGGCATCCCGGGACGTCAAGGCGCCGACGGCCCAGCTGTACGCCACCGTGAGCGAGGCCGACTATCTCTTCCGCGCCGGGCAGGCCGGCCAGTCCACGAAGCGGATGAACGACTTCCTGTCGCGGACCGCCACGGGCGCCGCGCGGGGCGATATCTCCCCGGCCGCACAACAGGTGCTGCGGCAGCAGATGACGGCGCTGCTCCAGTCCTTCACCGACGTCTTCTCCTGACCACGTGTGCCGTACGGCACCCGACCTCGGTCACCTGCACAGCGATGTATTGGAGGGCTCCCTATGACTACTCGGACCTTGGGCGTGGTGATGAACGGTGTCACCGGCCGGATGGGATACCGGCAGCACCTTCTGCGGTCGGTCCTGGCGATCAACGAACAGGGGGGCGTGACCCTGTCGGACGGCGAACAGGTGCTCCTGGATCCCGTCCTGGTCGGCCGCAGCGAGTCCAAGCTGCGTGACCTCTGCCAGAAGCATGACGTCAAGAGATGGACGACCGACCTCGGCGCGGCACTGCGCGATCCGGCCAACATCATCTACTTCGATGCCCAGGTCACCACGGCCAGGGTCGAAGCCATCACGCAGGCCATCGAGGCCGGCAAGCACGTGTACGCCGAGAAGCCGATCGCCGAGTCCCTCGACGAGGCCGTCGCCCTGGCCCGGCTCGCCGGTGCGGCGGGTGTCAAGAACGGTGTGGTGCAGGACAAGCTGTTCCTGCCGGGCCTCCTGAAGCTCAAGCGCCTGATCGACGGTGGATTCTTCGGGCGGATCCTGTCGGTCCGGGGCGAGTTCGGCTACTGGGTCTTCGAAGGGGACTGGCAGAGCGCCCAGCGGCCGTCCTGGAACTACCGGGCCGAAGACGGCGGCGGGATCACCCTGGACATGTTCTGCCACTGGTCGTACGTCCTGGAGAACCTGTTCGGCCGGGTCGAGGCGGTCACCGCTCGGGTCGCCACGCACATCCCGCAGCGGACCGACGAGGCCGGCCGGCCATACACCGCGACCGCCGACGACGCCGCCTACGGCATCTTCGAGCTGTCAGACGGTGTGATCGCCCAGGTCAACTCCTCTTGGTGCGTTCGCGTCAACCGTGACGAGCTCGTTGAGTTCCAGGTCGATGGCACCAACGGCAGCGCGGTGGCGGGCCTGCGCGGCTGCCGCATCCAGCACCGCGCGACCACCCCCAAGCCGGTGTGGAACCCCGACCTGCCCGTCACCCACTCGTTCCGGGACGACTGGCAACCGGTGCCGGACAACGACGTCTTCGACAACGGCTTCAAGACCCAGTGGGAGCTGTTCGTCCGGCACGTCGTGGAGGACGCGCCGTTCCCCTACGACTTTCTCGCCGGGGCGCGCGGTGTCCAGCTCGCCGAGCTCGGCCTGTGCTCGTCCGCGGAGGGCCGGCGCGTCGAACTGCCGGAGATCGACCTGTGATCGCGCTGCCAACAGCCGGAGTCGCCGCATGACCGCCCACGATGTGCCCAGCGGCCGGCCGGCGTCGATCCCGACTCCGCTACCGGGGGATCCACGGCTGGCCCGGCTCTCCCTGAACCAGTGGACGACCCGCCGGTGGGGGGTCGCCGAGGCGGTCGAGGGATGTGCACGGGCGGGCGTCCCAGCGATCGGGCTCTGGCGCGAGCAGGTCGCCGAGTACGGCCTCACCGCCAGCGCCAAGCTGGTACGTGACGCCGGGCTACGCGTCTCATCGCTCTGTCGTGGCCTGGGCCTGACCGCCGTGACACCCCCGCTGGATGAGAACCGGCGAGCGATCGACGAGGCCGCCGCGCTCGGTACCGACTGCCTGGTCCTGGTCGCCGGGGGGCTGCCGGACCAGTCGCGGGACCTGGCCGGGGCGCGATCACGGGTCGCCGACGCGCTGGCCGAGCCCGAACCGCACGCCGGCGCGGCCGGGGTACGGCTCGCCCTTGAGCCGCTGCACCCGATGTACTGCGCCGACCGCGCCGTCATCTCAACCCTCGGCCAGGCCCTGGACATCGCAGAGCACTGGCCCGCCAAGACCGTCGGAGTGGTCGTCGACACGTTCCACCTCTGGTGGGACCCCGATGTGCTCCCGCAAATCGCCCGCGCCGCCGGCCGGATCGCGAGCTTCCAGGTCTGCGACTTCCTCGTACCGCTGCCCGCCGACCCGCTGCTCGGCCGCGGCATGATGGGGGACGGCGTCATCGATTTCCGGCCGCTGTACGAGGCCGTCAACGCCGCGGGCTACGACGGCGACATCGAGGTCGAGATCTTCAACGCCGAGGTGTGGGCTGCCGACGGACACGATGTACTCGCCACCATGACCCGCCGCTACATCACCGAAGTTCTCTGACGGCGGTTCCGCGCGGGCACGTCATCGTCGCCCCCGACACGTTCAAGGGCTCGCTGACCGCACGGCAGGTCGCCGGCCACCTCGTCGGGGGCTGCGGCGAGCGCACCCCATCCTTACGCCGTGGTCAGCAGGACGCAGCCGCCGAGCACCGAAAGTCTACTCTTCGTAGCGAGTGATTACGGAGCGTAGTATGCCTGGTGATGATTGCGGGTCCGCGTGCGCATGCCGCCCATGGCCGCCACCAGGCGCTGTGGCTGTTCGTGTTCGTCGGAGTCGTGCTTCATTCAGGCCTGTGCTCGCCGGGCGTGCACGTCGGCGTGCTGGGAGCGGCGGCCGGGTCGTGCCTCTCACCGTCCGGCGGCATGCCGTCAGGTGACGAGCGGATCGCCGGCGCGGCAGCCCCGCGGGAAACCGGTACTCCGCAGGCGGCTGAGAGCGGCCGGCCCTGCGCGCCGGCCCCGCGCCCGCATCACCCGCCGTGCGGCGCCCTCACCGACCGCGGTTCCGTGCAGCAACGCACCGCTGGGCCGTGGCAGGCCGGCGTGGGGTCACGGTACCCGCTGCCGGTGCCGTACGCGGCCGCATGCGCCGGGCCCGCGCGGGCGTGTCCGGGGAGACGGTCGTCTCAACGGCCGGCCGAGCCGTCGGGAGTGGATCTGCTGATCGGCCTGTGCGCCTCACGCACATGACGGCCGCGGCGCGCCCCCGGCCACCCGTACGCCGACACCCTGTGAGCTCCGCGTTTCTCTGACACATCGCGGGTGCCGGGGCCGCGCCCTCTGTGATCTGCCAGCAACGTCCTGCCGGATTCCAGGAGCGCAAGCAACTCATGAGAAAGCCGCACATCCTCGCCCAGATCTGGCGCTTCAACTGCCTGGCCTGCCAGCATGTCTGGGAAAGCGTGTACGAGGCCTGGCACGTCGATGACGGGCACGGCGGTGATGCGGTGACCTGGCGCCACAAGGGGCTGGTCAGCATGCCGCCGTGGGTCGACCCGTCCTGCCCCGCCTGCTCCGGCCTGCGCGTCAGGTCCCTTCCGCCCGGCGCCCCCGGGTGACGGTGAACGCGCCGAGGTGTCCGCCAGGCCGCCTGGGCGGCCTGGCGGACCGCTCAGACGGCTGCGGCGAAGGCCTGCTCGAGGATGTCGAGCCCCTCGGTGAGCAGGTCGTCGGGGATCGACAGCGGAGGCAGGAACCGCAGCACGTTGCCGTAGGTGCCGGCCGTGAGGGTGACGAGCCCGGCGGCGTGGCAGGCCTTGCTCACCGCCGCGGTCAGGGCCGCGTCCGGGGTCTTGGCGCCGGGGTCGGACACGAGTTCGACGGCGAGCATGGCGCCACGTCCGCGGACGTCGCCGATCCGCGGGAACTTCGCGGCCAGCTCCCGCAGACGCGGGACGAACAGTGCTTCGATGTCGCGGGCACGCTGGGGCAGGTCGTCGGCCTTCATCGTCTCGATCGCGCCGAGCGCTGCCGCGCAGGCGACCGGGTTGCCGCCGTACGTCCCGCCGAGGCCGCCACTGTGGACGGCGTCCATGACCTCGGCTCGCCCGGTGACCGCGGCCAGTGGCAGGCCGCCGGCGATGCCCTTGGCGGTGGTGATCAGGTCGGGCACGACACCCTCGTGGTCGCAGGCGAACCAGTCGCCGGTGCGGCAGAAACCGGTCTGGATCTCGTCGGCGATGAGCAGGATTCCGTTGTCGCGGCACCAGTCCGCGACCCGCTCGAGGTAGCCGGCCGGCGGCACGATGAAGCCGCCCTCGCCCTGGATCGGCTCGATAATCACCGCTGCCGTGTTCTCCTCGCCCACCTGGGCGTGGACCTGGGCCACGAACAGTTCGAATGCCTCGTCCGCGCAGTTGCCCGGGCCCGTCGGCCAGCGGTACGGGTAGGCCATCGGAACCCGGTAGATCTCGGTGGCGAAGGGCCCGAAGCGATGCTTGTAGGGCATGTTCTTCGCGGTGAGCGCCATGGTCAGGTTCGTACGGCCGTGGTACGCGTGGTCGAACGCCACGATGGCCTGCCGGCCGGTGGAGGAACGGGCGATCTTCACCGCGTTCTCCACGGCCTCCGCGCCGGAGTTGAACAGCGCGGAGCGCTTCTGGTGGTCACCGGGCGTCAGCTCGTTGAGCGCCTCGGCGACCTCGACGTACTCGGCGTACGGCGTGATCATGAAACAGGTGTGGGTGAAGTCGGCGACCTGTGCCTGCACCCGCTCGACCACCCGGGGCGCGGAGTTGCCCACCGTGGTGACGGCGATGCCCGAACCGAAGTCGATGAGCTGGTTGCCGTCGATGTCGACAAGGATGCCGCCGCCGGCGCGTTCGACGTAGACGGGCAGGCCGGTAGAGACACCGGAGGACACCGCGGCGTTCTTGCGCGCATGCAGCTCGGCCGAACGGGGACCGGGGATCGCGGTGTTGAGGACGCGGCGCTGTTCGATGCCGGGGGGCGGGGTCATGAGCGGCTCTCCCTGGTGGATCTGTGGGGTGCGGGTCGAGGTTACGCCGCGGCGGCGTGGCGGTCACGGACGGATGGCACCGGCGAAGGCCGGCCCGGCTCAGGACGAGATGGTGTGCATGACGTTCTGGATGCGCTGGGACATGTTCGTGGTCACTCCGTTCGTCCGGCCGGGGAGGTCAGAGCCATCGCCGACAGCAGTTCGTAGGCCGCGTGGGAGGCCGCGATACCCGTGATCTCCGCGTGGTCGTACGCCGGCGCGACCTCGACGATGTCGGCGCCGACCAGCTGAAGGCCGGAGAACTCGCGGAGGATGGCGAGCAGTTCCCGGCTGAGCAGGCCACCGGACTCGGGAGTACCGGTTCCGGGGGCGAAGGCAGGGTCGAGCACGTCGATGTCGACCGACACGTACACGGGACGCTCTCGCACCCGCTCGCGGATCCGCTCGACGACACCGCGCGTTCCGAGGTCCTCCATCTCCCGGGCGTGCACGGTCTGGAAGCCCAGCTCGGCGTCCTCGGCCAGGTCCGTGGCGCCGTACAGGGGCCCGCGGATACCGACGTGCATGCAGCCGGACAGGTCGAGCAGTCCTTCCTCGGACGCGCGCCGGAACGGGGTGCCGTGCGTGGTGGCCGCGCCGAAGTAGGTGTCCCAGGTGTCGAGGTGCGCGTCGAAGTGCACCACGGCGACGGGGCCATGGCGCCGGGACAGCGACCGCAGAAGCGGCAGCGCGATCGTGTGGTCGCCGCCGATGGTCAGCAGCCGGCCCGCGCGTTCGAGCAGCTCGTCGGCGCCCGCCTCGATCTCCCGTACGGCCTCGTCGATCGAGAACGGATTGACCGCGATATCGCCGGCATCGGCCACCTGCTGCCTGCCGAACGGGGCGACGTCGAGCGCGGGGTTGTAGGGGCGCAGCAGCCGCGAGGACTCCCGCACGTGCGCGGGCCCGAACCGGGCTCCCGGCCGGAAGCTCACTCCCGCGTCGAAGGGCACGCCGACCACGGCGACGTCGATGTCGGAGACCTCGTCGAACCGCGGCAGCCGGGCGAAGGTGGCCGGACCCGCGAAGCGCGGAACGACGCTGGCCACGACGGGGCCGACGTGACCGTCCTCGGTCGTGCGAGGCAGGTTGTCAGGCATGGGTTTCCTCTCGTTCTGTCCCACCACCGGGATCGGCGGGGTGGACTCGCTCAAGCCGTCAGGTGGATCGCCACCGCACGCGCCGGTGCCCCGTCGCCGCCGGTCAGCCGCAGGGGGAGACAGGAGACGAACGGCTCGAAGTCGATCTCCTCGAAGTTGCGCAGGTTCTCGCCGATCACGCCGCCCGCCTCCGCGATGAGGTGATGCACCGGGAATCCGTCGCCCGGGTGGCGGCCGTCCGGCGTCTCGTCGATGTTGGGGGCGTCGACGAGGAAGGTCCGGACTCCGAGATCGAGCAGGCGGCGGCAGGCATGCGCGTCGAGGAACGGGTGGTCGAAATAGGCGTCGTCGCCGTACCTGCTCGACCACCCCGTGTGGAGCATCGCCAGTGCTCCGGGCCTCAGCCGCGCGGCCGCCGGAGCGATCGACTCCCAGGTGATGCGTGCGCGTGGAGCATGACCGGTGACATCGATGACGAGTCCTTCGCCGACGAACAGCGACAGGTCCAGCTCGTCTATCCGGAGGCCCTGCTCCTGGAAGTGGTACGGCGCGTCCACGTGAGTGCCCGTTTGGGAGCCGATGTGCAGGCTCAGCAGGTTGAAGCCGTCTGATTCGATCCGGGCGGCCGCCCGGATCCGCGGCGCCGGATCACCGGGGTAGACCTGCGTCGCCTCGGACAGCGGCACCGACAGATCGACGATGCGACGGAGATCCACGACGCACTCCCTTCCCCCGGGTCACGGACCGGTGTTCTTCGGCCCACGAGGTAACTGTAGGGCAACAAACGTTGTCTACCACGAAACAAAGTGCATACGATGACGAACCACCCGCCAGATGAAGAGGTCGCATGAGATCAGTGCCGATCGACTCCGGCCACCAGGATCTGCGCATCGGCGCTCGGCTGCGTGACGCACGGCAACGCCAGGGGCTGACGATCGACCAGGTCGCGCAGAGCACCGGACTGACCAAGGGCTTCATCAGCCGCGTCGAGCGGGACATGACCTCGCCCAGCGTCTCGACGCTGGTGACGGTATGCGCGGCTCTGTCGCTTCCGGTCGGCGAGTTGTTCGCCGCGCCCAAGACCGACGTCGTTCGTAAGGCGCACGCCCCGGGCATCCAGTTGACCGGCCGCGGCGCGGAGGAGCGGCTCCTCACCCCGCGCGGCCAGGCGCGTCTTCAACTGGTCCATTCCGTCATCGAGCCCGGCGGCACCGGCGGTGAGGAGCTGTACACCCTGAACTGCGAGGTGGAGGTCGTGCACGTGCTTCGCGGAAGCCTCCAGGTCCAGTTCAGCAAGTCCTCCGAACTGCTGGCCGTGGGTGACACGATGACCTTCTCCGGGCGTGAGCCGCACAGCTGGCTGAACCCGGACAAGGGCGATACCGCCGAGGTCCTCTGGGTGATCGTGCCGGCCCCCTGGGACACCACGGCGTAGGGACTCCTACCGCGAGACGTGCCGGGTGAGTGAGCTGCGTGAGACCGGGAAGTCGAAGTAGGTGTTGGGATAGGGCTCTGGCTCGTAGGTGAAGTGCCACCACTCCGCGGGCAGGTTGGTGAAGCCGGCGCCTTCCATGGTGTTCTTCAGCAGCAGCCTGTTGGCGCGCTGGCCGCCCTGGATTCGCGGGTCCAGCGTGTGGGCCAGGGTGTCGAAGCAGTCGAAGCCTGTGCCCATGTCGATGGAGTTGTCCGGGAAGCGCTGCGCCTTCGGGGCGTAGCAGGGCACGAGCGGCTGGCCGGGCCGGTACGGCTTCGTCGGCACGGCGGGCAGCTTCACGATGGTCAGGTCCATCGTGCTGCCGCGGCTGTGCCCGGACTTGTCGGCGATGTAGCCGTCGGCGAACAGCCGTGTCTTGTCGACGCGCGGGTAGAACTCGCCCTTCATGGTCTGGGCGTTCAGGTCCTTCGCCCATGCCACGAAGTGGTCCACGGCCCGCTGCGGCCGGTAACAGTCGTACACCTTCAGTGAGTATCCCTTGCGCAGCAGTTTCGTCTGCGCGTTGTGCAGCGCCTTCGCGGCGGGCTGGGTCAGGATGCACATCGGCATCGCGTAGCCGTGGACGGGCTCGCCGACGAAGTCGTGCGGTGTGAAGTAGCGGATCTCCTGGAGGATCGTCGGATCCACGTCGCTCAGCGCGACGAACTCCTTGGGTGCCTTCGGCTCCGGCCGTGCCTGTGCGGCCGGGGGCACGGCGGCGACGGCGAGCATCGCTGCCATGGACAGGGTGAGGCCGCGTAGTGCGGCGGAGAGTTTCCGCATACCCCTGGATTTACCACAGCCCACCAAGTTCCCCGGCAAGCGCGGCCTCCGGCGGGTGAGACGGGGCTTCACCCGCCGGAGGTCTTGCCGTGGCCGGCGCATCAGTGCTGGTACTCGCCGTGCCGCGGGTCCGGGGCGATCAGCCGCCGAGGGCGTGGACCATCTTCATGATGGATTCGATCTGCGCGCCGCCGTGGGTGTCGTAGTTGCCGGCGCCGAGGTACCCCCACCAGTCCCAGCAGCCTTGGGCGTTGCTGCCCATCGTGGCGATGGCCTGCGGGTAGAGCACGATCATGTTGTTCGTGTCGCCGTACTCGTTGAGGTGGGCCTTGGTGACGAAGGTCGTGCCGATCGTGCCGGCGCCCTGCAGGCAGCCGTGCAGGGCGACCATGAGCCTGCAGGGCGTGCCGGACGCGCAGGTCTTCGGGACGTAGGTGTATCCCTTGGCGGCCATGCTGATGGAACTCGCGTTGCCGCCCGGCGTGTAGGCGTTCTGGTCGAACTCCGTGAGTGTTCCGGAGGGGCTGCCGGCCGGCGCCGCGGCCGAGCCGAACAGATGGCCGAGCATCGTGCCCTCGGGGTCGTTGCCGCAGTTGTTGACGTACGGGCTGTAGCTGGAGGAACAGGGGTTGGGGCCGAGCGGGCTGACCCAGGAGTGCCCCGCGCCGGTCGTGTTGTCGTACTTCACGTTCGCGCCGAAGTCCTTGTAGAACTTCACCAGGTCGTCCGATACGGGGGCCTTGACGGTCGAGTCGGCGGTGCCGTGGAAGACATACACCGGGTGACCCGACAGATTGGCGACATTGTCGACCGTGCCCTGTGCCGACCGGTTGCGCGCGGTCTGTTCCAGCGTGCCGAGTTGCCGATCCTGCATGGCGTACATGCAGGCCAGCTGCGCCGTGGTGAGACTGCCCTGGGCGCAGTGGTACGGCCCGCCGGCGAAGATCCCGGCGCCCTTGATGGTTCCGGAGTACGCCACGTGCAACTGGTCGGCCATGAAGCCGCCCGACGAGACACCGGAGGCGTAGACGGCACTGACGGAGTAGCGGCTCAGCGCGGAGGGCGTGGCCGCGTGGGCCGCCCCGGCCGGCCCCGCGAGGGCCGCGCCGAGCATGCTGGTGGCGGCCATCGTGACGGCGGTACGGCGGAGGTGGCGCAGAGGGGATTTCATCGGGCTCCTTCCTGGGTGCCGCTGATCAGGAGGTCAGCGAGCAGGTGTTGGCGAGGTCCCCCGAAGCAGGTCTGGGCAGCGTGGCGCTGGGCGGTGGCTGGTGACCGCCGGCCCACTGCTCCAGTGCGGTGAAGGCGGAGCGGAAGCACGGCAGGATCGGCCGGAGCCGGTCCGGGTACGCGTCGTAGAGTCCGTCGACGTGGGTGCCGCCTGCGATCCGGTAGTAGCGGAACCCGCGGTCGCGTCCCTGGTCGTGCACCATCCGCGCGTAGACGTCGGAGTCCCGAGAGATCGGCAGCAGCGTGTCGAGCGTGCCCTGCAGCGTGATGAGCGGTTTGCCGATGCGGCCGGTCAGTGAGACCCGTGAAACGGCTCGGTGCACCGCGCGGGGCCGGGCGGCATAGTCATAGTCGGCGTCGCAGCCGGGTGTGTCTCCGGCGCAGAAGGGCGTGCCCGCCTCAGTGGCGCCGTCGTACGAGGGGTCGAACTCCTCGCGGTAGATCCGCTGGGTCAGGTCCCAGTAGACCTTGTAGTGATACGGCCAGAGGAACTCCGAGCCGGGCGCGAAGCCGGCGTCGAGCATGGCCCGGTGCGCGTTCTCGTCGCCGTTCGCGTAGGCGGGGTAGTTCTTCAGCGCGGCCGGCAGGTAGGTGAACAGGTTGGGGCCGTCCGCGCGCCACAGGGTGCCCTCCCAGTCAACGCCCCCGTCGTACAGTTCCGGGTGGTGCTCTAGCTGCCAGCGGACCAGGTAGCCGCCGTTGGAGATGCCGGCCGCGTACGTGCGCCCGGGTGCCCGTCCGTACCGCCGGGCGGCGACCGCCTTGGCCGCGCGGGCGAGCTGGGTGACCCGGGTGTTCCATTCCGCCACCGCGTCGCCCGGCCGCCGCCCGTCCCGGTAGAACGCGCTGCCGACGTTGCCCTTGTCGGTCGCGGCGTAGGCGTAGCCGCGGGCGAGCACCCAGTCGGAGATCGCGAAGTCGTTGGCGTACTGCGCCCGGTTGCCCGGGGTTCCGGCGACGACGAGGCCACCGTTCCAGTGGTCCGGGAGCCGGATCACGAACTGGGAGTCATGGTTCCAGCCGTGCGTGGTGTTGAGCGTTGAAGTATCGGGGAAGTAGCCGTCGATCTGCAGCCCGGGCACTCCGCTCGGATTGCGCGCCCCGGCCGGCTGCAGGCCCGCCCACTGTGCCGGGTCGCTGTGCCCGTCGTGGACGGTCGCCGCGGTGGTGAGATCGGCGAGGCACGCGCTGACCTGGCGTTCGGCGCCGGGCACGGCGACCGCTTCGGGGCACCGGTGGGGCGTCGCGGCCGCGGCGGGCGCGGTGAACGCCGACCCGGCGGTGGCGAGCGCCACGGTAATGGCGGCGAGACGGCGAATGTGGCGCATCAGCGCTTCCTATGGTGGGAAACCTCGCAGAACGCCCGCTATCGTGACCGGATCGGCGGCGCCGTTCCAGCCGTGACCGCCACACTTTTGCGCCGGCGGACATGTGCGTGACCCACATCACACGGACAACCGCACGGGCCTTGGCGTCCCGGTCAGCGGATCCTTGGTCGAGAAGAGGTCATGAGGCAGCCATTCGCTTGGGCTCGGCGGGGACGAGGAAAGGCGCTTCGGCCGGCTCGCGGATCTGCTCCGTGCTCGCGGCCGGGACCGCACCGTATGAAGCGCGAGCAGCACTTTCATATGGCGGCGGCACATAGTGCAGGTCAAAGCAATGTCGGCGACTCGCATATGTGGTTCGCCCCCGGTCTGAGTGGATGAATTGTGTGGTTGCCGCACATGGCCGCCCATTGCCGCGCGTCCTATGGTTCCCGGACACGACCAGCGTGTGACCTGCACAACACCAACGTCCCGTGACGAGGAGAACGGATGGCAACGGTCCTTTCGGCCCAGGGCCTGTCCAAGGAGTTCCGTGGTTTCCGCGCGGTCGACGACGTGGACCTCGATGTGACCGAGGGCAGCGTGCACGCGCTCGTGGGCCCGAACGGGGCCGGCAAGACGACACTGTTCAACCTGCTCACCGGGTTCCTCGCGCCCACCGCAGGACGGATCACCCTCGCCCGGCAGGAGCTGGCCGGACGCCCGCCCGACCAGATAGCCCGGCTCGGAGTCGCACGATCCTTCCAGATCAGCAGCCTGTTTCCGCAGCTGACCGCGCGGGACCACGTCGAACTCGCGTTGCAGGGCGGCACGGGCCTCGGCTGGCGGTTCTGGCGTTCCGACCGGCGAATGGCCCGCTTCCGGAACCGCGCACTGGAATTGCTCGACGAGGTGCGCCTGGCGAACCTCGCCGAGACGCATGCGGGCGCCTTGTCGTACGGGCACAAGCGGGCCCTGGAACTCGCGCTGGCCCTCGCCCTCGATCCGAAGGTGCTGCTCCTGGACGAGCCGACGGCGGGCATGGGCGTCGAGGACGTGACCGCCACCGTGGAGCTCATCGGCCGTGTACGGGCCGGCCGCACGGTCGTCCTCGTCGAGCACAACATGAAGGTGGTCGCCACGCTCGCCGACACCGTCACCGTCATGCAGTCCGGGCGAGTCCTCGTCGAGGGGCCGTACGCCGACATCCGGCGCGACCCGCGGGTGGTCACCGCCTACCTGGGAGACGCCGATGCTTCGGATTGACGGACTGTCCGCCTGGTACGGCGAGGCGCAGGCGTTGCGCGACGTCTCACTGGAAGTGGGCAAGGGGGAGATCGTCACGCTGGTCGGCCGCAACGGCGCCGGGAAGACGACCCTGCTGCGCTGCGTGATGGGACTGCACACCGGTGCCGAGGGCGCCGTCGAGTTCCTCGGCACGGACATCTCCGGCCTGGCGCCGCACAGGCGGGCGCGGCGCGGACTCGGCTACGTCCCGGACGACCGCGGCGTGTACGCGAACCTGTCGGTCGAGGAGAACCTGATGCTCCCGCCGGCCGCCGGCCCGGATCCGTGGCCGCTGGAGCGGGTCTATGAGACGTTTCCCCGGCTGCGCGAACGGCGCCGTTCCCCCGGCACGAAGCTGTCCGGCGGTGAGCAGCAGATGCTGGCGCTGGCGCGGGTGCTGCGGATGGGCGCCCGGATCCTGCTGTGCGACGAGCCGACCGAGGGCCTGTCCCCGCTGATCGTCCAGCAGATCGGCGCCATCCTGCGCGAGGTCAAGGCACAGGGCGTCACCGTGCTGCTGATCGAGCAGAACGTGCACTTCGCCGCGACCGTGGCCGACCGGCACTACCTGCTCGCCGAGGGCCGTATCGCCGAATCGATGGACAACGCCGAGGTCAAGGCGCGTGAACACGAACTACTCGACTACCTCGGGATCTAGGGAGAGAACACGATGAGACTCTTCGGTCGTACGGCCGCGCTGGCCGCCGGAGCGGCACTGCTCGCCGCGGGCTGCAACGGAGGCCCGGGTGGGGGCGGCGGGAAGATCAGCGACGGCAAGGTCGTACTGGCCGTCCTCAACGACCAGTCGGGCGTCTACGCCGACCTGTCCGGCAAGAACAGCGTCGAGGCGGTGAAGATGGCGATCGCCGACTTCAAGGCCAAGTACGGCGCCAAGGCCGTGGCGAAGAAGATCGAGGTCGTGACCGCCGACCACCAGAACAAGCCGGAAGTCGCCAACTCCAAGGCCCAGGAACTGTACGACCGGCAGCACGCGGACCTCATCCTCGACGTGCCCACCTCGTCGGCGGCACTGGCCGTTGCGAACGTCGCCAAGGCCAGGAAGAAGCTGTTCATGGACATCGGCGCCGGCACCACGGCGCTGGAGGGCGCGCAGTGCAACAAGTACACGTTCCACTACGGCTACAACACCTACATGCTGGCCCATGGCACGGGCGACACCGTGACCAAGGACGGTGGGAAGAACTGGTACATCATCTACCCGGACTACGCGTTCGGGCAGGACATGAACAAGAGTTTCACCGCCGCGATCCAGGGCGCGGGCGGCACGATCGTCAAGAACGACCCCACGCCGTTCCCGAACGACAACTTCTCCACGTTCCTGCTCAAGGCGCCCGGCTTGAAGCCCAAGCCGCAGGTGCTCGGTGCCATGCAGGCCGGCGGTGACCTGGTCAACCTCGTCAAGCAGTACAACGAGTACAAGCTCCGCGACAAGGGCATCGGGCTCGCCGTCGGGCTGATGTTCCTCACCGACATCCACTCGGTCGGCCCCGACGCGCTTGCCGGCACCAAGTTCAGCGACGCGTGGTACTGGAACGAGAGCCAGGAAAACCGTGCCTGGGCCGACCGGTTCCAGGCCAGGACCGGCAAACGGCCCACCTTCGCGCACGCCGCGAACTACTCGGCGGCGATGCAGTATCTCGAGGCGGTCCAGCGGGCCGGCACCGACAAGTCCGACGCCGTCGTGAAGCAGCTCGAGGGCTACAAGTTCAACGACGTGTTCGCCAAGAACGGCACCATCCGAGCCCAGGACCACCTGCTGCTGCACGACGCCTACCTGGCCCAGGTCAAGCCCTCCGCCGAGGTGAAGGAGCCCTGGGACTACGAGAAGATCCTCAAGACCATCCCGGCCGACCAGGCGTTCCAGCAGCCCGACTCCGCCTGCCGGCTCTAGGAGGTCATCGTGCTGGAGCAGGCGTTCAACGGTCTCGTCGGCGGTGCCTTCTATGCCCTGCTCGCGCTCGGCCTGGCGGTCATCTTCGGCATGCTCGGCGTGGTGAACTTCGCGCACGGCGCGTTCTACATGCTCGGCGCCTTCGGCGCGTACATGCTGCTGACCGACTGGGGCGTGAGCTTCTGGGTCGCGCTCGGTGTCGTCCCGGTCGGCCTCGGCCTGATCGGCGTCGTGGTGGAGCGGCTGCTCATCCGCCGGCTGGCCGGGCTCGACCCGCTGTACAACTTCCTGCTCACCTTCGGCCTCGCCCTCATCCTGCAGGACCTGATGAAGCGGGAGTACGGGGCGCAGTCCCAGCCGTACCCGAGGCCGAGCGCGCTGTCGGGCACGGTCGACCTCGGGCTCTTCTCCTACCCGGCCTACCAGGTGTTCGTGCTCGGCGTCGCGATCGTCACCTGCCTGGCGGTCTGGTACGTGCTGTCGCGCACCCGGGCGGGCATGGTCGTGCGGGCGGCCACCGAGCGCCCGGAGCTCACCCGTGCCCTCGGCATCGACGTCGGACGCTGGGTCACCCCGGTGTTCGGCGTCGGGATCGCGCTGGCCGGGCTGGCCGGGGTGCTGGCCGCACCGATGCGAGCTGTCAACCCGCTGATGGGGTCCGACCTGATCATCGCCGTCTTCGCGGTCGTCGTCATCGGTGGCCTCGGGTCCATCTTCGGCTCGGTCGCGGCGGGCTTCGCCGTCGGGCTGTTCACCGCACTCGCCAACCTGTACGTCCCGGCGCTGTCCCAGACGTTGGTGTTCATCCTCATGGTCGCGGTGTTGCTGTGGCGGCCGGCGGGGTTGTTCGGACGCGAGGAGGGAATCGCATGATCATCCGTTTGCTGGCCGGCCGGCCGATCCTACTGGCCGTGGGCCTGCTCGCAGCGCTCACGTTGCCATGGGTGATCTATCCGCCGGTCGCGATGGACATGATCTGCTGGGCGTTGTTCGCGGTGGCCGTGGACCTCCTGCTCGGCTTCACGGGGCTGCTCTCGTTCGGCCATGCCGCGTTCTGGGGCACCGCGGCGTACGTGTCCGGTCTGATCGCCGTGCACAGCGGGCTGCCGTTCCCGGTCGCGGTGCTCGCCGGTGCGCTGGCCGCCGCCACGCTGGCGGTGCCGATCGGATGGCTGTCGGTGCGGAGCACCGGCATCTATTTCGCCATGGTGACGCTGGCCTTCGCGCAGCTGGTCTATTTCGTCGCGAACCAGTGGCGGGGCCTGACCGGCGGCGAGAACGGCCTTCAGGGGATTCCCCGTGACCTGTTCGGCGTCGACCTGTCCGACCCGTTCTTCTTCTACTACGCGGGCCTGCCGATCATCCTCGCCGGCCTGTGGTGCGCCTGGCGCGTGGTGCGCTCGCCGTTCGGGCGGGTGCTGGTCGCGGTGCGCGACAACCCGGCCCGCGCTCGTGCCCTCGGCTACCCGGTCGAGAAGTACAAGCTCCTCGCCTTCGTGCTCTCGGCCGCCCTGTCCGGCCTCGCCGGCGGCCTGTTCGCCATCGGCCACGGCTTCGTGTCGTTGCAGGAGGTCTACTGGACCACCTCCGGCCAGGCCGTGATGATGGTCGTCCTCGGCGGAATCGGCACCCTGTGGGGCGGCGTGATCGGCGCGGGTCTGATCGTCGAGCTCAACGACTACCTGGCCACCGCCGGCTTCGAGGAGATCGGGATCGTGACCGGCACCGTCTTCGCCGCCACCGTGCTGATCTTCCGGCGCGGCATCTGGGGGACCGCGCGACACCTGCTCACCGGGCATTCCGGCCGTCGCGGCCGGGCAGGCGCCGGTCGATCGGCCGCGGCCGACGGGGAGGCGGTCAGGGCGTGAGAGACCCGCGCAGGCGGTGCAGGCGCAGCGCCAGCTGAATCTCCAGCGCACGGTCGGGCTGCTGCCAGTCCTCGCCGAGGAGCCGGCCGATGCGGCCCAGCCGCTGAGTCACCGTATTGACGTGAATGTGCAGTTGCTCGGCGGTCCGGGCCAGGCTTCCGCCGGTGCCGAAGTAGATCGCCATCGTCTGCGTCAACGCGGTGCCGCGCCGGTGGTCGTAGGCGATGACCGGGCCGAGGGTGGTCGCCAGGAACGACGTGGCATCGCCGCCCTCGCCGATCAGCAGGCCCACGAAGCCGAGCCCGGCGGCGCTCGCGCCGTCCCCGGTCCGGCCCAGGGCCAGCAGCGCGTCGGCGCAGCGCCGGGCCTCATGGCGGGCCGACTCCGCGCCACCGGGCAGATCGACCGGTCCCGCCGCGCCGACGGTCGCCGGGATGCCGAGCGCGGCGCCAAGCTCCTTGGCCACCCGGGATGCGATCTCACCTGGCCGGTCGCCGGGCAGCAGGAGGACGAGTTCGTCGCCGTACGCCGTGCTGAGGCCGTGCTCCACGGCGGAATGCGACGAGGCCCAGAACGCCGCCTGCTCCCGCTGCCCCTCATGCTTGGCGACGACGAGCACGTGCGCCGCGCCGAGGTCGACGCCGAGCCGCCGGGCTCGCGCGTCGAGCGCGTCCGGATCCGAGACGTGGCCGGCGACGAGGTCGTCCAGGAGCTCACCGCGGACCCGTCCCTCGACCTCGGTCACGTTGCGGCGGAACAGCAGCAGCAGCGCCATGACGAGGGCCGCGCGCTCGAGGATCCGCTCATCGGCGTCCGGTATGCCCCCGGCGGTGCGCAGGGCCAGCGTGCCGAGCACCTCGGCGCCCGCGCCGATCGGGGTGACCCGCAGATCGCCTCCTCGTGCGGTCCGGCCGAGCGTCCGTGACCGCGCGATCAGATCCTCATCGATCGTGTCCACGCTGCCGACCTCGGCGAGCCGGCGGCCCTCGGCATCGAGTACGACGAGCGCGCCCCCGAGGATGTCGGTCACCACGGCGGCCACGTCCTCGACCCCGCCGCCGCGCACCACGAGGTCGGTCATGCGGTCGTGCGCCAGCGCGGCCCGCTCCACCGCCTCACTGTGCACCCGTGCGGCCTCGCTCGCCGCGCTCAGCTCCTCCAGGGTCACTCGTGTCTCGTGCAGCAGCCGGGCGTTGTCGATGGCCACCGCGGCGTGCGCGGCCAGCGAGCACAGCAGCGCGACCTCTTCCTGCGCGAACGACCGCTCACTGCGGTCGGCCGCGAACAGCACGCCGATGACCCGCTCGCCCAGCCGCATCGGGACGCCCAGGATTCCCACCAGGCCCTCTTCTGTGACGCCCGTGTCGATGGGGGAGGTGTGCCGGAACCGTTCGTCCGCCAGGTAGCCGGAGCTCGCGTACGGCGCCCCGGCCTGCGCGACCAGGCCTCCCAGACCTGCGCCGAGCGGCAGCCGCAGCCTCTGGAAGGCGATCGAGATCGACCCGTCCGTGACGCGCATGTAGGTGTCGCCGCGCTCGTCGTCGATCAGCGTCATGTAGGCGACATCGGTGTTGAGCAGCTGCCGTGCCCGGCGCACGATGGCCTGCAACACGGCATCGACGTTCCGCAGGCCGGCCAGGTCGCCCGCGGTCTCGAACAGCGCCGTGAGTTCCACCTCACGCCGGGCGCGCCGCGCCAGCAGGGCCCGTACGCGCAGGGCCGCCACCTTGACCCGCTCGAGCTCGGTCAGCACTTCGGGCGAGGCCCCGGCGGCTCGCGCGTCAGCGATCGGGGCCTCGAACTCGACCGGGGCCGCCTCCCGAGCCAGCAGCTCGAAGAAAATGCTCACGGAGACCATTGTCAGCGCGCGGTCCACCCGCCGTCGATCGGCACGGAGGCACCCGTGATGAAGGACGCCCGCGGGGAACACAGATACGCCACGACGTCGGCGACCTCGTCCGGCTCGATCAACCGTTTGATCGCCGCGGGCTCGAGCATGACACGCTCGAGCACCTCGGCCTCGGTCATCCCGTGTGCGGCCGCCTGGGCCGTGACCTGGTTCTCCACCAGCGGGGTTCGCACGTACGCCGGATTGACGCAGTTGGAGGTGACCCCGTGCTCGGCCCCCTCCAAGGCGACGACCTTGGACATGCCTTCGATGGCGTGCTTGGCCGTGACGTAGGCGACCTTGAACGGCGAGGCCACCAGCCCATGCACCGACGAGATGTTGACGACCCTTCCCCACCCTCGTTCGTACATCACGGGGAGCACCTGGCGAACCAGCCGGAACGGCGCCTCGACCATGACCCGCATGATCCGTGCGAACTCCTCCGGCGGGAACTCGTGCACCGGCGCCACATGCTGCAGACCGGCGTTGTTCACCAGGATGTCCGCGGTGAGCCCGAGACCGTCCACCACGTCCGGATCGGACAGGTCGGCCACGTGGAAGCCGCCACCGACCTCCGCCGCGACCTCTTCGGCCGCATCGGCACTGATGTCGATGACGATCACGCGGGCGCCCGCGTCCGACAGCCGGCGGGCACACGCACGGCCGATTCCGCTCGCCCCGCCGGTCACCACGGCCGTCCGCCCCGCCAGCTCCGTGAGTCCGGGCGTTCCTGTCGCGTCAGCACTGCTCATGTCAGTGAACCTAGACGGGTTACCCCACTTGCTCCACGTGTCCGGTCCCCATGACTGGCAGGAGATCGATGTGGTTCACCACGCATGGAACGCCGGCGTCACGAGCCGATTCGTGACGCCGGCGTGAGTACGGGTGCGGGGCCCCGCGCCCCGTCCGGCGCGAGACCCCTGATGGCGGCATACCCTGGTCGCCGCCAGCAGCACCTGGCCGGCGGGTGCTGCTGGCGGCGACCCTTGGCTGAGCGCGTGTCACCAGCCGCTAGCAGCAACAGCCGCAGCTCCAGCTCCACCAGCTCTCCGAGATGTCGATGGTCTCCCAGCTGTCTTTCCAGTAGTCCTTGTGGCCACCCCAGTGGGTGACGGCGTGGTGAGGTGTGGTCGTCGCGGTCTGCGCGCTCGCCGGGGCGGCCGCGCCGAGGCTGAGGGCAGTCGCTCCCGCGAAGGCCAGGCCGGAGATGGCTACTCCCATCCGCGTCGGAATCCCCATGGAAGATACCTCCTTTGGTCGGCTTCGCGGCGTGACATGCGGCCGTCACGCCAGGCAATTTCGCGATTTATGGTGCTATTGCCTAATTCCATATGACATCTGCTGCTCTTGAATTTCAACTCCACCTAATGGCCTGATATCGGAATTGACCGTGATTTGGAGTAATCGCAAGACATGCTTTAGCTCGGCCTGGTCCTACCGTGGCCGGCAGGTCAAAGGATGGGACGTCGCAGGTATCGGTCGAGTCCGGCGGCTCGTCCTCGATGGTCATCGGAGGCGTGCCCGACTTCGGCGGTGGCGCCCGTGCCGAAGGCCGGCGTGGCGGAAGGAGGTTCTGATCGGCATCCGCGGTCGCTATCTTCTCGGTATGTTGTCATCCCGGGCGAGGTTCGCCTGCCTGCTCCAGATCGTGCTCGCACTCACCTTCACCGCCGGCTGCGGAGGTGGCGGCTCGGCGAAGAACCCCGCGGGCGGGCAGCTTCTGCAACAGGCGGCGGACGTGATGCGGACGGTGAACAGTCTCAGCTTCACGCTGCGGACCACCGGTGATCCCCAGATCACCGTGAAGAGCGTCGACGCGAAGCTGTTGCGCAACGGCAACTCGCAGGGCTCGGTGCAGGTGACCGAGCTCGGCATGCCGATCCAGCTGGACTTCGTCGCGCTCGGCAAGACGGTGCACTTCAAGGGGCTCACCGGCGGATGGCAGCAGGCACCGCTGACCAAGGTGGCCGGGATCTACGATCCCTCCGCGGTCCTCGATCCGGACCGCGGGTTGGTGCAGCTGCTGCTCACCGCCACCGGCGCGAGCACGCGGGGGCAGGACAAGGTGGCGGGCCAGAACTGCTACCGCGTGCACGCGACGCTCGCTCAGGCGTCCCTTGCCCGGCTCGTGCCGGGCATGTCCGCCAACGCGCCCGCGGACATCTGGGTGGCGGCCGCCGACCACCACCTGCTGAAGGCGCAGGTGCAGGTGCCCTCCAAGAGCGGCGGCAAGCCCGGTGCGGTGACGGTCGCGTTCGCCGACTTCGGCAAGCCCTTCCCGATCAGCGCCCCGGCCAAGTGAGCGGCGCCGGATGAGGACGATGGAGCGCTCGCGCCGCGTCGCGATCGGCGTCGGCGGCATCGTGGTGCTGGTCGCCGCGGTCGACGCGTACGTCGTGGTGACCGTCCTGGTGACCATGGTCGGCGATCTGGGCGTGCCGGTGAACCATATCGAGCGCGCCAGCTTGGTGGTCACCTCCTTCCTGCTCGGCTACGTCGCAGGGATGCCGCTGCTCGGCCTGTTGTCGGACCGGTTCGGCCGCCGCGTGATGTTGCAGGCCTGCCTGGTCGGATTCGCCGCGGGATCCGCGGTGACGGCGCTGGCCGGTTCACTGCCGGTACTCATCGCCGGACGCGGGCTCCAGGGGGTCGCCGGCGGTGCGCTGCTGCCCATCACGATGGCGCTGGCGGGCGACCTGTGGGAGGAACGCCGGCGACCGGCCGTGCTCGGCGGAGTCGGCGCCGTACAGGAGCTGGGCAGCGTGCTCGGCCCGCTGTACGGTGCGGGGGTGGCCGCGCTCGTCGGCTGGCGCGGCATCTTCTGGATCAACATCCCGATCGCGCTGCTCGCGATGGCCGCCGTGCACTGGACGGTCCCGGGCGGCAGGCCCGCCGCGCGGGCGCGGATCGACGTGGCCGGGGGAGTGCTGCTCGCCGCCGGGCTCGGCCTGCTCGTCGCGGGCCTGTACAACCCGGATCCCCACCGGTCGGCACTGCCCGCCTGGGGAGTCCCGTGTATCGCCGCCGGAGCCGTCGTGATCGGGTGCTTCGCCGGCTGGGAGATGCGGGCCCGTACCCGGCTGCTCGACCTGCACGGCGTCCGGCGGGGCGGCCTCTTCGCCGCACTGGGGGTGAGTCTGCTCTCCGGTGCGGCGCTCATGACCACGCTCGTCGACGTGCAGCTGATCGCTCAGACGCTCTTCGGCCGCAACGCCGCCGGCGGCGCGCTGCTGCTGGCTCGCTTCCTCGTCCCCCTCGCCGCGGCCGCGGTCATCGGTGGCCTGCTGGCCCGGCGGTTCACCGAGCGGTGGGTCGTGGCAGGGGGCATGCTGCTCGCCGCCGCCGGTTACGCGCACGTCGCCGGCTGGCCGGTCCACGCGCAGCATTTGCGTTACGACCTGGGGCTGTTCGTGCTATCCAGGGTCGACGCCGACCTGGCGCTCGCGGGCCTGGGCCTCGGCCTCGTCATCGCGCCGTTGTCGGCGGTGGCGCTGCGCTCGGTGCCCGCGCTGCAGCACGGCATCGCCTCCGCCGCCATCGTGGTGGCACGCATGATGGGCATGCTGATCGGCGTCGCAGCGCTGAGCGCGTGGGGCTTCCACCGCTTCCAGTCCCTCACCGCGCATCTCGTGACGCCTTTGCCGATCGGGATGAGCCGGACGGAGTTCGCCCGCCGGCTGGCCGCCTACGTGGCCGCGGTGAAGGCCGCCCTGCACACCGAGTACAGCGATATCTTCTGGGCGACCGCGGCGCTGTGCGTGGTCGCGGCCCTGCTCGCCCTGGCGATCGGCGGGCGGGCCGCGCCGTCCGCCGGCTCCGCTGCCGATCTCGTCGAGGCGGGCGCCGCCCCGGGCCGAGCCGGGCCGGCCCCCGGCTGAGACCTCTCACCCGGGGTGCGGCCCGCCAGAGGGTCACGGATGGACCGAGGTCGCCGGCGTCGTCCACGGCCTGGAACACATGTCACGCCTCAAGGGTCGTCAGCAGGTGACCGAAGCCGTGCGGGGCGCGGTAGTGGCGGCGGGCCGACGTGATCACATTGACCTTGGCGGTGTGCAGCACGTGGCGGCCGGCCGCCTTGAGCGCCTTGACGAGTGCGTGATCCTCCCCGGTCGCGATGGGCGCGAAGCCGCCGGCCGCGAGGTACGCCTCGGCACGGACGCCGAGGTTGGCGCCGTGGACGGGTGTGTCGTGCGCGTAGCGGCGCGCGAACGCGGCGGCGAGCCATGGCGGGTGCCCGGTCCAGTCGACCACCGAGACGGTGCCCGCGACGGCGTCCCAGCCGCGCTCCGCGTACCGGAGCTGCGTGCTGAGCCAGCACGGTGGCACCAGAGTGTCGGCGTCGGTGGTCGCCACCCATGAGACGCCACGCCGCAGCAGCTCGTCGACACCGGCCGCCCGTGCGGCGCCGACGTTGCGGGCCGCCACCTCGATGACGAAGGCGCCGGCCCGCCGCGCCACCTCGGCCGTACGGTCGGTGCAGGCGTCCGCCACCACGACCACGTTCTGGGACACCAGGCTCAGCGTCGCCAGGCAGGCCGGCAGTCGCTCCTGCTCGTTGTGCGCGGGGACGACGACCCCAGTGATCACGTGAGTCCTTCGGCGGTGGCCACGGATACCGGATCGCCGTTGACGTACACCTCGGCGATGAAGTCGGCCTCACGATGCACCGCCAGCCGGGACAGGCCGGTGCGGCCGAGGGCCGTGTGCACCTCGTCGCCGGTTCGCGGGTAGTCGGCCACCGGATGCCGCCAGTGCACGGCCAGCAGTGTGCCTCCAGGCTTCAGCGATCCGGCACCGAGGTCGAGGGCCCGGGTGAGGTCGTCGCCGGCCAGGTAGTAGAGCATCTCGGAGAAGACGATGAGGTCGAAGGCGCCGGCCGGCCACTCGGCCGGGATCCCTCTCTGCTCGATCTTCGCCGCGGGGGCGCGCAGCCGGGCCTGCCGGACCGCCTCGGACGAGACGTCCCAGGCCAGCAGCCGGTCGCAGCGGGTCGCGAGCAGCGCGGTGAGCACTCCGATCGAGCAGCCGGGCTCGAAGGCGTCCGCGTAGTGCCGCCGGGGCAGCATCGCCAGGCTCAGCGCGTACTTGCGTTCCTCGTACCAGCGTGAGGCGAAACCCCATGGGTCGTCCGAGTCGGCATAGGCCTTCTCGAAGTACTCCGGTCCGAGGGTCATCGGAACAGAACCTCCTCCGGGCGGGTGAAGTGCTCCACGATCTCGGGCGGGAGTATCGGATCCGGTCCCTCGAACTGGCTGGTGAAGCAGCTGATGGCGGCCCGCTTGCGAGCGGCCGTCTCCGATGGCAGCGGCACGCGTACCGCCTGGCCCCATGGCAGCCGCGGATCGGCCGGGCGCGCCCAGTGCCAGGTCCAGATCGGAAACCGCAGCACCGGGATGTCGCAGGCCAGTGCGGCGCGCCCGGCGGCCTCATGATCGGCGTGCACGTCGTCCTCCCACGGCGCCAGGCACACGTCGAAGCCGTACACCAGATCGCGCAGCAGCGGGGCCAGCTCGTCGTCCCGCACGCCGGTGTCGGGCAACCGCAGCCGTACGACCTCGCAGTGGCCGATGTGTTCCAGCGCCGCAGTGGTCTCGGCGATGCGCCGGGTCGTGACGTCCTGGCCGGGGTGCGACGCCTCGCCGTCGGTGACCGCGATCACCCGTAGCCGTACGCCGCGGGCCGCCAGTATCGCCATCAGGCCGCCGACGCCGAGCACCTCGTCGTCGGGGTGGGCGGCGACGACCACGGCGTTCCGCCACGATGTGAGGTCGAGTTCGGGCAGCCTCCCCAGGCCCGGCCAGGCCCGCCAGTCGTCCTCGGAGGTGCCGGGCGCGTCGATCAGGTTCACCAGGCGTCCCCCGTGACCAGTTCGCCCAGTGCTGCCAGGTCGCGTTCGGCGTGATGCTGGCGAAGGTAGACGGTCAGGTCGACCACCGCGCGGCCGTGAGCCTCGTCATGCGACAGCGGGCCCGCGCCGAGGGCCCGGCCGGTCCGCTCCAGCACGTCGGCGGCGACCTCGGCGACCAGCGACCGGACTCGAAGTGCCCGTGCCGCCGCCTCATGCTTGCGGTCCAGCGGGTCCGCGTCGATCTCGTCGGCGGCGCTGTCCAGGGCGGCCCGCGCCGAGGTCAGCCCGACGTCCACCGCGCCCAGATGGGCGAGAGCGTGGGGGTCCTTGGCGGACAGCAGCGTACGCGCGACGGCGCGCGCGCCGCCGTACCAGACGGTGGCCACCCCGACTCCGCCGTGGTGGAAGCCGGGGCGGTCGACGTAGGCGCCCGGCGGGCCGACCGGCTCGGCGGGCACCTGCTCGAACCGCACGTCCAGGCTGTCGCTGGCAGCCATTCCGATGGCCGGCCACGTCCCCTCGACGGGCGTGCCGGGGGAGACGGCGAACAGCCCGTCCCCGGCCGTGACCAGCGCATGCGTGCAGACGCGGGCACCGGAGCAGTACGGTTTCACGCCGCTTACCCGCCACCCGCCGGTGCCGTGCACGGCCTGCAGGCTCGGCGGTTTGGCCGCCCATACCGCCCAGCGGCTGCCCGGCGGCGGCCGCGGTCCGCCGAGTTCCGCCAGGATCGCGAGGGCGTCGAAGTGGCCTTCGCAGAGTCGGGCCAGTGACAGATCCTCCTCGGCGAGACGGGCGAACGCGTTCCAGCGTTCGCGCGTCGCGCCGGAGCCCGGAACCGGTAGCCGGTCCCCGGTGACCTCGTTGAATCGCTCGTTCACATGGTGACGCCACGGATGCATGGTGCCCGGCTTACCCCGGATAGGGCCCTTCTATCACCTCAGATCTCCCGATGCGCACGGTGAGTAGGCAGATCGCTATTTTCGGCGGCATCTGAGGTCCCAGCAATGATCGTTGGTCGCATCGAGCCTGTGCCGTCACGAGCCGGGATCAACGTGAATGTCGGGGCGGCCGGGGTCGAATTTTGGCCCTGCCGCAGCCGTTAGGCCGTTTTGAACTGCGAAGACCAATAATGATCATTCTGTCGCCGCTGTGCGGCGCGTGGAAGAGCGCGGCTGGGGGATCACTAAATGATCTTCAACTGCGCATCGTCACTCTTGGTCAGAGCCGACAACCGTTTGTTTTTCGGCATCTTGTACCGACAGATGCGCTGGGGTATGTTCCGTGAGTTGCCTGTTACAAGTCGTGATCGAGCCTCCTGATTCAACGCAGGGAAGTGGGTCCGCAATGCCGCGGACAAGGGTAGAACTCCGGGATATATTCGCTCGTAGGGACACGCCAGGGCGAGGACTGGCGGACTCCGCCGACACAATCGCGCGCACCTGTTATTCCATGGCGGAGCGCTTTCACCGCGGTGGGCGGCTGTTCACGTTCGGCAACGGTGGTGCCGCCACGGATGCGCAGCACATCGCGGTCGAGTTCGTCCATCCGGTGATCGTCGGCAAGCGGGCTCTACCAGCGCTGTCGCTGACCGGGGACATCGCCACCGTCACCGGGGTCGGTGCCATGAGGGGCTTCGGCGACATCTTCGCCCACCAGCTGCGTTATTTCGCCGGGGCCGATGACATCGCGCTGGGCATCTCGCCGGACGGCCGATGCGACGACGTGCTGCGTGGCCTGCGGACGGCCAGGGAGCTCGGCCTGCTGACGGTGGCGCTGCTCGGCGGCGACGGAGGTGAGATCGCGCGCGGCCCGTTGGCCGACCATGCCGTTGTCGTGCGGTCGGACGACCCGCGGGTGGTCAAGGAAGTGCACGTCACGACCTATCACGTGCTATGGGAGCTGGTGCATGTGTTTCTCGAGCAGCCCGGTGTGCTCGCCCCCGAGGTGATCGCGTGACCCACTGCGAGGGCGATCACTGTGTCACCTGTTCGGATGAGGCCGTCCCGGTGACGGTCGTGCGGCTTCGCGCCGACGACCTCGCCGACGTCGACGTCGGCGATGGGCGCATAGAGGAGGTCAGCGTCGCGCTGGTCGACGCCGCCGTCGGCGACACCGTGCTGGTGCATGCCAAAGAGGCGATCGGGCTGCTCCCATGAGCGAGATGCAGCAGCTCTACCCGTTTCTCTACTCCGGGAGTTCGGACCTCGAGGCCGTCATGGCGGAGGTGCGCAGCTCGACGGTCGAAAAGGCCAACGAGATCGTGGCGCTGCGCCAGTCCGTTCTCGCCGCGGACGAGCAGCGGCTCGTCGCATGTGCCGCGGAGATGGCCGAGGCGTTCCGCGGCGGCGGGCGGCTGTTCACCTTCGGCAACGGCGGCAGCTCCACAGACGCCCAGGACGTCGCCGCGCTCTTCCTGAACCCGGGAGGCGACGCGCGCCCGCTGCCGGCACTGGCCCTGACGACGGACGTCGCGGTCGTGACCGCCCTGTCCAACGACATCGGCTTCGAGGTCGTGTTCGCCCGCCAGCTCGGCGCCTTCGGCCGACGCGGCGACATCGCGCTCGGCCTTTCCACGAGTGGCAACTCCGCCAACCTGATCCGCGCTTTCGAGGAGGCGATGAAACGAGGAATGCTCACAGTCGGACTCGCCGGGCACACCGGCGGGCAGATGGCCGAGCTCGAGGGGCTTGATCACCTGTTTGTGGTGCCGTCGTCATCGGTGCACCGCAACCAGGAGGCCCAGACGACCCTCTACCACGTCTTGTGGGAGCTCACACAGTACGCGCTCTAGTCGCGCACCCCGGTGGCACGCGGCCGAGTCCCGCGCGCCCCTCCAAATGACCGCCTCTCCAAAGGTGGTGAACGTGGCATGACGACGCCGACCGAGTCGGAGACCACACAAGAAGAACCTGTCGTCCATATCCTCTGGATCAACGCGGGCCTCAGCTGCGATGGCGACTCGGTCGCTCTCACGGCGGCGACACAGCCGAGCATCGAGGAGATCGTCATGGGGGCCCTGCCCGGCCTCCCGAAGATCGCCGTGCACTGGCCGCTCATCGACTTCGAGTGCGGTCCCGACAAGGGGGCCGACACCTTCATCGACTGGTTCTACAAAGCCGAGCGCGGCGAGCTGGAACCCTTCGTGCTGGTGATCGAGGGATCCATCCCCAACGAGTCGATCAAGGAAGAGGGCTACTGGTCCGGGTTCGGGAACAACCCCGAGACCGGCCAGCCGCGCACCACCAGCGAATGGCTGGACATCCTCGCCCCCAAGTCCACGGCCGTGCTGGCGGTGGGCACCTGCGCCACGTATGGCGGCATCCACGCCATGGCCGGGAACCCCACCGGTGCCATGGGCGTCGCCGACTACCTGGGCTGGGACTGGAAGTCCAAGGCGGGCCTGCCGATCGTGAACGTCCCGGGCTGCCCGATCCAGCCGGACAACCTGTCCGAGACCATCCTCTACCTCCTCTACCAGGTCGCCGGTCAGGCGCCCATGATCCCGCTCGACGAGGCGCTCCGCCCCACCTGGTTGTTCGGCGCGACCGTGCACGAGGGCTGCGACCGGGCCGGGTACTACGAGCAGGGCCAGTTCGCCAGCGAGTACGGCTCGCCGAAGTGCCTGGTCAAGATCGGCTGCTGGGGACCGGTCGTCAAGTGCAACGTCCCCAAGCGCGGCTGGATCAATGGTGTCGGCGGCTGCCCCAACGTGGGCGGCATCTGCATCGCCTGCACCATGCCCGGCTTCCCCGACAAGTTCATGCCCTTCATGGACGAACCGCCTGGTGCACGCGTCTCCGCGATGGCCAGCGGCGCTTACGGCGGGGTCATCCGCACGTTGCGGGGGATCACGGCAAGAAAGGTCGACAAAGAACCCAAGTGGCGGAAGAAGGGCAAGGAACTCACCACCGGTTACAAACCCTCCTGGTGATCGGAGACGCGCACATGGCAACGCAAGACGGCATCGTCGAGATGGCATGGGACCCGATTACCCGCATCGTCGGAAGCCTCGGGATCTACGCCAAGGTCGACTTCAACAACAACACGGTCGCGGACTGCTACAGCACCTCGTCGGTGTTCCGCGGCTACAGCATCTTCATGAAGGGAAAGGACCCGCGCGACGCGCACTTCATCACCAGCCGGATCTGCGGGATCTGCGGTGACAACCACGCGACGTGCTCGGTCTACGCCCAGAACATGGCCTACGGGGTCCGGCCGCCGCACCTGGCCGAGTGGATCATCAACCTCGGCGAGGCCGCCGAGTACATGTTCGACCACAACATCTTCCAGGAGAACCTGGTCGGGGTCGACTACTGCGAGAAGATGGTCAGGGAGACCAATCCGGGAGTGCTCGCTCTCGCCGAGCGCACTCCGGCGCCGCACGCGGAGGAACACGGCTACAAGACCATCGCCGGCATCATGCGGTCGCTGAACCCGCTCGAAGGCGAGTTCTACCGTGAGGCGCTTCAGGTCAGCCGCTCCACCAGGGAGATGTTCTGCCTGATGGAGGGGCGCCACGTGCATCCCTCCACGCTCTACCCGGGCGGCGTCGGCACGGTCGCGACCATCCAGCTGTTCACCGACTACCTCACGCGCCTGATGCGGTACGTCGAGTTCATGAAGCGGGTCGTGCCGATGCACGACGACCTGTTCGACTTCTTCTACGAGGCCCTGCCGGGCTACCAGGCGGTCGGGCAGCGGCGCGTCCTGCTGAACTGCTGGGGAGCCTTCAACGACCCGGACCACTGCGACTTCACGTACAAGAACATGGCCGACTGGGGCAAGAAGATGTTCGTCACCCCAGGCGTGATCGTCGACGGCAGGCTCGTGACGAACGACCTGGTCGACATCAACCTCGGCATCCGGATCCTGCTCGGCAGCTCCTACTACGAGAACTGGACCGACAAGGACAAGTTCGTCACCCACGACCCGCTCGGCAACCCGGTCGACATCCACCACCCGTGGAACCAGCACACGATTCCCAAGCCCGGCAAGCGGGACTTCGGCGACAAGTACAGCTGGGTCATGTCGCCGCGCTGGTTCGACGGCAAGGACCACCTCGCGCTCGACACCGGCGGCGGCCCGCTCGCGCGCCTGTGGTCGACCGCGCTCTCCGGCCTCGTCGATACCGGGTACGTCAAGTCCACCGGCAACAGCGTCATCATCAACCTGCCGAAGACCATGTCGCTGCCGGAGAAGACGTTCGAGTGGAAGATCCCCATGTGGAACGGGGAGCCGCTGTCCAACGCGATCGAGCGCAACCGGGCACGGACCTACTTCCAGGCGTATGCCGCGGCGCAGGCCGTCTACTTCGTCGAGAAGGCGCTCGCCGAGATCCGGGCCGGCCACACCAAGACGTGGGAGCCCTTCAAGGTGCCGGACGAGGCCATCAGCGTCGGCTTCACCGAGGCGGTGCGCGGCGTCCTGTCCCACCACATGGTGATCAAGGGCGGCAAGATCGCCAACTACCATCCGTACCCGCCGACCCCGTGGAACGCCAGCGTGCGTGACGAGTACGGGACCCCCGGTCCGTACGAGGACGCCGTGCAGAACACCCCGATCTTCGAGGAGAACTCCCCGGAGAACTTCAAGGGGATCGACATCATGCGCGCCGTCCGCAGCTTCGACCCCTGTCTGCCGTGCGGTGTCCACATGTACCTCGGCAAGGGCAAGTCGCTGGACCGTGTCCACTCTCCGCACGCCTTCACCGGCGAGGGTGGCTGAGCCGTCCCCGGCTCTCCGCCGTGACCTCGCCTCGGCGAGGTCACGGCGGAGCCGAACGCACGCGACCGATCGGGAAAGGGCCGGCCGATGCCTGGATCAAAAGACGTACAAGACGCGGGCGCACGCGTGGAGCAGCTGCTCGCGGAGATCGACGACCCGGCCGACCGCGACCGGGCCGAGGAACTCGTCAGCTCGCTCATCCAGGTGTACGGGGCCGGCCTGGCCCGAATCCTGGAGATGGTCGGGAATGAGACGGCGCGGACGCTCGCGGGCGACGCGCTCATCAGCTCCCTGCTGATCGTGCACGACCTGCACCCGCTGAACACCGCCGAGCGCGTACGCGGCGCGCTCGACCGTGTGCGGCCCTACCTCGGGTCGCACGCCGGCGGCGTCGAGCTGCTCGGCATCGACCCGGCGGGGGTTGTACGGCTCCGTCTTGAGGGTAACTGCCAGGGGTGCCCGTCATCGCAGGTCACCGCCACGATGTCGATCGAGAGAGCCATTCTGGAGGACGCTCCCGAGATCAGCGAGGTGGTCGTCGAGGGAGTCGCGGCCGAGCCCACGCTGCTGCAGATCCACCCCTACCAGGGCAAGGAGTGCGCGGTGCCGGAAGAGGCCACGACGTGAACGGAGCCGACAGGGAGGAGCGGACGTGAGCCTGCGCCGGTTCGCCGCCGGGAAGGAACAGTACGAGCAGGAGCGGGCGGCCGCTCAAGGTCCTGCCGAGCCTCCCGTCGAGCGATGCGAGATGTGCGCCGAGCCGATCGGTGAGGAGCACGGTCACGTCGTGAACCTGGAGGACCGGCGCATCATGTGCACCTGCCGGCCGTGCACTCTGCTGTTCACCCATGCGGGAGCGGGTTCCGAACGCCGTGCCGAGGACGCGAGCACGCCCATGCGGCGCTTCCGCACCGTGCCGGAGCGCTACCGGTACGACCCCGGGTTTGTGATGTCCGAGAGCGACTGGGACGACCTGGCGATCCCGGTCCGGATGGCGTTCTTCTTCCGTAACTCCGGCATGGGCCGCACGGTCGCCTTCTATCCGAGCCCGGGCGGCGCCACAGAGTCGGAGTTGCCGCTGGACGCGTGGGTGCGGGTGCTGGCCACGAACCCTGCCGTCGCCGATGTCGAGCCGGACGTCGAGGCCCTCCTGGTCGACCGCGACTCGGGCGCCTACCTCGTTCCGATCGACGCCTGCTACGAGCTGGTCGGCCTGGTCCGGATGCACTGGAAGGGGTTCAGCGGAGGCGAGGAGGCGTGGGAGCAGATCAACGGTTTCTTCGAAGGCCTGCGTCAGCGCAGCGAGCCGGTGGTCAGGGAGGAAGCACGTGGCTGACCTCGTCTTCGACTGCATCGACGCCCGCCCCGACCCGTACGCCGCGGTACCCACGCTGGTGTTCCGGCTCCGCATCACCGAGACCAGCGGCGCGGTGGTGAACGCGATCGCACTGCGCTGCCAGATCCGCATCGAACCGCAGCGCCGCACCTACTCCGAGACCGAGACGCCACTGCTGGCCGATCTCTTCGGCACCACCGACCGGTGGGGCGACACGCTGAAGCCGCTGCAGTTCGCCGCGGTGGCGGTGATGGTCCGCGGGTTCACGGGCGCGACCGAGGTCGACGTGCCGGTGCCGTGCTCGTACGACCTCGAGGTCGCGGCCAACAAGTACTTCGCCTTCCTCCAGGAGGGCGAGATCCCGATGCTGTTGCTGTTCAGCGGCACCGTCTTCGTGAAGAGCCCGACGGGCTTCGCCGTCGACCAGGTCTCGTGGAACTGCGAGGCCCAGTATCGGGTGCCCGTCGTCGTCTGGCGGGAGATGATGGACCGCTTCTTCCCCGGCTCGGGCTGGCTGCGGCTGCGCCGTGACACCCTCGCCGAGCTACAGCGCTACAAGTCGGCCAAGGCCCTCCCCGGCTGGGACGACGTCGTCGCCGATCTACTCGCCCGGGCACGGGAGGCGCAGCCGTGAAGGGCATGGACATCGCGCGCAAGGTCGCGGACGCCGTCCTCTACGAGGGGTACCTCCTGTACCCCTACCGGGCGAGCGCGGTCAAGAACCAGGTGCGCTGGCAGTTCGGAGTCTTCGTGCCGCCCGGGTTCACCGCGACCGAGGAGTCGTCCGCCTGCCGGACCGAGTGCCTGATCGAAGGCGGCGAGGTCCTGCACGTCCGCTCCCGGTTCCTGCATGTCCAGGAGCGCACCGCCGAAGGCGCCCAGCCCTTCGACGAGGCGTCCGAGCGTGAGATCGACGCCGTCTGGCAGCTCGCCGACCTCCTGGAGGGGGAGCAGGTCCACGAGGTCGTGATCCCGGGCGGGCAGGAGACCGACGGCGCCGTCACCCGGACCTGCCACCCGCTGAACGTACGGGTGAGCGCCGCGGCCGAGCGGCTGCCGGGGCCGTACGGGCTGGTCCGGTTGCGGCTGCGGCTGGAGAACCTCACCGAGTGGACCGGTGAGGAGCGCCCCGAGGCGCTGCGGCACTCACTGATCGCGGCGCACACGCTGCTCGCCGTCACCGGCGGCAGGTTCGTGTCGCTGCTCGATCCGCCCGAGTGGGCGCGGCCCGCCGTGGACGGCTGCGACAGCCTGCACACCTGGCCGGTGCTGATCGACGACGACGTGATGCTCTCATCGCCGATCATCCTGTACGACCGGCCGGAGATCGCGCCGGAGAGCCCCGGCGACCTGTTCGACGCGACCGAGATCGACGAGATCCTCAGCCTGCGCACGCTCACCCTGACCGACGAGGAGAAACGCGAGGCGCGCGCCACCGACCCGCGCGCCGCCGAGATCATCGACCGGGTCGAGGCAATGCCGCCCGAGCTGCTCGAACGCCTGCACGGCGCGATCCGCTCGCCCGGCCCGCGGCGCGGCTGGGACACCGGGGAGGACGACGTGCCCGTCTTCACCACCGAGAAGCCCTGGTGGGACCCTGGCGCCGACGCGTCCGTCTCGCCCGAGACCGACAGCGTGACGGTCGCCGGCACGCGGGTCGCCAGGGGCAGCAAGGTACGCCTCCACCCGGCCGGCCGCGCCGACGCCCAGGACATGTTCATCGTCGGCCGGATCGCCACGGTCGAGGCCGTCCTGTTCGACGTCGACGGCTCACAGCACCTGGCCGTGACCATCGACGACGACCCCGGCACCGACCTGCGCCGCGCGCAGGGCCGCTACTGGTACTTCGCCCCCGACGACGTGGAGCCGGTATGAAGATCCTGGTCGCGGGTGTCGGCAACGTTTTCCTGGGTGATGACGGGTTCGGCGTCGAGGTCGCCCGCCGGCTGGCGGAGACGGACCTGCCGGCCGGCGTGGACGTCGGCGACTTCGGCATCCGGGGCATCCACCTCGCCTACGAGCTGTCCGCCTACGACACGACGATCCTCGTGGACGCCACCCCTCGTGGCGAGCCGCCGGGCAGCCTCTACACCCTCGAGCTGGAGGAGGGCGAGCCGCAGACCGTCATCGACGCGCACGGAATGACGCCCGACGCCGTCCTCGACCTGGTCGGGGTGGTCGGCGGAGAGATGAGGCGGGTCCTGCTCGTCGGCTGTGAGCCCGCGGACGTCTCGCCGGGGATGGAACTGAGCGCACCCGTCACAGCTGCCATCGAACCCGCCATCCGGCTGGTTCGCGAACTCATCGAGGAGGAGATAGATGCTGAAGCGATTGATCATCGGAGCGATTCTCGTGGGAGCGGCCACCGCGGTGGTGCAGTCGCTGCCGGACATCGCCCGCTACCTGAAGATCAGCGAAATGTGACATGACCAGGCTGAATATCCCAATGCAGGCAGGCCGGCCGGAGGCGACGGTGCGCATCCGGCCGGTGGAGAAGGAGGAATGACCATGGGCGCGCTGGCAGGTTTCATCGTCGGTTATGTCCTCGGGACCAAGGCCGGCCCGGAGGCGCTGGAACGCCTCCGCCGGGCGTGGGACGACATCCGTGAGTCAGACGATTTCCGCGACCTCGTCTCCTCCGCCACGGGAATGGCCGAGCAGGTCGTGAACCGGGTCAGCGAGGGTGATGGCAACATCGCGGACCGGGTGCGCAGCGCCGTCGCCGGGGAGACCCGCGAGGCCATGCGCAGGCGACTGAGGACGGTGAACTAGCGATGCACGAGGTCGGCCTCGCCGAGGCGATCCTCGAGGCGGTGGAGAAGCGCGCCGCCGGGCGTCCCGTCACCCGGGCGAAGGTGCGCGCGGGCGCACTGCTGCACGTCGTCGAGCCCTCCATGGGCCAGGCATTCCAGCTGGTCACCGAGGGCACCGTGGCCGAGGGGGCGGCCATCGACGTGGTCGTGACCCCGGCCCAGATCACCTGCCGCGCATGCGGCCACCAGGACGGGACCCACGACCCGCTGGCCGTCTGCCCCGCCTGCGGAGGCGACGACGTGGACGTGACCGGCGGGAACGAGTTGGTGCTGGAATCCATCGAGATAGCGGAGGCGCGAGATGTGCCTGGGAATTCCCGGCGAGATCGTGGAGATCCTGCAGGATCAGCCTGATCTCGCCACGGTCGACATCAGCGGCGTGCGCCGGGCGATCAATATCGGCCTGATCACCGACGACAATCCACAGCCGGGCGACTGGATCCTCATCCACGTCGGTTTCGCCCTGTCCAAGATCGACGAGGCCGAGGCCAAGGCCGCGATGGACTTCCTCGAGGGGATCGGCCAGGCCTACGCCGACGAGATCGAGGCACTGATGGAATCGAGGATCGAATGATGCGTTTCGTCGATGAGTACCGGGACGCGGAGAAGGCGCGGGCCCTAGCCGCCTCCATCGCGAGCCTGTGCGAGCCCGGTCGGCAGTACAAGTTCATGGAGGTCTGCGGCGGGCACACGCACACGATCTACAAGCACGGGCTGGAGGACTACCTCCCGGAGAACATCACGCTTGTGCACGGCCCGGGGTGTCCGGTCTGTGTGATCCCGATGGGCAGGGTGGACGACACCATCCATATCGCCGAACAGCCGGACGTCATCATGACCTCCTTCGGGGACATGATGCGGGTGCCGGGCGGACGCGGGTCGTTCTTCGACTCCAAGGCCAACGGCGCCGACATCCGCATGGTGTACTCGCCGCTGGACGCCCTGAAGATCGCGCGGCAGAACCCGGACAAGAAGGTCGTCTTCATGGCGATCGGCTTCGAGACCACCGCGCCCTCCACCGCGATGACCGTGCTGCGAGCCAAGGCCGAGGGGCTGACGAACTTCTCGATCTTCTGCAACCACGTGACGATCATCCCGGCCATCAAGGCCATCCTGGACTCGCCCGACCTGCGTCTCGACGGCTTCATCGGCCCCGGCCACGTCTCGACGGTGATCGGCTGCCGGCCGTACGACTTCATCGCCAATGAGTACCGCAAGCCTCTGGTCGTCGCGGGGTTCGAGCCGCTGGACATCCTGCAGTCGATCCACATGCTGCTCGAGCAGCTCGCCGAGGGCCGCTCCGAGGTGGAGAACCAGTACGGCCGGGTGGTGCCGTGGGAGGGCAACGTCAAGGCGCTGAAGGTGATCAATGAGACCATGCAGCTGCGGCCCTATTTCGAGTGGCGAGGGCTGGGCTTCATCTCGCATTCGGCCCTGAGGGTCCGTGACGCCTACGCCGACTTCGACGCCGAGCGGATCTTCGAGATCCCGGGCAGCCGGGTCGCCGACCCGAAGGCGTGCCAGTGCGGTGAGGTGCTGAAGGGCGTGCTCAAACCATGGGAGTGCAAGGTATTCGGGACCGCCTGCACGCCGGAGACGCCGATCGGCACCTGCATGGTCTCCTCCGAGGGGGCCTGCGCCGCGTACTACAACTTCGGCCGGTTCACCCGGGAACGCGTCCAGGAGGCGACCCGTGGCTGAGCAGTCCGCCGACTGGGCCGAGGCCGCCGTGCGCGAGCACGCGCACGTCGAGATCGCCTCCCGCGAGGAGCAGGTGCTCGAGCGGATCGAGCGGGCCCGGCGTGCCCGGCCGCGGCTCCGCGAGGAGAACATCACCCTCGCCCACGGCGCGGGTGGCAAGGCGACCCAGACGCTGATCGAGGCGGTCTTCCTGGACGCCTTCCGCAACCCGCTGCTCGAACCCCTCGACGACGGGGCACGGTTCAGCGTCGACGGCGCGTCGATGGTGTTCACCACCGACTCGTACGTCGTGTCGCCGCTGTTCTTCCCCGGCGGGGACATCGGCGACCTGGCCGTCAACGGCACCGTGAACGACCTGGCCGTCTCCGGGGCCGTCCCGCTGCATCTCTCGGCGGGGTTCATCCTCGAGGAGGGCTTCCCGGTCGCGGACCTGAAACGGGTCGTCCAGTCGATGCGGGCCGCGGCCGAGGCGGCCGGCGTGCAGATCGTCACCGGTGATACCAAGTTAGTCCAGCGCTGCAAGGCCGACGGCTGCTACATCAACACCGCCGGCGTCGGAGTCGTACGGCGTCCGCTCGGCGGGGACGTACGGCCCGGCGACGTCGTGCTGGTCTCCGGCCCGATCGGTGAGCACGGCGTGACGATCATGCTCGCGCGAGGTGAGCTCGACATCGAGGCGGACCTGGTCTCCGACACGGCCGCGCTGAACGGCCTCGTCGCGACGTTGCTGGATGCCTGCGGCGACGGCGTTCGCCGGATGCGCGACGCGACGCGCGGCGGGGTGGCGACGATCCTCAATGAGGTGGCGGGCGACGCCGGCGTGGCGGTGGTGGTCGACGAGGACGCCATCCCGGTGCGGCCGGACGTCCGCGGCGCCTGCGAGCTGCTCGGCATCGACCCGATGTACGTCGCCTGTGAGGGCCGCATGGTCACGATCGTCTCCGAGGAGGTGGCCGACACCGCGCTGAAGACCCTGCGGTCGCATCCACTGGGCGTGGGCGCTTCGGTCATCGGCAAGATCAAGGACGACCCGCCAGGACTGGTGCTGCTGCGCACCGCCTTCGGTGGTACTCGAATCGTCGACCTGCTGGTCGGCGACCCCCTGCCCCGCATTTGCTGAGGAGGTCATCATGGGTGAACCCGAAGATCCCGCCGTCAGAGGTGCCGACAAGGCGTTCGAAGGTACTGGCGGTGAGCCCGGCCCCAGGCGTGACATCTCCGAGGAGGAACGCCAAGGCGTGGAGTCGACCGACACCGAGGCGAACACGCCGTTGGGTGTCGGAGAGAGTTCGACTCGCCGAGCCGAGGACATCGCCGAGAGCGAGGACGAGGAGGGCCGTACCACCGAGGGCACCAAGGGCAAGACGGACCGGCCGTATGGCAAGTCCGAACCGGGCAGCGCCACCGGGGTCGACCCGCAGGCGCCCGTCACGGACAGCCCGAACATCCCGCCCGGCGACCAGGCCGGGTGACCGGGGCGGCGCAGCCGTCCGCCGAATCATCAGGAACGGGCGGAGGCCACCGCGGCCTGACCCAGGCTGATGCCGCCGTCGTTCGGCGGCACCTGGTGGTGGGTCAGGACCTCGAAGGCCTCCGCCTCGAGGCCGGCGACGGTCCGCTCCAGGAGAAGCAGGTTCTGGAAGACCCCGCCGGACAGGGCGACCGTCGTGAGGCCGGTCGTCTCCCGCAGGCGTACCGCTCCGGCGACGACGAGTGCGGCGACGGCGTTGTGGAACCGGGCCGCGATCACCGGCACCGCCGTGCCGGCGCGTACGTCCGCCACAACCGCCCGCACGAGCTCCGCGCCCGGCACGACGAAGGGCGTCCCGGCGGCACCCGGGTCATCGGGGCCGAGGCTTATCGGATACGCGCCGAGCTCGTGCGGGTCGGCGCGCTGTTCGAGTTCGATGGCGGCCTGGCCTTCGTAGTTCACCCGGTCACGGACCCCGAGCACCGCGGCGACGGCGTCGAACAGTCGGCCCATGCTCGAGGTGGGGGGCGCGTTGACCCCGCTCCGGCCCATAGCGGCGACGGCCTCCCAGCTCGCGGAGTTGCGCCGGGCCACCGCCAGATCGGCCGGCACGCCGTAGGCGGTCGCCATCCGCCATGGCTCCCTGATCGCCATCGTGCCGCCGGGCAGCGGCACCGGCTGCAGGTGCCCGGCCCGCTCGAACCCCTCCAGGTCGGCGATGAGGAACTCCCCGCCCCACAGCGTGCCGTCCAGGCCGTACCCGGTCCCGTCGAAGGCCACGCCGATGACCGGTTCGGTCCGCCCGTTGTCCACCATGCACGAGGCGATGTGCGCGTGATGGTGCTGCACGCCGACCAGCGGCAGGTCCTGATCGAGGGCGTACTTCGTCGAGAGATACTCCGGGTGCAGGTCGTGCGCGATCACCGACGGCGTGATGTCGAACAGGCGCCCGAAGTGCTCGATGCCCTCGCGGTACGCGCGCAGCGTCTCGTAGTTCTCCAGGTCGCCGATGTGGTGGGAGACGAAGGCGCGCCCGTCCTTCGCCAGGCAGAAGGTGTTCTTCAGCTCCGCTCCGCAGGCCAGCACCGGGCGGCCGCCGGTGCTCAGCGGGACCGGCCGCGGGACGTACCCGCGGGAGCGCCGCACCGGGAGGGCGCGGCCGCGGAAGACCCGGGTGACCGAGTCGTCGGTCCGCACATGGATCGGCCGGTCATGCGTGAGGAAGGCGTCCGCGATCTCGCCGAGCCTGGCGAAGGCATCGTCGTCCCGGTACGCGATCGGCTCGTCGGAGACATTCCCGCTGGTCAGTACGAGCGGCTCCCCGACCAGCAGGTCGTGCAGCGGCGTATAGGGCAGCATCAGCCCGATCGACCTGTTGCCCGGCGCGACGGCAGGGGCCAGTGGTGCCTCGGCCTGCCTGCGCACCAGCACGATCGGCCGCCCGGCGCCGCTCAGCTGTGCTTCCTCGGCCTCGTCCATCTCGCCGAGGAGTCGCGCCGTCTCGATGTCGGGTGCCATCACGGCGAACGGCTTGTCCTCACGGTGCTTGCGCGACCGCAGCGCCGCCACCGCGCGGTCATCGCGGGCGGTCGCGGCCAGGTGATAGCCGCCCAGCCCCTTCACCGCCAGGATCTTCCCCTGCTCCAACAGGCCGCGAGCGGCCACGATCGGCTCGCCCGGCAGCACCCCGCCGTCACGGCCGCGGAGCACGAGCCCGGGCCCGCAGGCGGGGCAGCAGACCGGCTGAGCGTGGAACCGACGATCGGCCGGATCGAGATATTCGGCGGCGCAGTCCGCGCACATCTCGAAACCGGACATCGTCGTGTTCGGCCGGTCATAGGGCACGTCCGTCACGATCGTGAACCGCGGCCCGCAGTTGGTGCAGTTGATGAACGGGTAGCCGTGCCGCCGGTCGGCGGGATCACGCAACTCGCGCAGGCAGTCGTCGCACGTCGCCGAGTCGAAGGAGACGAGAGTGCGGCGTTCTCCGGTGGAGTCGCTGCCCACGATGGCGAAGCCCGTTCCGCTCCGCGGCGGGAGAGAGCGCGCGACGATCCGCTCGATGACGGCGAGCGGAGGCGGGGTGCGCAGGCCGCTCATGAATCGTTCGACCGCCGCGCCGTCGCCCTCCACCTCGATGAAGACACCACCGGCGTCGTTGCCGACCAGCCCGGCCAGCCCCAGCCTCGTGGCCAGGCCGTGCACGAACGGCCGGAAACCGACGCCTTGCACGATTCCCTCGACCCGGACCTCGGTGCGCACTCGCACGTCCGTGATTGTTCCACGTTCGCGGCGGCTTTCGCCGTCGTGTCCCGGCATTGGCCGGTCGAGGTCAGTCGCCGTGCGGACGCCGCGAAGGAAACGGCCGGAGACCGGGCCACCGGGCGAGCATCCGGATGTGCATGGCGGCCGCTCAGCCGGCCCAAGCCGGCCAGGCCATCGTGGTCGGAGGCCGGCCGGGCAGAGTTCGGCCCTCAGCCGGTTTCCGAAGGGGAGCCGTGCCCACATGCGAACACCTTTCCACGCGGTGCGGGACGATCCGGGAACCGGCTGTGCGGGTCTCCTGGCGGCCGGACTCGGGCAGGCAGGTCAAAGATCAGGCTAGTAGGGCGTGCCGTTCGCGAAGTCTGTGTTGAAGGTGGACTCGAGGCCGCTGAGTACACCGGAGTCGCTGACGATGAGACCGAGTTCGCGATTGTGATTGAGCGAGTTGTCGGAGAAGTTCTCCGAGCCGACGAACTCCTTTGCGGCGGAGGTGCCGCTATCGGCGACGATGGCCTTGGCGTGGATGTACAGGCCGCCGCTCGATGAGTAGGTCACCACTGATCCGCCGGCGTTGACGACCTGGTCGAAATAGCCGCGGTAGCTGCTCGGGTCCATGCCCACCACGCGTACTCTCACGCCACGGTTCTCGGCCGCCACGATCGCGTTGACGAGCGCCGAGTCGCCGAATTCGAGTTCCTCGACGTCAAGTGTGCTCGTGGCGCCGTTGATCAAGCCGAGCAGTCGCGTTTGGGAGTCGGTCGGTGACCAGACCAGGTGGTCGCCGTCGGAGGGGGTGACGGAGGTCTTCGCGTAGTCGGCGTTGAACACGTTCTCGATCGCGGTGACGTCGTTGGCGTCGCTGTCATAGACGCCGTAGTCACGGTCGTTCGCGTAGTAGGTGGAGTCGAGGTTGCCGCTCAGAATGAGCGAGGTGGCCCGGTCGACCGTGAGGGACTTCTGGTGCGTGTAGACGAAAGCCGACGACGAATAGGTCACGCCGGCCCCGGCCGCCTTCAGCTTCGAGTACGCCGAACCGTTGACCGAGGTGTGCTGGGCGTCCAGGATCACGCGGACCTTTACTCCGGCCTTTTGCCGGTTCACCAGGTCCGACACCGCTGTGGTGTCGCGCAGCTCGTACATCGTGACGTCGATCGACGTCCTCGCCGAGTTGATGAAGTTGTAGACGCTGCCGTAGCCCTGGTCCGGGAAGATGAGCAGGGAGTAGGTGGCGGCGTGGGCGGGGAGGGCGGTGAGTGCGGTGATGGCCGCGGTGCCACAAGCGGTGGCTGCCACTGCCAGGCGCCGGAAAGCGGTTCTGCGCATGGGGGATCTCCCGGAGGGGCTCGCGATGCGCCTGCGGGGTAGGGCGCACGAGCGGAGCGTACCTCCGGCATTTCACCAAGAACATTGACGAAATATGACAAGCTGTGGACGCGCCGGCAGCAAAAGCAACGCTGCGGCCGAGAGCGTGACGGTGCTCAACCCGCAGACGCTGCGGCGAACGGCACTGTCCGGTGTCCCCGATCCGCCCGCGCCGGTCGCGGGACGGTGGCGTGACGGGCCGACGATGAGCCCACCGGCCGCGTCACACCTTGAGGTACGCGCGGGCACGGGCCGCGCGTATCGCCGCGGACAGGGTGTCGATGTCGTACGCGCCGTGGTGGCGTCGTCCGTTGACGAAGAAGGTCGGGGTTCCGGTCACGCCGCTCAGATCGGCGGAGTCCAGGTCTTCGGCGACACGAGAGGCGCCGAGGTGACGGTGCAGGTCGGTGCGGAACCGTTCGGTGTCGAGGCCGAGGTTCTCGGCGTGCCGTATCAGGTCGGGAAGTCGCAGCTCGTCCTGCCGGTCGAGCAGCAGATCATGCATGTCCCAGAACGCGTCCTGTTCGGCCGCGGCCTCGGCCGCCTCGGCGGCCAGCTGGGCGGCGGGGTGGACGTCGTGCAGCGGAAGATGCCGCCAGACGTACCGCACGTCGCCGAAGTCGCCGAGCAGCTCGCGGACGACGGGTTCGGCCTGGCCACAGTAGGGGCACTCGAAGTCGCCGTATTCCACCACGGTCACCGGGGCGTCGTCGGAGCCGCGGATGTGGTCGCGGTCGGGGTCGACCGGTGCGGCGAGGTCGACGATGCCCTCGGCGGTGCCCAGCAGGGCGCGGATCCGAAGCGGCTTCGGGAGCATGCGGGTCACCCGGAAGACGACCCAGGTCAGGGCGGACGCGCCGAGCGCCGCGGTGAGGATGCCGAGTTTGGCCTCCTGAAGCCGCGGTCCGGTGAAGGCGAGGGTGGCGATCAGCAGGGACACGGTGAAGCCGATGCCCGCGATCGTGCCGCCGCCCGCGACGGCCGCCCAGCCGACCGGCGCCTGCACCCTGCCGCGGGTCAGGCGGGTGAGCAACCAGGACGAGGCGGTGATCCCGAAGGGCTTGCCGGCGATGTAGGCGATGACGATCCCGAGGGTGATGGGCGAGGTCAGCGACCGGGAGAGGAAGCCGCCGCTGATGCTGATGCCCGCGTTGGCGAGGGCGAAGAGCGGGACGATCACGTAGCTGGTCCACGGGTGGTAGAGCAGCTGCAGCCGTTCGTTGGGTGAGACCGCGGATGCGAGGCCGCCGCTGGCCGTGCGCGCCAGCTCGGCCGTGGGCTGCTCGCGGAAGAGCCGGAACAGGTCGGTGGCGCGCTGCAGGTCATCGCGTGCGGCCGGGGACGCGTAGGTGAGCAGCCCCATGGCGAGGCCGACGACGACCGGCTCGACGCCGGACTTGAACATCGCCACCCATGCCGCCGCGCCGAGCACTGCGTACACGAGCCCGTGGCGCACCCCGCGGGCGTGCACGACCAGGATCACGGCGAAGATCACGAGCGCGAGCAGCAACGCGGGAAGCGTGACGTGCCGGCTGTAGAAGACCGCGATGACGGCGAGGGCGACGAGATCGTCGACGACGGTGACGGTCAGCAGGTAGGCGCGCATTCTGGCGGGGAGGCGGGAGGCGGCCAGGGTCAGCATGCCGAGCGCGAACGCGGTGTCGGTCGACATCGCGGCGCCCCAGCCGTGCACGGAGGGACGACCGGCATTCGCGGCGAGATAGATCGCGATCGGCACGAGCATCCCGCCCACGCCGGCGACCAGCGGCAAGGTCAGCCGCCATCGTTCACGCAGCTCACCCATGTCGAACTCGCGGCGTGCCTCCAGCCCGACCACGAAGAAGAAGAATGTCATCAGGCCGGTGTTGACCCACTCGCGCAGGGCCTGCGACAGGCCGGAACCGCCGAGGCGGATCGACAGGTGCGTCCGCCACACCGACTCATACGACGCCGCGTCGACGTTCGCCCAGATGAGAGCGGCCACAGTGGCGGCGAGCAGGATGGTGGCGCCGCCGGTCTCGGTGCGCAGGAATTCTCGTAGTGGTGTCCTGAGGGTCAGTGCCCACGCGGTCCGCCCCGAGAACGGCCCTCCGGTCACCTGGGGTTCGGTCATTCCTGGGTTCTCATCACGCTCGTCTTCGTGTGCCATGGCAGCCGGATACGGGGCGTCGCTCCGACGGAGCCATCGTAATCGGGCATGACGTGCGCGCATTTCCATGCCTGGCCGGGCCGCACCCGGAACCGTGTCGTTGGGGCGCGGTCCGTCCGGAGAGCGTTGTCGGGTTATTTCTGAACGGGAGGCTGGGACAGGTCCTGCGAGCAGGCGGGTTCGACCAGCCAGAGGTCACCGCCTCCCGGTGCCCGGAGCGGCGGCACGCCCTCCATGGCCGTGCGTGCCGCCGCCTCTCCCTGGCGCTCCGGCCGGCGGCGGCACCGCGCACAGCCGCCGGCCGGAGGTTCCCCGGGGTTACCCTCACAGCCTCAACCTACACCGCAGTAGGGAGCGCCGTATAGCGGTATGCCGCTCTCTGTGTGTCTCTGCAGCTCAAGGGTGCTCTAACGTGATCTATGTGAGTGACGAGAAGTCGGCTTTCGACCTATCTGGACCGGCATACGTTTATATGCAGCTCGCCGATCACATCGCGGCGCGCATCCAGCGCGGCGAGCTGCGTCCGGCGGCGCGACTGCCGGGCGAGCGCGACCTCGCCGAGGAGTACGGAGTGGCGCTCGGTACGGCACGGCGCGCGGTCCAGGAGCTCCGCGATCGCGGACTCGTCGTCACCCTGCCGGCCAAGGGCACCTACATCAGGGCCGGCAAGGACGAGAACGACGGCGGCGCCGGATAGGCGGCCCGCGGGCGCCGGCCGCTCGCTCATGCCGGGCGGCTACCGGACCGCCACCTGGATCTCGGCCGCGGAGGCGTACCCGCCGCCGGCGTCGAGGGCGGTGAGCCGGACGAAGCGAGCCATGACGTCCGGCAGGTCGATCTCCTTTCGTGCCGCGTCGAGCGGCCACGCTCCGCTCGCGCCCGGGGTGTAGGTGACCCCGTCGGTGCTGGTGGCAAGCTCATAGCGGGTGATGATGCCGTTCGTGTCGCCGTCCTCGCGCGGCTGGTAGGTGACCTTGCCGATCCGGTGCGCTCGCCCGGTGTCGACGGTGATCGTCTGCGGCAGCGAGCTGCGAGGGCTCCACTCGCTGTGCCACATCGACTGGATGCTGCCGTCGACGGCCTTCCGCGGCTCGTAGCCGTGGTGGAAGCCGGTGCCGGTGGCGCTGAGCTGCTGCGCCGGCAGATAGCGGAGATCGCCGGGGGACTGCGCCGGCGTCACCGACAGATCGTCGAACTGCGCCTGCTGCCAGGGTGAGACGCCGAGACCGACCTGCCCCGAGGCGTGCACCGGGGTGTCGACCTGTGCGATCCGCCTGCCGTCCAGAGAGGCGGTGACGCGGCTGCCGGAGAAGCCGAGCCCGAGCCGGTGCCACGTCCGGGCCGTGACCGGTGCCCGGCCCGACGCGAGGGTCTGCCGCTGGACCGGGTGCTGCCGCAGGCTCGCGATTCCCGCGCACGATGGATTGCTGGGCACGCAGAGGTCGGAGTCCTGCCCCCGGAGGTTCTCGTCGTAGAGCCGCCACTCTCCGGTGCTGGACACGCGCAGATGGATTCCGGACACCGCGTCACCCCACTGCCCGTCGACGCGTCCCATCAGTTCCGACCAGCCGTCCTGTTCGAGCCGGACGTCCACGCGTGCGTTGTAGTCGCGCCACGACTTGAGGTCTCCGACGACGGTGACGGGACGCTTGAGCCAGCCGTTCCACCACACCGGCTGCTCGCTGATGACCTGGCGCAGGCAGCGGCCTCGGCGCCCGGCGCAGGGAGCGACCTCGAACGCCCCGTCCAGGTCGGAGATGTAACGGGGAGTCGACCCGGTGGCGTACGAGTCGAAGGAATCGCGGTACGGCAGCCTCAGCGGGGCGGCCGGCGGCGAGACGGCCCTGCCCTTGCCCTGGCCATTCGTGGTCGACAGCGTGTAGACGTGGCCGGGTTCGAGGGTCAGCGTGTCCCCCGAGCGCACGGCCCGGTCGTGCGTGAACCACTGCCGGGAGTCGGTCGAGGACAGGTCCGAGGACCACACGTTGACCGGTCTGGCCGACAGTCCGCCGGTGACGGAGAACTTCAGCCGCTGGGGCGCGGTGGCGTCGATGGTCTCGACGATGAGGCTGTAGTCGCCGGAGTTCGGGGCGCGCAGGGCGACGTAGCTGCCGCCTCCGTCGAGGTAGCCCTTGGCGGAGTCGACGTAGCGCCATCCCGGCTGGGTGAACTGCGTGGTGTGCGCGGTGGCCCAGAGGCTCGCCCCGGCGGTGTACGCGCCGGACCAGGGCTCGTTCGCGCCCATCAGCCCGGCGGCCTGGAAAGGCATCGTGTCGTACCAGGAGGCGATCAGCGACCAGTTGATCGTGGAGGTCATCGCCCCGTCGATGTACGGGCGGGACAGCGCCCGTGCCAGCGGCGCGGCGCCGGAGTCGTACGGCAGCGACCCCTGCTCGCTGGCGTGCAGCGGCTTGCCGAGGGCTTGGGCGGCCGGTGGGCTGGGGCAGCGCAGGTAGTCGCTGAGGTAGCCGCAGACGTAGTGCTGCCCGACGACGTCGACGGCGGCCCGGAAGGCCGGTTCCTCGGTGAGCGGTTTGAGGACGTCCCAGTTGAAGCTGTCGTCGGCGACCACCTTGACGTCGCCGTACCCGCGCTCGTGCAGGGCCTTGTGCAGCTGCTCGTACCAGGCGGTGTCGAACCACGCCTCGTTCCAGCCGCCCAGGTAGTCGATGTGCAGGTGGTGCCGGCGGGCGCAGCCCAGCCATGAGGTCAGGTAGTCGATGTCGCGCGTCGTCCACACGGTGGGGCGGGCCTGCCCGCTGCCGGCCCAGCCGGGCGCGCCCCACTGCAGCGCGGACAGCTTGATGTGCGGGTTGCGCGCCTTGGCCTGCTCCATCAGCCACCATTCGTAGCCGCGGTCGCAGTTCAGGTCGGACGGTGTGCGCATGTGGCTGGGCTCGGCGCCGTCCGTGGAGTTGGTGTCCCCGCCGATCTCCACCTTGAGTATCTGCAGGGCCGCCCCGTAGCCGGGCTTGAACAGGTAGTCGAGGATCTGTCTCCGCTGGGGCTCGGGATAGTCGATGAGCAGCCGCGAGGAGGCCCCGGCGCTGAGCGCGCCGACCCCGTCGAAGGTCCGCCCGTCCGAAGCGCCGTCGATCGTCACCTGCTGGGGCGCTGCCGCTCGCGCCGGCGTCGTGACGGTGAAGACCAGGAACACTCCGAGGGCGGCAAGGATCCAGTGGCGGTGCGCGCGCATGTCGTCTCCTCACGGACGTCGCTCCGCACCACCGACTTTCACGTTTGTGATCACGCGTCAATACAAATGTCCGGAATCGGCTACCTGTCGGTCCGCGTGTTCGGCGTACAGACAGAACAGAACAGAGGCCCGCCCGGGACCGGGCCGGCCTCTGTTCCGATGCCGTGGAAGACCGTGCCCGCGGTTACTGGCCGTCCGAGAAGATGACGTGCTCGGGCTGGACGCGCACGGTGATCCGCCGCTCGCCGGGCGTCCGGTGCGGATAGGTGTCCACGCCGAGGTACTTCTTGGCCAGGCGGTCGATGAGGGCGTCCGCGCCGTCCTCCTCCAGCTTCGCGTCGCCGGAGACGCTGACGGCGTGGAAGGCGTCATTCGGGTCGAGCACGCTGATCGACACGTGGGGATCGTTGCGCAGGTGCCGCTCCTTGACGCGCCCGATCGCCGTGTTGAAGATGACGTCGTCGCCGTCCACGTCGACCCAGACCACGGTGCTGTGCAGGGATCCGTCGGGGCGGACCGTCGTCGCCCACCCGGCGATCGGCTCGCTCAGCAGCGCTTTCGCACCCTCGCTCAGTCCGGACATGATCCGTCTCCAGTCTCTTGTTACGGCATGGCCGCAAGACCATCTTTGCGTGCCGCGACGTGCGGTGATCACAGATCATTCCCACCAGAAGGACCAGCTGTGACTGCCGCGGATCTGCTCTGCGTAGCCGGCCAGGGTGCCGGGTCCCTGGATGATGGTCTCGGGGCAGAACGTCGAATGCTCGGCGGCCACGTGCAGGGCGTGCCGCAGGGTGGCCGGAGGGGCGGCGACGCTCAGGTCCAGCGTGTTGAACCCGATGCCGACGACCCGGGCCCCGAACCTCTCCTCCCAGCTGCGCACCACCGCGGCGAGAGGGGCGGTCCATGGGTTGTGGTGGCGCGCTCCCTGCCATCCGATGGCGGCCAGCGCGTCGGCGCCGCGCTCCACCGGCACGAGGCCGAGCGGTCGTCCGGTGAGCAGCTCCGCGCACCGGTCCGCGGCGGCGGAGGGGTCCTCCATCGGGTCGCCCGGCGGGGCCGGCCCGGGGCAGTAGCGGCCGAAGGGCGTCAGGTCCACCGGTGGTATCTCCCAGTCGGACCACACCTCGGCCATGAACGCCGCCGCCTCGTAGTCGCCGATCTCGGCCACCGGCTCGGGGGCGATCTGGCCGGCCGACCACGGCTGTGCGGAGTCCTCCAGCAGCACGGGCCACAGGCCCGAGGTGCGGTGCTCGGCGCGCAGGCGGGTCCACAGCTCGGCGGGCACCGGCGCGTCGCTGATCCAGAACGCGGCACGCTTGGCAGGCTGGTGCTGGGGATAGCCCGGATCGGGCCAGACTACGGATCCGTTCGGAAGCGTGACCGACAGTGCTCGGCCCGTGCCGCCGTCGGCGAACAGCTCATCTACGCCTGGCGGCAGCCGTCCGTGATCGTCCATCGCAGTCGCTCCGGCGCCGGGGGAGGCTCGGCGCTGCGGAGATCGTATTGCGGCCGGGCCGCCCGCGTACGGGCGGCCCGGGGTGAAGGGTGATGTCAGCTGGCGGCCTTGGCGGCGAGAGAGGAGCCGGTGTGGGAGGTGAACACCGGCAGGAATCCCGAGGACTGGCCGAGGGCGGTCGGGTGGTACGAGTTGCCGAGCGGGTACGTGACCGAGTTCAGCCAGCCGTCGCCGGAGCAGAGCTCGTGACCGCTGAACTGGCCGCGGACGTCGGCGAAGGTGAAGCCGGCGTTCGAGGCCGCCGTCGAGGTCACGCCGTCGAGCGTGTCGGCCGCGGCGTTGAGGGCGGTCCGCTTGGTGTTGCTCAGCCCGACGCAGTAGTTGGTGATGATGTACAGGTGCGGGTAGTCCAGCACGACGAAGCGCGCGGACGGGGCCTTGGAGCGCATCGCGCTGTACAGCGAGCTGAGGTTGCCCGGAAGCGTCGTCTTCATGTAGTTCTCGGCGTTGTTGACCGCCGTCAGGCACGTCGAGTCCGAGTCCAGGACGCAGGTCTGCATCACGTTGCTGAAGCCCGCGTCGTTGCCTCCGATCGTGATGCTCGCGAGCGTCGTGCCGGCGGACAGCGCGCTGAGCTGGTTGTTGCGCACGTCGCTGGTGGTCGCACCCGAACACGCGACGAAGCTGAATGACGCGGGGGAGTGCGCGGCGGCCCACTTGGCGGGGTAGGCGTTGGTGCTGCGCTCGCAGCTGCTCCCGTCGTAGGACCCGGCTCCGACTCCGGAGGAGTACGAGTCGCCGAGAGCGACGTAGTTGGTGGTCGACGCGGAGGCGGGGGACGCGGCGGCGATCGCGGTGCCGGCGAGTGTCGCCGCGCATGCTGCCGCGGCGACCAGGCGGGGGAGGTTCATCGGGTCTCCAAGAGGGGGTCTGAGGCTCGACTTACTCAAGCATCAAATTCCCCTTTTGGGGAGCATCCGAATTTGGCCGATTTATGGTTGATTTCGCCGTTGACGGGAGGCGCCGCGCAGTGTCAAATTGTTCGCTTGAAATCAGGCCAGACTGACCTGCGGGTCCCGGCCGAGCGCGATGAGCGCGAGATTCCGGAGCGATACCGAACCTGGCCGCAGATAGTCGCTGTGCCCTCCCGGCCCGGCGGCAAACACGCGGGCGCCGAAACTCGGCGAGACGGGATCGGTGCCGAACCCCAGGCCGAACACCCGGACGTGCGGGACGAACTGCATCCAGTCGCGAGCGCCGCGGCCGGCCCAGATGCGCGCGTGCGTGCCCAGATCGCTCGCGGTGGACGTCGACATGCCGGGGCTGCCGAAAGCCACGATGTCATTGACGGAGAGGCTCTTGACGGCCTCACCGCACACCACGGAGCCATAACTGTGGCAGAGCAGGGTCGTGCGGGCCGCCGGGTTGATGTCATGCAGGTCGTCGACCAACCGGCGCAGCTGCGTGGCTCCGGCGTCGGCGCGCAGGTCGGTGATGACGCCCGCGCTGGTCACCGTCGGAGGGCTGTAGCCCAGCCAGGCGATCACGGCGAGTTTCGGATCGCGGGCGAGCCGCCGCGCCTGCTGCAGGAGGGCGCGCGCGCCACCACCGGGCGTGGAGTACGGCTGGTGCCCGCGTGCGTCGAACGTCGACAGGGTCGTGTCGGCGCCCGGCACCAGGATCGCGACTCGCTTGGCCCGGGCGAGGTCGCCGACGACCTCCACCGCGCGTCCGGTGCCGCGGGGGTCGAAGGACAGGAAGTCGCGCCCGGGAGTCAGGAACCGGCTCAGCGCATGGGCCCGATCGTAGTCCTGGATGCGCCTGGCGGTCTTCAGCGCCTGCGCGATCGCCCGTCGGTTCGCCTTGTAACGCGCGGCGATGGTGGAGACCGACAGGGCCGGCAGCGCGCCCGGCTTGGCGTACACGTTGACCCGGCCCGCGCCCAGCGTCGTGACCCAGACCGCGATGATCACCGCGACGGCCGCCAGGCATCTGCCCAGGCCGCGGACATGGGGCAAGCGCGGCGTGACCATCGGGGAACCCTCCCAGGGCAGACCAGGTATGGCAAACGGGGACCAGAGTCTGCCATGGGAATGCACCCGATTGGCTGGTCTCTACATGAAAGCCCCCGAGTTAGACCGGTCACGACATGCCATGGCAAAACATGACACGCCGCGATCAAGTCGCTCGAGAGTGAGACGGGCGGCCGACGGGTTTTGTTCCCCCGGCCGCCCTCCTGATCTTATTGGACGAGCATCCAGAAGGTGCGGGACGCGTCCGGGCTCCGCGAGGCGTTCGCGCGCGTCGCCCGGTATATCTCACCGGGGTGGTCGACCAGCGCGCCCGCCGGGCGGGCGGTGCCGGCCTTCCAGCCGGTCAGGCCGACCGGGGAGATCCGGCTGGTCCGCCCGTCGACGAAGTTCAGCGTCTCCGGTCAGCCGCGACCGGGCCGGCGTGAATGGCTACGCTCGCCCTGTGAGCAGTGGCGCAGGGGACGTGGCGGCCTGTACCAGGCGCTGGCGGAGCGGCACACCCGCGTGCTGATGGACGCCGTCCGCGGCGCGTTCCTGCGGCCGGGGGAGATGCGCGCCCGGCCGCGGGCGGCGATCGACACCTATCTCGCCGCGATCGCCGCCAAGCCCCACCTGTACGGCTTCCTCGTCCACCGCGCCGGCTCCCCGCCGCCCGCCGTACCTGAGGTGCCCCGGCGACGGCCGCCGGGCCACGATCACGCCGGGACTCAGGTGGCGAGCTCCTCCTCGACCTCGCGGGTGCCGCGGACGACCTTCGGATCGCCCTCGTCGGCGTAGTAGTCGTCGGTTCGGGTGGCGTCCACGCCGTCCGCCGTCTTGGCCGCCTTGAGCACGATCGTCACGACCACCGCGACGACCAGGTTGACGAGCAGCGCGAGGATGCCCGCGTACACCGTCACCTTGGTGTCGAAGCCCAGGTCGGTCAGCGGATAGGCGGAGCCGCCGAAGTGGGTCTTGTGCGTGACCGGGTTGGGGATGCGGTACAGCATCCACATGCCCGCCGCCATGCCCGCGACCCAGCCCGCGATCAGGCCGCCCCGGTGGAACCAGCGGGTCACCAGGCCGAGCGCGACCGACGGCAGCGTCTGCAGGATGATGACGCCCCCGATCAGCTGCAGGTCGATGGAGAACTGCGGGTCCAGCAGCAGGATGCAGGCGACCGCGCCGACCTTGACGATGAGCGAGACGAGCTTGCTCACCTTGGCCTCTTCACTGTCGCTCGCGTCCTTGCGGAAGTACTCCCGGTAGATGTTCCGGGTGAACAGGTTCGCCGCGGCGATCGACATGATCGCGGCGGGCACCAGCGCGCCGATGCCGATGGCGGCGTAGGCCACGCCGGCGAACCAGCTCGGGAACAGGTGGTCGAACAGCAGCGGCACGACCGTGTTGCCGTCCGCCTTGCCGTTGGACGTGATGGGCTTGATTCCCGCGGCGATCGCCATGAAGCCGAGCAGCGCGATCAGGCCGAGCACGAAGCTGTAGGCCGGCAGCGCCGCCATGTTCCGTTTGATCACGTTCCGGTTCTTGCTGGCGAGCACGCTGGTGATGCTGTGCGGGTAGAGGAACAGCGCGAGCGCCGAGCCGAGTGCCAGCATCGCGTAGTTGAGCTGGTTGTTCGCGTTCAGCAGCGTGCCGTCGCCCGGTGCGGGGGTCTTGTCGAACTTGGCCTGAGCCGCGCCGAAGATGTGGCTCCAGCCGCCCAGCTTGTGCGGGATGTACAGCACCGCGACGATGATCACCAGATAGATGAGCGCGTCCTTGACGAACGCGATCAGCGCCGGTGCGCGCAGGCCCGACTGGTACGTGTACGCCGCCAGGATCGCGAACGCGATGATGATCGGCAGGTGACCCTTCACGCCCATCGCCTCCAGTGTCGCCTGGATGCCGACGAGCTGCAGGGCGATGTAGGGCATGGTCGCGACGATGCCGGTGATGGCGACCAGCAGTGCGAGCAGCGGCGACCCGAAACGCGCCCGGACGAAGTCGGCCGGCGTGACGAAGCCGTGCACGTGCGACACCGACCAGAGGCGGATCAGCACGAGGAAGACGAGCGGATACACGACGATCGTGTACGGCACCGCGTAGAAGCCGGCCGCTCCCGCGCCGAACACCAGGGCGGGCACGGCGACGAAGGTGTAGGCGGTGTAGAGATCGCCACCGAGGAGGAACCAGGTGATCCACGAGCCGAAGCTGCGGCCGCCCAGGCCCCACTCGTCGAGGCTCTGCATGGTGGTGGGACGGCGCCAGCGGGCGGCGACGAACCCCATCACGCTCACGATCAGGAAGAGGACGCCGAAGACGATCATCTCGGTCAGATGCGAGCCGGACATTCCCGTCAGCCCTCCTTGGTGCCGGCGGGGCGGGACGCACGCCGGGTCTTCAGGTACACGATCGCCGTGCAGACGACGCCGAGGACGACGAACGCGAACTGCGCCCAGTAGAAGAACGGGAATCCGGCGAGCCGCGGCTTGTCCCTGTTGAACAGGAACGTCAGGAGCGGCACGACGACGGGAACGACGAGCAGCCAGTTCCAGAGGCTGCGGTCACCGCGGCGCGGCCGGGGGTCTGTGTCGGCCAACGGTCCTCCTCGTACGCCATATGCGCGAGACGGCTGCCCGGTGGCGATATCCGGACAGCCGAATTTCACGTCTGTTGCCAAAACTTTACGGGGCGCCCGATCTCGGTTCGGTCTCGGCCGCGTGTCGCTTTGGACGTTCTGTCCCGCGATCTGAGACGTGATCCAGGGCGCCGCACGGGACCGCAGTGGCGTGCCGGCCCGTCACCGGGTACTCTTTCGGCCATGCGAACCCCGGTCACGCAGTGGTGGCGCCGCTAGGCGGCGCGGGTTCACGCATTCTCAGACACCGCAGCGACCGCCCCCGTCCGGCGGTCGTTTTTCGTCTCCGCCGAGCAGGGCCTGAAATCGAGGGACCGATCGTGGAGACGACGAGCGAGTATGTGACGGCGGGCGGCGTGCGCGTCGTCCGCACCGCCACCCCGGTGGACCCCGGACGCAAGAGCGAGGCGCTGGACGCGCTCGTCGTGGCGGTGGGCGAGCGCCGGGGCGGAGTGCTCAGCTCCGGCATGGAGTACCCCGGCCGGTACAGCCGCTGGCACATGGCCTACGTCGACCCCTGCCTGGAGATCGTCGCCCGGGGCCGTCGCATCGCGGTGCGCGCGCTGAACGACCGCGGCCGGGTCCTGCTGCCCGCCGTCTCGGCGGCGATGGCCTCCGCCGGCGAGCCTGAGGACATCCCCGGCGGGGTGGAGGTCTTCGTCCCGTCCTCCGACGAGGTCTTCACGGAGGAGGAGCGCAGCCGCCGGCCCACCGTGTTCACCGCGCTGCGCGCCGTCGCCGACATGTTCGCCGGCGACGATCCGCACCTTGGCCTCTACGGCGCGTTCGGCTACGACCTGGCGTTCCAGTTCGAGCCGATCCGGCTGAACATCGACCGCGCGCGCGACCAGCGCGACCTGGTGCTTCACCTGGCCGACGAGATGATCGTCGTGGACCGCAAGCGCGAGACGTCGGCGCGGATGTCGTACGACTTCGAGATCGGCGGCGTGAGCACGCGCGGCCTGCCGAGGCGGACGGAGCCGACCCCGGTGCCGCGCGCCCGTGAGCTGCCCCCGCAGCCGACGCCGGGCGCCTACGCCGAGGTGGTGTGCGAGGCGAAGGAGAAGTTCATCCGGGGAGACCTGTTCGAGGTCGTGCCGGGTCACGTGATGTACGGCCTGTGCCACTCCCCGGCGGCCTTCTTCGAACGCCTGCGGACGACGAACCCGGCGCCGTACGAGTTCTTCTTCAACCTGGGTGAGGGGGAGTACCTCGTCGGCGCGTCCCCGGAGATGTTCGTCCGGGTCACCGGCGACCGGGTCGAGACCTGCCCGATCTCCGGCACGATCAAGCGCGGGGACGATCCGCTGGAGGACGCCGACAACATCCGTACCCTTCTCAACTCGGCCAAGGACGAGTCCGAGCTGACCATGTGCACCGACGTGGACCGCAACGACAAGTCCCGGGTCTGCGTGCCCGGAAGCGTGAGGGTCATCGGCCGCCGGCAGATCGAGATGTACTCCCGGCTGATCCACACCGTCGACCACATCGAGGGGCGGCTGCGGCCCGGGTACGACGCCCTCGACGCCTTCCTGACCCACATGTGGGCCGTCACCGTGACCGGCGCGCCGAAGACCTGGGCGATGCAGTTCATCGAGGACCACGAGGAGACGCCGCGGCGCTGGTACGGCGGTGCGGTCGGCTGCATCGGCTTCGACGGCTCGATGAACACGGGGCTGACCCTGCGGACCGCGCAGATCCGTGACGGGGTCGCCGCCGTACGGGCCGGGGCGACGCTGCTGTACGACTCCGACCCCGACGCCGAGGAGCGCGAGACCTACCTCAAGGCCCGTGCCCTGCTCGAGGCGCTGTCCGCGACGGAGGATGAGGGCGCCGAGGCCGGCCTCGGGACGCGGGGGAGGGCCGGCGAGGGGCTGACCGTGCTGCTCGTCGACCACCAGGACTCCTTCGTCAACACGCTCGCCGACTACTTCCGCCAGCAGGGCGCCGCCGTCACGACGCTGCGGTTCGGCTTCCCCGACAAGATGCTCGACGAGATCCGCCCCGACCTCGTGGTGCTGTCGCCCGGGCCGGGGCGGCCCGTGGACTTCGACACGGCGTCCCTGCTGGACGCGGTCTACGCCCGTGGCCTGCCGGTGTTCGGGGTCTGCCTCGGACTGCAGGGCATGGTCGAGCACGCGGGCGGCGAGCTCGCACTGCTGCCCGAGCCGGCGCACGGCAAGCCCGGCCGGGTCGACGTCGGCGGCGGCGACCTGTTCGCTGGGCTGCCCGGCGAGTTCACCGCGGCCCGTTACCACTCCCTGCACGCCACCGCGGGTCAGGTGCACGCGGGGTTCGAGGTCACCGCGACGCTGGGCGACGTCGTCATGGCCATCGAGGACCCGGTGAACCGGCGCTGGGCGGTGCAGTTCCACCCGGAGTCGATCCTCACCGCGACCGGCGAGACGGGACACCGCATCATCACCAACGTCCTGAACCTGTGCCGGACGCGGCGGTGACGGTAATCCGCGCGTGGACGCGGATCTGTCAGGTCAGGCGGTCAGGTGGGCTCGGCGCGGGCCACCTCGACGCGGTTGTCGTGGAAGACCGCGCCGCCGCCCATGTCGGAGTCGCGTTCGTCCACGGTGGCGTTGGCGTTCGCGCCGCCGTTGAACTTCGCCCAGTGGCCCTTCGTCGTCGCCGCGACGCCGGGGCGTACCCGGTCCGACACCTCCGCGACGGCCTCGAACGATCCCCGGTCGTTGTAGATCCGCACGGCGTCCCGGTCGGAGATCCCGCGTGCCGCCGCGTCGTCCGGGTGCAGGACGATCACCGGTGCGCCTGATCTCCGCCGCAGCTCGGGGTTGTTGCCGAATGTCGTGTTGAGGAAGTGGTGGGAGGCGGCGGAGATCAGCACGAGCCCGCCGCCCGCGTCGGCGGGAGGGGTGAACCCGGGCAGCGGGTCGTGGCCGACGCGCGTGGCCCGCTTCGAGTAGAACTCCAGCCGGCCCGACGTCGTCGGAAAACCGTCGGCGAACGGCAGGAAGGGACGGGCGACGTTCAGCCGGGCGAAGCCCTGCTCGCGCAGTCCCTCCACGGTGATGCCGGCGAGCGAGGGGTGCGGAGAGTCGAGCAGTTGCCGCGCCAGGTCCTCATCGGAGTCGTACAGGCTCGGCTCGGTCATCCCCATGCGGCGGGCCAGCCGCCGGAACGTCTCCGAGGTGGACAGGCACTCGCCCGGCGGGGCGACCGCCGGCTCGTTCCACACGAGGTACAGGTGCCCGTACCCGGCGATGACGTCGAGATGCTCGGTCTGCATGGTGGCGGGCAGCACGATGTCGGCGTAGTCGGTGGTGTCGGTGGGGAAGTGCTCCAGGACCACCGTGAACAGGTCCTCCCGGGCCAGCCCGCGCCGCACCTTCGTCTGGTGCGGGTTGCTGCCGACCGGGTTGGCGCCGATCACGAACAGCGCCTTGACCGGCGGGTCGTCGACGTCGAGGAGACCTTCGCCGAGGCGCGTCATGGACAGGGTCCGCACCGGATGCGGCAGGAGGTCGATTCGGACCAGCCCGGGCAGGTTGAGCTTGAAGTGCCCGCTGGTGGAGTAGCACAGGCCGCCGCCCGGCAGTGCCCAGTCGCCGGTCACGCCGGGGATGCAGGCGAGCGCGCGCAGCGTCATGCCGCCGCCGGCGTGCCGCTGGATTCCCTGCGTCGCGCGGATCGCGGTCGGCCGGGTCCGCGCGACGCGTTCGCCGAGCGCGACGATGCGGTCCTCCGGCAACCCGGTGATCTCGGCGACCCTCGCCGGCGGGAACTCCTCGATCCGGGCGCGGAAGGCGTCCCAGCCGAACGTGTGCTCGTCGATGAACTCCTGGTCCTGCGCGCCCATCCGGACGATGACGTTGAGCAGGCCCAGCGCCAGGGCGGCGTCGGTGCCGGGGATGGGAGCCAGGTGCTCGTCGGCCTGCGCGGCCGAGCGGGTGCGTACCGGGTCGATGGCGACCACGTGCGCACCCTCGCGCCGGGCGTCCTGGATGAACTTCCAGGCGTGATGGCCACTGGTCAGCGGGTTGGTGCCCCAGAGCAGGATCAGCTTCGAGCGGGCGAAGTCCTCCGGGTCCATGCCGCCCGAGGTGCCGAGTGTGTACTTCAGGCCCCGGCTGCCGGCGATCGAGCAGATCGTCGGATCGTGGATCGAGGCGCCGAGCACGTTGAAGAAGCGGCGCCCGGCGAAGCCCTCGAGGCCCTGGATGTAGCCCAGCGAGCCGGTGCCCTGGAACGGCCAGACGGCCTGGCCGCCGTACGCCGCCGTCACCTCGTCCAGGCGCCCGGCGATCTCGCCGAGGGCCTCGTCCCAGCTGATCCGCTCGAACCGGCCCTCGCCCTTGCGGCCCACCCGCCGCATCGGATGCAGGATGCGGTCCTGGGCACGCGTCTGCTCGAGGTAGCGGTTCACCTTCACGCACAGCGCGCCGCGGGTCATCGGGTGCTCGGCGTTGCCGCGCATGCTCACGGCCTGGCCGTCCTCGACGGTCACCACCCACGAGCAGGCGTCCGGGCAGTCGAGCGGGCACGCGCCCAGGACCTTCTTCAAACTTCTCCTTCGAGATACTCGCCCAGGTAGCCCTCGAGGTCGGGGCCTTCGGGGTTCGCGAGGACATGCCGCAGCCATGCTCGCCGTTCGAAGTCGGTCACGCCGAGCTCCGACACGCAGCCGATGGTGGGCGTCGGGTGGGGACGCATCGTTCCGAGCCTGCTCGGCAGGGACGAGAAGATCCGCTGGTGGATCTCGTTCTCTCCCGCCCACCAGTCGAACAGCGCGTAGGCGTAGTCGCTCGCGTCGTTGAGGATGACGAAGCCGACGCCGTACCGGTCGATGTCGTAGGGGTCGTCGCCGCCGCTGTGCACGGCAGGGCTCGGCAGGACCGAGGGGACCAGTGCCTCGGCCACCGTGACGAGCTCTGGCCGGGGCCGCTCACCTTCCACGGCCATGCCGTAGAACTTCAGCCGCCATCCGGCGGCCTCGTGCAGTTCGAGGAAACTGACGGGTCGGGGTCGATGGGCGCCGGTCCTGGTGATCGTGGTCTCGTTCACCTGATTCGCGCCAGGATGCTCCGGCCTTCAGGCCGGAGAGGAATGGCGCTTCCCTCCCTGGTTGTGTCAGTGGTGGTCGTTAGCGTGCTCGCATGTCGCGGTTCCGTCTTCAGCCGATGCCCGCCCAGGAGCAGGCGTTGCTGGAGCACTGCGCGCATGCCCGTTTCGTGTGGGATCTTGCGTGCGAGCAGTATGCGCATTGGCGGCCGGGCCGGGCGGGCGCGCCGGGATTCGCCGAACAGTGCCGTCAGTTGACCGGGGCGCGGGCGGAGTTCGCATGGCTGGCCGGCGGGTCGGTGATCGTGCAGCAGCAGGCGCTCAAGGACTTCGCCCAGGCGATGGCCAACTACTTCGGCGGGACCCACCGGCGCCCGACGTGGCGCAAAGCGGGCCGGCACGAGGGGTTCCGGGTCGTCGGGCAGCGCGGCCGGCACTGGGATGTGCGCCGGCTGTCGCGCAAGGTCGGTGAGGTGCGGGTTCCCAAGGTCGGCTGGGTCCGGTTCCGCTGGTCCCGTCAGGTTCCCGATCAGGTCAAGTCGTTCCGGGTCACCCGGGACCGGACGGCGCGCTGGCATGTCGCGTTCGCCGCCATCCCCGAACCGATCGGCGGGCCGGGCACCGGACAGGTCGTCGGCGTGGACCGGGGTGTGGCCGTGTCGGCCGCCCTGTCCACCGGTGAACTGCTGTCCGTACCCGGCCTGCGGGACGGCGAGGCCAAACGTCTGCTGCGCCTGCAGCGGAAGCTGGCACGCGCGAAGCGGGGCTCGAACCGGCGCCAGCGGGTCAAGACCGCGATCGCCCGGCTGAAAGCTCGTGAGACCGACCGGCGTAAGGACTGGGTGGAGAAGACCTCCACCGATCTGGCCCGCCGCTTCGACCTGATCCGGGTGGAGGACCTGAAAATCAAGCACATGGTCCGTTCGGCGCGAGGCACTCTGGAGGTGCCCGGTAAGAACGTGCGGGCCAAGGCCGGACTCAACCGGTCCATCCACGCGGCCGGCTGGGGGCGGCTGGTGACCCGATTGGAGGACAAGGCACCCGGCCGGGTGCAGAAGATCAACCCCGCGTACACGTCGCAGTGTTGCTCGGTGTGCGGGACCGTCGATGCGAAGGCGCGCGAGAGCCAAGCCGTCTTCGCTTGCCGGTCTTGTGGATACACCGGCAACGCGGACGTGAACGCGGCCAAGAATATCGCGGCAGGGCATGCCGTGACCGCGCGGGGAGGCCGGCCGTCGGGCCGGCCGGTGAACCGCGAACCGCAACTCCTTACCTCCTCCTAACAGGCAGCGGGGTTGAAATCCCCGGCGTTCACGCCGAGGAGGACGTCAAGGCTCCTCCTGAGGACAGGTCTGCCCTCATTTATACCTGTCATGACCGTCCACATCAGTTAGGCATTACAGGCCGACGCCTTGTCCCGTCGGTACCGCGCACTAGAGTGGCCCAAGACCCAGGGACGAGCACAGGGAGACTTCTGGTGGAGGAACAGATCCGGTTCCGTGGCGACGTGACGGTCGAGCTGATCAAGCATGCCGCGTCGGACGCCGACGTCATCTGGGCGGCGCGGGTGTCGACCAAGGGGGAGAACTCCCTGGCCGACGTCCAGGCCGACCCGGAGCGGTCCAAGGGGCTGATCAACTACCTGATGCGCGACCGGCACGGCACGCCGTTCGAGCACTCCTCGCTGACGTTCTACGTGCAGGCGCCGATCTTCGTCTTCCGGGAGTTCATGCGGCATCGCACGTTCAGCTACAACGAGGAGAGCGGACGCTACCGCGAGCTCGAGCCGGTCTTCTACGTTCCCGGCCCGGAGCGGAAGCTCGTCCAGATCGGCAAGCCCGGGAAGTACGACTTCGTCGACGGCACGGCAGAGCAGCACAAGCTCGTGGTCGAGGCCACCCAGGAGTCGTGCCGGCAGGCCTACTCCGCCTACCGGGAGATGCTCGACGCCGGGGTCGCCCGCGAGGTCGCCCGTACGGTGCTGCCCGTCGGGCTCTACTCCTCGATGTACGCCACCTGCAACGCCCGGGCACTCATGAACTTCCTTTCGCTGCGCACCCGGCGCGAGGACTCCACCTTCCCGTCGTTCCCGCAGCGCGAGATCGAGATGGTCGCCGAGAAGATGGAGGCCGAGTGGGCGAAGATCATGCCGCTCACCCACGCTGCCTTCGAGGCCAACGGCCGGGTCGCTCCCTGAACGGTCCCTTGACGGATCACTAGAAGAGACGCCGGGCGCTGGGATGGTCCTGTGCGCCGTCGACGCAGATGTTGGCGCCGTTGATGCCGCTCGCCCGCGGGGACAGCAGGAAGCAGGCGGCGTCGGCGACCTCCTCCAGCGTGACGAGCCGGCCTGCGGGGAAGTCCTCGCGGGCGAACGTCGCGAGCCGGTCGGGCTGCGCCCGGCCGAGCTCCGCCCAGCCGCCGCCCTCGAAGTAGGTCGAGCCCGGGCTCAGCGCGTTCACCCGGACGCCGTGGCCCGCCAGCTCCTGGGCCAGCGTCGCGGCCAGGTGGATCTCCGCGGCCTTCGCCGAGGCGTAGGACGACTTCGGGCCCGGCTTCCAACCGGTGACCGACGAGACGATGACCACCGAACCGCCGCCGCGCCCGTCGAAGTGCGGCACCGCGCAGCGGACGGCGTGCGCCGCGTGCAGGACGTTGACCGCGTACGTCGCCGCCCAGTCCTCCGGCGTGGAGTCGAGTAGATCGCCGCCCTGGCTGCCTCCGGCGTTCGCCACCAGCAGGTCGAGGCCGCCCAGCCGGCCGGCGGCGTCGTCGATCGCCTCCCGGAGCCGGTCGGGATCGGTGACGTCGGCGGCGACGCCGTACGCGCCGAGTTCCTCTGCCGACTTCGCCAGCCGTACCTGATCACGCCCGCAGATCGCCACGGAGGCGCCCTCGGCGAGCAGAGCACGGGCGATGCCCATTCCGATGCCCGCCGAGCCTCCGGAAATGAAGGCGGTTTTTCCGGTCAAGCCGAGATCCACGACTGCTCCTCTTGATCGTCCCTGTGCCGGAGGCAAAGGTAGGGGACCATGGTCGACATCACGCTCCCCGACGGACTTCCCGGTTATCTCGCGATCCCTGACGGCGACGGCCCGTGGCCGGGCGTCGTCGTCCTGCATGAGGCGTTCGGGCTGACCGGCGACATCCGCCGCCAGGCCGACCGGCTGGCCGCCGAGGGCTACCTCGCCTTCGCGCCCGACCTCTACTCGCGCGGGCCGCGGATCCGCTGCGTGCAGCGGGCATTCCGGGACCTGTCCGCGCGGCGCGGCCGCACCTTCGACGACATCGAGGCGGCGCGGCAGGCGCTCGCCGGCCGGGACGACTGCACCGGAAAGACCGGCGTCATCGGTTTCTGCATGGGTGGTGGGTTCGCGCTCGTGGCGGCCGCGCGATACGACTTCGACGCCGCGTCGGTGAACTACGGCGTCGTGCCGCGCGACGCGGAGGAGGCACTCGACGGGGCCTGCCCGGTCGTGGCGGGCTACGGGAAGAAAGACCTCTTGCTGCGGGGGAGGGCGGCCGGGCTGGACCGCGCGCTGACCGTGCTCGACGTGCCGCATGACGTGAAGGAGTACCCCGGCGTCGGGCACAGCTTCCTTGCCGAGTACGACGCCGGGCCGGTGATCGGCGTCCTTCGCCGTGTCACCGGCATGCACCACGATCCCGAGGTCGCCGCGGACGCCTGGCGCCGGATATTCACCTTCTTCGGCGAGCACCTCCACAACGGATCTACAACGTAAAGGCGGCGGCCTGTCGTGCGCGGACCCAGGCGGTGAGTACCGCCTGGGTCCGCGTCCGTCCCGTCATCTCGGCTTCGCGGAGACGGGTCGCTCCCGGCCGAGCCGGTAGATGATCGGCGGGCGGGTAGGCGGCGATCCGCCGGGCGGCCCTAACGGCCGAGCGGGTCGTGGTGGATGCGGGCGGCGGGGACCCCCAGGTCCTGCAGGCCGGTGACGGTTCGCTCGACCATCTCCGTGGGGCCGGCGACGTAGACGTCGTGGCCGGACCAGTCGTGGAAGCGGTCGAGCACGTCGGGCACCTGCCCGTGCATGCCGTCGAACGAGGGGTCCGCCGAAACGACCGGGACCACGCGAAGCCACGGATAGCCGGCTTCGAGCGCCCGCAGGTCCGGCAGGTCGTACAGGCCGGCCGGCGTGCGGGCGCCGAACAGCAGGTGGATGTCCCGGCGCCGGTTCGTGCGGACCGTCTCCTCCACCAGCGCCTTCAGGGGGGCCAGCCCGGTGCCGCCGGCGACGCACAGGATGTCGCGGTCCGAGTCGGCGTCGAGCGTCATGGACCCCGCAGCGTGGCCGAGCAGCAGCGTGTCACCGATCTTGGTATGCCGGACGAGCGCGCCGCCGACCCAGCCGGCGGGCAGCGCCCGCACGTGGAAGCGCAGCAGTCCGTCGTCTCGGGGGGCGTTGGCCATGGAGTACGCCCGCCATGTCCACGGCCAGCGCGCGGTCTGGATGGTGGTGTACTGGCCCGCCTGGTACGGCAGCCGCTGGGCCGTGCGGACCGTCAGCACCGCGAGGTCGGGGCCCCGGAGTTCGTGTCCGACCACCTCGCCGGTCCACCACGGGGGGAGCTCCGTCGCGTGCTCCTCGGCCGCCTCGATCATCATGCCGGCCGCGGTGGTGTAGGCGACTCGCCAGGCGCACTCCATCTCCGCGGTCCAGCCGTCGCCGGCGTACTTACGCAGCGTGGCCAGCAGAGCCCGGCCCATGGCGTCGTAATGCTCACGGGAAACCCCGAACTTGCGGTGGTCGCGGCCGAGCCGGGAGAGGAAGGCCGAAAGCGTGTCCGGGCTGTCGAGGCTCCAGACGATCTCCCGCAGGGCGTGGAACAGTCGGTCGCGCTGGACGTCCATGGCGGGCGGGAAGAGCGCTCGAAATTGTGGATTCTCCGCGAATAGACGACCGTAGAGATAGGCGGCGGCCTCTTCCGCCTTGGGTTCGATGAGGGCAAAACTCTCCTTGATGATCCGGGGATTCAACGATTTCATCAATCCCCCACTCCTGGTTCGATGACCTCGATCACGCTCCCCTGTCTATGAGTTTCGCATCTCACCAGGGATAACATCAACCTCTTACGGGAGTCGAGTCAGTGCATATACGAAGAGTAATCGAACGGGGATTATGTGTGATCGGAGGGTAATTGACTCGCACATGCAAATACTGCTCGGTATGAAATTGTTTTCCGTGGCCGCTGATATCATCCTGCCGTCAGAGATAGAAGAAATACCTACGAGTTTGAAGGATCATCTACTCGCGCTCTTCGGCGCACGCGGCCTGCCGGGAGGAGAGGTGGTCCGATGCCGGGCCGGCCCCCTTCGGGAACATCCGGGCCGGCGAGGTCCGTCCGGACCGGCCCCGTGCGCCGAGAGCCCGAAAACGGCGACTATGCGCAATGATGATCGGACGCGAAGGAGACGCCCGCCGGTACGGCGTCGTGGAGGGGGCTCTGGCATGGCAGGGGCGACGTACGGCGCGGGTCCGCCGCTCATCGGCATCACGGCCAACCTCGAGCCCGCTCGCTGGGCCGACTGGGTGCGCGAGGCCGCGTTGCTGCCGGTGGCGTACCAGCGGGCGGTGGAGCGGGCACGGGCGGTACCCGTGCTGGTGCCGCCGTCGGCTCGTGCCACCGTGCCCGTCCTCGTCCAGCGCCTCGATGCGCTGATCATCGCCGGCGGGGGAGACGTCGACCCGGCGCTGTACGGTGAGGAGCCGCACGAGGAGACCGGGCCGCCGCAGCCGCGCCGCGACCGCTTCGAGTTCGCGCTGCTGCGCGCGGCGATCGACGCGGACCTGCCGTTCCTCGCCATCGGCCGGGGGATGCAGGTGCTCAACGTCGTCCGGGAGGGCAGCCTGATCCAGCACCTGCCCGACGTCGTCGGCGGTCACGCCCACGCCCTGGCGCCGGGCAGGTTCGGCAGGCATTCCGTCCAGATCAGCGTCACCAGCACGCTGGGCAAGACCCTCGGTGACCATGCGGACGTCGCGACCGGCCATCACCAGGCCGTCAAACGCCTCGGCAAGGGACTCACCACGGTGGCATGGGCCGACGATCAGATCATTGAGGCCATCGAGCTCCAGGGCCACCGGTTCGGCCTCGGCGTGCAGTGGCATCCCGAAGAGGCCGACGACCCGCGCCTCGTCGAGGCGCTCGTCGCCGAGGCGCGTGACTGACAACGCCTGTCCGGTCCGGGATCAAGGCGCTCACGGCTCCGGATCACCCCTGGGATAAGGTCGGCGCCAGCCGAGCGTGGAGGTCGCCCGCATGCCGCTGCATCCGCAGACGATCGAGTTCTTGGAGCTCCTGGACGCCGGGGCACCCCCCGCCGAGCCCGACATCGCCGCGATGCGCCAGGCCATGCGCACCAATTCCAATCGCGGTGCCGGGCCCGCCCTGCCGCATGTGGAGGACGCCGCGGTCGGGCAGATCCCCATCCGGGTGTACCGGCCCTCCGACGGCGTGCTGCCCGCCCTCGTCTACTTCCACGGCGGAGGCTGGGCCATCGGTGACCTGGACTCGGCCGACGCGCTGTGCCGGCAGCTGGCCGCAGACGCCGGCTGCGCCGTCGTCAGCGTCGACTACCGGCTCGCGCCCGAGCATCCGTTCCCGGCGGCCGCCGAGGACGCGTTCGCCGTGACGGCCGATGTCGTGCGGCGCCCGGAGCGCTACGGCGTCACGCCGGAGGCGGTGGCGGTGGGCGGGGACAGCGCGGGCGGCAACCTCGCCGCGGTCACGGCCCGGCTCGCTCGCGACGACGGGATCGCGCTCGCCCACCAACTGCTGCTGTGCCCCAACACCGACTCGGGCCTGGACTCGCCCAGCTTCACCGAGTTCGCCGAGGGATACGGCCTGAGCGCGGCCACCATGGCCTGGTTCTTCGGGCACTACCTGGGGTGCGCCGACCGGTCCGACCCCCGGATCGCGCCGCTGCGGGCGGACGACCTGTCCGGGCTCGCGGCCGCGACAGTGATCACGGCGGAGTACGACATCCTCCGCGACGAGGGCGAAGCGTACGCGTACGCGCTCCAGGCCGCCGGCGTGCCGGTCGAGCTGTGCCGCTACGACGGCATGATCCACAATTTCGTGACGTTGCCCGAGCAGTTCGACGACGCGGCCGCAGCCCGCGCGTGGGCCGTGACCCGGCTTCGCCGGGCCTTTGACGTGAGGACCGGTGAGTGACCGATGAGCTATTCGTCGTACGAGCGGCTGAAGATCGACTGGGCTCGCGACGGTGTGCTGCGGGTCACCATCAGCGCACCGGGACGCCTGAACGCGGTCGACGCCGTGGCCCATCGGGAGTTGGCCCGGATCTGGCGTGACGCGGACGCCGACGATGACGTGCGCGCGATCGTCGTGCGCGGTGAGGGCGCCGCGTTCTCGGCCGGCGGCGACCTCGCCATGATCGAGGAGATGATGGCGGACTACGACGTCCGCTCGCGCGTTCTGCGCGAGGCGCGCGACATCGTCTACAACGTGATCAACTGCGTGAAGCCGGTGGTGAGCGCGATCCAGGGGCCGGCGGTCGGTGCGGGCCTGGCCGTCGCGCTGCTCGCCGACATCTCCGTGGCGGGGCGGACCGCCAAGATCATCGATGGCCACACGCGGCTGGGCGTGGCGGCGGGTGACCACGCGGCCATCGTCTGGCCGCTGCTGTGCGGGCTCGCCAAGGCGAAGTACCACCTTCTGCTGTGCGAGCCGCTGAGCGGCGAGGAGGCCGAGCGGATCGGGCTCGTCAGCGTGTGCGTGGACGACGAGGACGTGCACGAGAAGGCGCTCGAGATCGCCGCGCGGCTCGCCGAAGGGGCGGCGCAGGCGATCGGGTTCACGAAGTACGCGCTGAACAACTGGCTGCGCACGGCCGGCCCGGCGTTCGACGCCTCGCTGGCGATGGAGTTCTTCGGCTTCGGTGGCCCGGACCTGCGCGAGGGCGTGCGTGCCCTCCGCGAGAAGCGGCCGGCCGAGTTCAGCTGAAACGCTCGCGCAGGGCGGCGAGTCCCGTCGCGAACACCCCCTGGCCGAAGGCCTTCGTCAGCCACTCCTCGTCCTTGGCGTCGGAGTCGAACCACGCCCACCATTCGGCGAACGCCTGGCCGCTGTCGGTCACCGGCATCACCCGCAGCGTCGCGCGGTAGCCGCGGACCGGGAACGGGCTCTCGACGAACTCGTAGGTGCACGAGCGTTCGGCGTCGTCCAGCGCCAGCAGGCGCTCCCGGAATGTCTCCCCTCCCGGGCCGCTCAGCCTACGGACGCTGCCGACCTGGTCGCCGGAACCGTTCTCCAACTCGCCGCTCGCGATGGCCGGATGCCAGTCGGCGATGTTGGAGAAGTCGCGGAGGTAGGCCCATACGTGTTCGGCGGAGGCCGGCAGGACGGCGCTGGCGTACGGCTTCGGCATTGCGCACTCCTTCGTGCAGACGTGTTCCCATGATGCGTTCCCCGCAGGCCCCGGGCCACCCGCTGACGCACGACCTCGCCGTGGCCGTGGGCCTGCTCGAGACCTGCTGACGGGGCGGTTCAGTACGACTTCGGCAGCCCGAGCTCGTTCTGGGCGATGTGCGCGAGGACCAGCTCTTCGGCGACCGGGATGTTCTTGCCGATGCGGGCGTCGCGGAACAGCCGGGCCACCGGGTACTCCAGCGAGTAGGCCATACCGCCATGCGCCTGGAACATGCGGTCCGCCGCCTGCCAGGCCGCGTCCGCGGCGGCGAGCTTGGCGATGTTGGCCTCCGAGCCGCACGGCTCCTGCCGGTCCCACAGCCAGGCCGCCTTGTAGGTCATCAGCCGGGCCAGCTCGACCTGCGCCTTGATCCTGGCGAGGGGGAACGCGACCGCCTGGTTGGCGCCGATCGGCCTGCCGAACGGCGCCCGGTCCTTCGCGTAGTCGCAGGCGACCTTCAGGGCCAGCTCGCCGCCGCCGACGCCGCCGGCCGCCGCGATGATCCGCTCCGGGTTGAGGATGTCCCAGAGTACGGCGAAGCCCTGGTCGACCTCTCCGATGACGTTCGCGGCCGGGACCCGCACGTCATCGAAGAAGACCATGTTCGAGGCGACAGTGTTGGTGCCCAGCTTCGGGATGGGCTGGTACGTGAGCGTCCCCTCGGCGACCGCCTCCTCGATGTCCACGAGGAGGATCGTGAACCCGTTCAGGCGCGGCTTGGCCTCGGCCGCCGGGATCGTACGGCTGACGAGCACCATGTGGCGGGCGCGTTCCACGCCGGAGATCCAGATCTTCTGGCCCGTGACCACGAAGTCGTCGCCTTCGCGGCGGGCGTGGGTGCTGATGTTGATCGCGTTGCTGCCGGCGTCCGGTTCGGTGATCGCGAAGCAGGTCTCCGACTCGCCGGCGGCGAGGGCGGGCAGCAGCGCGCGCTTCTGTTCCTCGGTGCCGTGGCGGGCGATGGTGAGCGCCCCGAACGCGGGGGTCAGCAGGTAGACGAATGACGCCGCCGCGCCCGCGCCGGAGGCCGACAGGGTCTCGGCGGCCACCGCCAGTTCGAGCAGGCCCTGACCGCCACCGCCGTACTCCTCGGGAACGGCGAGGCCGAGCCAGCCGCCGTCGGCGAGGTCCCGCCAGACCTCCTCCGGCCAGCGCTTCTCCGCGTCGCAGCGGTCCCAGTAGTCCAGCCCATAGCGCGCGCCGATCGCGGCCACGCCGTCGCGTACGGCGAGCGCGCTCGCCGGCAGGTCGAAATCCACCCGAATCTCCTTCGGTCTTGGCCCGGACAACAGTAGCGACCGGTATCGGCGGACACGTGCGAACCAGCCGACCGCGACGGGCGCGAAGGCCCACGCGGACATGCGCGAGGCGGATGTTCCCTAAGTAATCTACAATGTAAAGGCGGTGGCCGGTGCGCTGAACCGACTCATGACGGGTCGCCGAGATAACGCACGACGAGTCGCGCCAGCCGGGCCGCCACGATCTCCGGCGGGTCGGTCGGCAGCACGACATGGCTCATCGTCAGCCGTACGACCGCGTCGGCGAGTTCGGTCACCTCGGCCTCATCCAGGTCCGGCCACTGGCCCAGGACGTGCGCGACGATGCGCTGCTTCGCCGCGAACAGCACCGGCTCGGCGTGCGTCGTCATCAGCGGGAGCAGGTCCTCGCTGCCGGTTCCGGTCAGCGTCGCCTTCTTGAGCGGGTCGTCCGCCGCGGTACCCAGGGTGTACGCCACCGCGGCGGCGACCGCCGAGTACAGGTCGGTGTGACGGGTCAGGGCCTCGTCCACGCCGTCGAGGTAGCGCTCGTTCTCCCGCAGTGTCAGCGCCTGCGCCAGCCGCCACTTGTCGCCGAACTCGTTGTAGACGGTCTGCCGGCTGACCCCCACCGCGTCGGCGACGTCCTGCATCCGCACCCGCCGGAATCCGCGCTCAATGATCAACGCGGCGGTGGCGTCGAGCAGGTCCTCGCGGAGAGTACGGCGCTGCTGCATGACTACAGACTTTCAGAGAAGGCCCCCGGCGAACATTCCTGTCATCCGGAACGCGGTGTGAGACGTCTACCTAACGGGACGCGACACGAGGGGGACGTCATGAAGGTATGGCCGCCGGGCGAGCACGACAGCCCACCCCTGGGCAGGCTCAGGAGGCGACGGCCGTTTCGCCACACGCATTCTTCTCCCGACCTCGCGAACTGGGTGCTTCAGGACGAGAAGCTCCTGGTGGAGACGAGGTTCGGCGGCGACGCCGAGCTCTACAACGCGTGGCGAGACGGCCTCTGGGCCGAGATGCACGACACGATGCTCAGGCCCGACAGGACACGGCGGCACAACGCCGATGAGGAATATGTCGTAATGACAGCCTTCGACGGCAACTGGGCGCAGTACCGTGTCTGTCGTGACCGGCTCCGAGAGGAGCTCTGGCAGATAATGAAGGTCACCATCCGGCGCTGAGCGCCTCCACGGACCGCCGCGCGGCCGGGGTCATCCCCCCGATCCTCGGCCGCGCGGCCTGTGACCCTAACTCCGACTACCGTGTCACGATGTTCGCGATCCTGCCGGGGACGATGACCAGGCGCTGGACGGTTACGCCCTCGGTGTACTGCGCGAAGTCCGCATGTGCCGTCAGCAGCCGCTCGATCTCCTCCTTGCCGGCGTCCGCGGGAACGTCGATCGTGAAGCGGGTCCTGCCGTTGATCTGAACCGGCAGGTTGACGGTCTGCTCGGCGGCGAGAGCCTCGTCGGCCACAGGGAATGGCGCGTAGGTCAGCGACTCCTCGTGACCGAGGCGCGCCCATAGTTCCTCGGCGACGTGCGGCGCCAGCGGTGCCACCATGAGTACCAGCGGCTCCGCCAGCGCACGAGGCACCGCCTCATCCTTCGCCGCGACCTTGGATGCGTGCGTGGTCAACTCCATCAGGCGGGCGATGGCGGTGTTGAATCTCAGCCCCTCGAAGTCCTTGCGAACGATCATGATCGTCCGGTGCAGGCGCTGGAGGGTGTCGTCATCGGGCTGCCTGTCGCCGACCCGGATCTCACCGGTGCCCTCGTCGATCAGACTGCGCCACAGCCGCTGCAGGAACCGGTGGACGCCGACGATGTCGTTGGTCCGCCAGGGGCGGTCGGTATCGAGCGGGCCCATGGCCATCTCGTACAACCGCAACGTGTCCGCGCCGTATCGCTGATAGATGTCGTCAGGGCTGACGCTGTTCTTGAGGCTCTTGCCCATCTTGCCGGCCCGGCGGCTCACGGGCTTGTCCTGATAGGTGAGCGTGCCGTCCTCGGCCTCGACCACCTCGGCAGCCGGGACGTATATGCCGCGTTCGTCGGTGAAGGCGTCGGCCAGGATATAGCCCTGGTTGTAGAGCCGCCGGAACGGCTCCTTGGTGGACACGTTCCCAAGGTCGTACAGCACCTTGTGCCAGAAGCGCACGTACAGCAGGTGGAGCACGGCGTGCTCGACACCGCCGACGTACAGGTCGACGCCACCGTCGCCGTCCTGAGCGGCGTCCGGCGGGACCATCCAGTAGTGCTCGATCTCAGGGTCGACGAACGCCTGGTCGTTGGTCGGGTCAAGGTAGCGCAGGTAGTACCAGCAGGACCCGGCCCACTGCGGCATGGTGTTGAGCTCACGCCGGTAGCGCTTGGGCCCGTCGCCGAGGTCGAGCTCGACGGTTGTCCATTCCCTCGCCTTGGCCAGCGGCGGCATCGGTTCGCCGGCCTCGTCCTCCTGCGGTTCGGGCCGGAAGTCGGTCATCTCCGGCAGGCGTACGGGCAGAGTGTCCTCGGGCAGCGCGATCGGCAGCCCGTGTTCGTCGTACACGATGGGGAACGGCTCGCCCCAGTAGCGCTGCCGGGAGAACAGCCAGTCGCGCAGCCGGTACGACCGGGTCCCTCGGCCGACGCCTTTCTCCTCCAGCCAGCCGATGGCGGCCACGATCCCATCCTGCATGCTCAACCCGGCCAGCTTCGGCCCGGGTGCTTCGACGTAGGCACCATCGCCGACGAATGCCGTCTGCCACTGGCCTGCCGGGATGGTCTCGTCGGTGCCGTGCTCGGCGAGCCAGGCCGCGGGGGGCTCCAGCACCTCGCGGATGTCCAGCCCGAGCCCGTGCGCGAAGTCCAGGTCCCGCTGGTCATGAGCGGGGACCGCCATGATCGCACCGGTTCCGTACCCCATCAGCACGTAGTCGGCCAGGAAGACCGGGATCCGCTCTTCGGTGATGGGGTTGATGACGTGGGTACCGGTGAAGACGCCCGTCTTGTCGTAGGCCTCGGCAGTGCGCTGCCGGTCGCTGAGCCGGCCGGCCATCTCCTGGTACGCGGCGACGGCGTCCCGCGGAGTCCACGCGACGCCGCCGTCGTGCCCCTGGGGGTACTGCCATGCCTCGGGAGTGCTTTCCGGCCAGGCATCCGGAATGAGCTGATCCACCAGTGGATGCTCGGGGGCCAGCACCACGTAGGTCGCACCGAAGAGGGTGTCCGGCCGAGTGGTGAAAACCTCGATCGAGATCTCCGGGTGGTCGGCCGCCCGCAGGGTGATGTGCGCGCCGTCGCTCGCCCCTATCCAGTTGCGCTGCATCTGCTTGATGGACTCGGGCCAGTCCACCAAGTCCAGATCGTCGATCAGCCGCTCGGCGAAGGAGGTGATCCGCAGCATCCATTGGCGCAGCGGTCTGCGGTAGACCGGGTAGTTGCCCACGTCGCTGCGCCCGTCGGCGGTGACCTCTTCGTTGGCCAGCACAGTGCCCAGTCCCGGGCACCAGTTGACCAGTTCCTCGGAGATGTAGGCCAGCCGGCGAGCGTCGATCACCTTGCGGCGCTCCACCTCGGTCAGCTCGGTCCACGGGCGGCCGTCAGGTACGACCCGCTGACCCGACTCGAATGCGGCGACCAGGTGCTCGATCGGGCGGGCCCGTCCTGTCCGCTCGTCGGCCCAACTGTTGAAGATCTTCAGGAAGATCCATTGGGTCCAGCGGTAGTAGGCGACGTCGGTGGTCGCGATCTCACGGCGAGTGTCGTGGCCCAGGCCGAGGCGGCGGAGCTGGCGGCGCATGGTGTCGATGTTGTTCTGGGTCGTCACCTGCGGATGCCGGCCGGTGTCGATCGCGTACTGCTCAGCCGGCAGCCCGAACGCGTCGTACCCGAAGGTATGTACGACATGGTGGCCGGTCATTCGCAGATACCGGGCGTACACGTCGGTGCCTAGGTAGCCGAGCGGGTGGCCCACATGGAGCCCGGCACCGCTTGGGTACGGGAACATGTCGAGAGCGTAGAATTTGCGGCGGCCCGCCATCTGGTCGAACCCTGCGGCGAGCGGCCCAGTGGGATTGGGCGAGTAGAAGGTGCCCTCGGTCTCCCACCGCTCCTGCCAGCGCGACTCGATCTCGTTCGCGAGACGCGCGTCGTAGCGGAACGGACGCGATCCATTCTCGGATGCCATCACACCGGTGATCGTCTCGCCCGGCTCACTCTCGCTCATGAAACCCTCGTCACCGTTGGTTCTATCTGGCCCCGGAAATGAAAAAGCCCCTCACGCATGAGGGGCAGCCGCGTTGACTCAGCGCGTCAACGCGGCTCGATAAGGAGGCTCTGAAGAGTGGCCATGCGGTCAGGGTACCCCAACACTTCGTGATTCTGAGGTCTGATCTTGTCGGCCTGGGCAGGCTCTGATGGTGAGTAACGCATCCCCGACCTGGCCGGGACCCTGGCGTTCGCCTCGCCGCCACACGTTCCCGGACCTGTGATGATGGTCGTGAGTGCCGTCCTCATGAGCCCAGCGGCCGGCACCACAGGGTGCGCCCCCTCGGCCCGCGCGATGCGGCAGACCGTGGGCGCGCTCGCCCCGGTCGCGATCCCGTCGTCCACCATGACGGCGGTCCGCCGCCCGGCGGGGAACGGTCTACCCGCCGGCTATTTCAGCACGGGCGCCGGGGCCGCGGCGGCAGGCTAGCTGACCTGCATAAATACGCGGTACGGTCGAAGTATGGAGCGGGGGGATTCCTGGCGAGACACACTCAAGAGGATGAGCGATGCGGAACTCGACGAGTTCGCAGCGGAACTCACCGAGGAGTTGCCGCCTGACGATCCGATGATCGTTGAGGTGCGGTACTGGCTGCGGCGGTTCCGCGATGAGACCCGCGATACCCCGTGAAGCCGTACGCCCTGCCCTCCGGATCCTCCCAGGGCAGGGCGTTCACGGGCGATTAGAAGGCGGTGCGTCGCCGGCGCGGTTACTCCAACAGTGATGTGCGCGAATGGGTGAGCCAGGACGGTATCGAGGTCAGCTCGCGTGGGAGGCGATGAGGTCTACGAAAAGTTCATAGTCGCTCATCTCAACGCCAAACCGGAAGACTGACTCACAGCAAGACAGCGCAGGAGAGATTCACATGGCACAAAGGACCATCGTTCAGCTCCTCGACGACATCGACGGCAAACGGGCTGACGAGACAGTGACCTTTTCGCTGGACGGGGTCACCTACCAGATCGATCTCAGCACCAAAAACGCGAACAAGCTTCGCAAGATCTTCAGGCCCTACATCGAGAAGGCGCGCAAGGCCGGCACACGCGAGACTGGACGCTCCGTCAGGCGCACCGGCGCCCGGACCACTCACAGCCGCGAGCGGGCGGCAGACGTCCGGGCCTGGGCAAGACAACAGGGGATACCGGTGAACGACCGCGGCCGAATCCCCGCCCAAATCGCCCAAGCGTACGAGTCAAATGATCCCAGCAGGGCGAAAGACCGGGCTCCGGAGAATCTCCAGCCCAAATTCCAGGCCGCGAGCAGTTGAGGCGGAGTCCGGCGACTCACCAGCGGTGGCTATGTGGCTGCTGGTCGCCGCCGTGCCCTCACGCCGTTCGAGCAGCCGTGGTCGGGTGATGGTCGCGTCCACGGAGGTGGTCACTGGCGCACCAGGGCTGTCGCCGGGCACCGAAGTCGCGCGATCGTCATGCCTGATCCGGCCCGCTGCCGGGGCCCGCGCGGTACACCGTGCCCTGAGTGTCTTTGGTCTTAATACCGCTGGCAGAGTGGAAGAATGGCAGATGGCCTGATGACGTTGTTCCTGTGTGGCGACGTGATGCTGGGCCGGGGCGTCGACCAGATCCTTCCGCACCCCGGCGATCCCACGCTGCAGGAGACATACGTCTGCGATGCGCGCAGCTACATCGAGCTGGCGGAAGCGGTGAACGGCCCGATTCCTCGTCCGGTCGACTTCTCCTGGCCCTGGGGAGACGCCTTGCAGACGCTCGACGACGTCGCGCCTGATGTCCGAATAGTCAATCTGGAGACGGCTATTACGCGAAGTGACGAGTTCGCGCGGGGGAAGGTCGTGCACTACCGGATGAATCCGGACAACCTTCCCAGCTTGGCTGTCGCCCGACCGGACGCCTGTTCGTTGGCGAACAACCATGTGCTCGACTTCGGCTACCGAGGGCTTGAGGAAACGCTCGAGGCGCTGTCCGGTCCAGAGTTCCGGGCAGTGGGGGCGGGACACGATGTGTACGAGACGCGGCGGCCCGCGGTCGTCACCGCCGAGGGCGGTGGGCGTGTCGTGACCTTCTCGTGCGGGATGCCCTGCAGCGGCGTCCCCCCGAGTTGGGCCGCGACCCCGATCCGGCCCGGAGTCGACTTCGTACCCGGTCTGTCAGACTCCAGCGCCGCCGACATCGCCAGCCGAGTGCGGGAGGTGAAGCGACCCGGTGACGTCGTGGTCGCTTCCATTCATTGGGGATCCAACTGGGGATACCGCGTCTACTCAGATCAGGTCCGGTTCGCCCACCGGCTGATCGAGGGGGGTGTCGATGTCGTGCACGGGCACTCCTCGCATCATCCTCGCCCGATCGAGGTGTACCGGAACAAGCTGATCCTGTACGGCTGTGGCGATTTCATCAACGATTACGAGGGGATCACGGGCTACGACGAGTACAGGGACGACTTGCGCCTCATGTACTTCCCATCGGTGGAACCGGATACGGGCGAGCTCGCCGGCTTTCGGATCGCTCCCATGCAGGCTCGGAAGATGCGACTCCACCACGCCTCCAGCGCGGACTCAGAGTGGCTGCGAGCTGTCCTCGAACGGATCAGCCGTCCCTTCGGGACACGAGTCGACCTCCAGCCCGACGGCATGCTCACTGTCCGCCGAACATGAATCAGGGACGCGAGCCATACCCGGTCATCACCGCTCGGCTGCTGCTGCTGACGGTCGAGTCGGTACAACGCGAAGGAGCAGGAGAAGATCGATGCGGCCGGTCCCGAGTTCGAGGCGTTCGTCACCAAGCTCATCACCGAGGTGAACTACGACATCCTCGATAACGCATGAGTCTCCTCAGGTTTCCTCGCGGACGTCCTCGGGTCGTTTGTCGGTGCGGAGACCGCGCCAGCTGGGGTGGCGGAGCATGCCGTCGGAGGTGCGTTCGGTGTAGGCGACCTCGCCGACGAACTCCGGCCGC